>NZ_JAPSMD010000236.1 GCF_027856955.1 Falsiroseomonas oryzae | reverse complement strand
GGCCCCCGCGGTCGCGTCGGGCGTCATGGCGGCGCCCCCTCGCGCGCGCGGCCGGTCAGCGGATCCACCGCCTTGCGGCGCGCCGCGCGCCAGCGCTCCCACAGGCCGAGCGCGCCATCGGGCGAGAAGAACACGATGGCCAGGAAGCCCAGGCCGACGATCAGCTTGAAGCGCTCGTTCGACAGCCCGAAGGCGGACAGCACATCGGGGCTGTAGATGCTGAGGAGCACGAAGAGGAAGGCGCCGATAAAGGCGCCGATCGGCCTCCGGATGCCGCCGATCACGGCGATGATCAGGATGTCGATCACCGCGCCGATGCCGGCGGTGAACGGCGCGACCTGCTGGTTCTGCCACACCAGCAGGATGCCGCCGATCGCGGCGATGACGCCGGCGAAGCAATAGGCCGCGATGCGATGCGCCGTGACGTTGAAGCCCATCGCCGCCATCCGGCGCGGATTGTCGCGGATGCCCTGCAAGGCGAGCCCGAAGGGCGAGCGCGACACGTAGACGACCGCGAGGTAGCAGGCCGCCGCCCAGAAGAGGGTGAGGTAGTAGAAGGCGGTCGGCTGCCGCCAATCCACGCCGAACAGCATCGGCGGCACCACGCGGTTGAAGCCGTTGTAGCCGTTGAAGATCGCGTAGTTCTGCCGCGTGAAGTAGAAGAAGGCGCTGGCGATCGCCAGCGTGATCATGATGGTGTAGATGCCCTCGGTCCGCACCGCCAGCGCGCCGACCAGCGTCGCGAAGGCCGCCGCGATCAGGATCGCCAGCGGCAGGTAGAGCCACCAGGGCAGGCCGACGCTGATCTCCTGCACGCCCGA
Organism: Falsiroseomonas oryzae; assembly: GCF_027856955.1. Taxonomy (GTDB): domain Bacteria; phylum Pseudomonadota; class Alphaproteobacteria; order Acetobacterales; family Acetobacteraceae; genus Falsiroseomonas; species Falsiroseomonas oryzae. The sequence continues at coordinate 7,576 of NZ_JAPSMD010000236.1, read as the reverse complement.
ACTGCCGAGGATCGCGACCACGTAGCCGGCGAGCGCCGCGACCGTCATCTGGATCAGGCTGACCATGCCGCCGTAGCCCGCCAGGAACATCAGCGACAGCGCGATGATGCCGAGGCAGAAGGACCAGCCGAACACCTGGAACAGCCAGAAATTGCTGGCGGCCACCGGCATCAGCAGCAGGATCAGCCCGACGGCCCACCAGACGGCCGGTATCCCCTCCGGCCGCTGCGGCTCCAGCGGGGCGGCGGCACGGGACTCGCGGGATCGGTCGGCCGGCGCCACGCGCCCTCCCTCCGTCATCGGCGCGAGCCCAACAGGCCCTGCGGCCGGAAGGCGAGGACCAGCGCCATGATCAGGAAGGTGAACACCACCGAATAGGTCGGCGCGTAGACGAGCCCGATCTGCTCGACGAGCCCGATGATCAGCGCGCCGAGCGCGGCGCCGGGGATAGAGCCCATCCCGCCCACGATCACCACGACAAGGCTGGCGAGCAGGAAGCGCGTGTCCTCGCCCGGTGCGAGCGACTGGAAGGTGCCGCCGACCACGCCCGCGATGCCGGCGAGCCCCGCGCCGAAGCCGAAGACGGCGAGGAAGACGTACTGGATGCGGATGCCGGACGCGGTCAGCATCTCCTTGTCGTCCACACCCGCGCGGATCAGCATCCCGAGCCGCGTGCGGTTCAGCACCAGCCACATGGCCACGCCGATCACGATGGCCATGATCAGGATGGCGATCCGGACCTGCGGGAAGCGCATGTAGACCGGATTGCCCTGCCGGTCGGTGCCGACGACGACCGGCAGCGTCGCCGGCCCTTCCAGCCATTCGGGCGTCTGCAGCGTGTAGGACTGGCCACCCCAGATCCACAGCATGATGTCGGCGAGCACCACCGAGAGGCCGATGGTCACCATGGTCTGGCGCAGTTCCTCGCCTTCCATGCGGCGGAACACCTGGTGCTGCAGCAGCAGGCCGAGCAGCCCCACGATCACGAAGACGATCGGCAGGGTGATCAGCACGTAGCCGACGACATTCGACACGACGTAGCCCACATAGCCGCCCAGCAGATACAGCGAGCCATGCGCGAGGTTCACGTTGCGCATCAGCCCGAAGATGAGCGTGAAGCCGGAAGCGACGAGGAAATAGAGCGCGCCGAGGGTCAGGCCGCCGAAAAGCGCGTTGACGAAGACACGCTTGCGGCCGAGCACCTGCTCGAGCCCGGGTCCCCAGGGTGCCAGGATCAGCCAGAGCAGGAGCGCGGCGAGCACCACGACGATCAGCGTCCAAACCGGACGGCGACGCGTCACATCGGGCATGGCAGCAGGAACTCCGTGCGCGAGATCGGACGAGGATGGGTGACCGGAGGGCCGCGGCGTTCCTGAAGCCTCACGATCCAAGCGGCGCCCGCGGAATGGCTTCCGCAGGCGCCGTGGCCGTCATCCCAGGCGAAGGAAGGGCGGGCTTTCGGCGCACCGCGGGAAGGACAACCCGCGGCGCGCCGCCTGCCGGCGATCAGCCGCCACCCAGCGCCCGGCAATCCGGGTTGGTGCGCGACGGCAGCCCGAGGGCGCGGAACGCCGCCAGGTCCATGCCGAGCGTCTGCGTCACGCCTTCCTGGCGGCCGACATTGCGGTTCACCAGGTTGCCGCCGGAGCCTTCGGCGACCTCGTTGATGAACACCGTGCCGGTGGCCTGGCGGTTCTCGTTCAGCGAGATCTCCCCGAGCGGGGTCGCCAGCCGCAGCTGGGAGAGCGCGGCGTTGAAGCGGCGCTGGCCGTCGCTGAGGTCGCCGTTCACGGCGTTCAGCCCGGCGATCGCCGCCTGGGTCGCGATGTAGTAGCCGACGCCGAAGAGCGAGGGCGTCGGGAAGCGCTGGTTGGCCGGGAAGGCCTCCTGATAGGCGCGGACATAGGCCTGCCAGGCCGGCGAGTTGTTGTCCTCGGCGATCGGGCCGGAGGTCAGCGCGCCGATCAGCGCGTTGCGCGCCCGCCCGCGCGCGGTCAGCACCGTCGGGTCGGCCATGATCGTGCCGCCGAGGATGCGCGTGCCCGCGCCGGCCTGCTGCCACTGGTTCAGGAAGTTGATGGCATCCGTCCCGCCGAGGCCGAGATAGACGGCGTCGATGTTGTCCGGCAGCTGCGCGATCACGCCGCCGAAGTCGGTCGCGCCGAGCGGCACCCAGAAGCGCTGCACGATCGTCCCGCCGGCGCGGCAGAAATCCACCGCGAAGCCCATGAGGTTCGTGTGCCCGAAGGAGTAGTCGGCCGCGACGGTCGCGATCCGGCGGATGTTGCGCTGCTGCACCGCGAAGCGGCCGAGCCCCGCGCCCCACTGGTTGCCGTCGAGGTTGAAGCGGAACACGTTCGGCGCCGGATCCACGAAGGTCATCTCCATCGCACCGGAGATGCCGTTGATGAAGGTGCGGTCGGGGACGGTCTTGGCGAAATCGCGGATGGCGATGCCCTCGGAGCCCGAAAGCGGACCGATGACGAAGTCCACGCGATCCTGCTCGATCAGCCGCCTCGCCTGACGCACGGCGGTGTCGGGCCGCGTGTCGGTCGGCGCCACCACCGTCTCGATCCGACGGCCGCCTGCCGTGTTGTTCACCTGCCGCAGCGCGAGCTCGACGTTGCGCACGCCGTCCGCCCCGCCGGCCGCGAAGGCACCTTCCAGCGCGACGAGGATGCCGATGCGGATCGGCGGCTGCGTCTGCGCCGCCGCCTGCACGGCAAATCCTATGGAGAAGACCGCGCCACCGAGCAGCCCCAAGAGCGACCGCTTACCCCAGTTCATCCATGTTCCTCCCGTTGATTCGGTGCGGGGCCCTCGAGGAACAGCGGCCAGTCGCCTGGGTCGCCCTGTCCCTTGGCAGAATTGCACCGCCCGATCTGCGCCGGGTGCGGGCCCACACTTACGCGAACGTGACGGCAGGATGTCGGCTTCGTCAAGCGCAATCTCATGCGCGGAAGCTGCCTGCGGAGCCATGCGGAATCGGCGTCGGGCGAGACGGCACGAGCCGGATACGGTGACGCCGCCGGCCGGTGGGAAGGGTGCTGCCGTCGCTCGCCCGGGACCAGGGCGTGGAGATGAGCGAACCCGCCAGGCTGCGGATCGACGCCGGCGTGGCGGATCGTTTCTGCGATCCGCACAGCCCGTGGCAGCGAGGCACGAAGGAGAACACGAATGGGCTGCTGCGGCAGTACTTCGCGAAGGGCACTGACCTGAGCGTTCGCAGTGAGGACGAACTTGCCGCGGTGGCGGCGGCGCTCAATTGGCAGGCCGCGCAGGACGCTGAACCGGAGCACGCCGGCAGAGGGATCGATGAGGCGCAGCAGACGGCGCAGAGGGGCGTCGCGACGACCGTTTCAACCCGGGCGATGCACCTCCGTGGCCTTCGGCCTCAGATGCAAAGAGGCGGGCGTGCGCCCCTGCGCGGGCTCGGTCGGGGATGCCTGTGACAGCGCCATGGCAGAGGCGTTCTTCGCGACACTCGAGTGCGAACTGCCGGACCGGCGCAGCTTCCGCTCTCAGCCCGGATGGCCATGTAACGGTTCATCGAAGGCTTCTGCGACCGGACCAGGCGCCATTCCGCCCTGGGCTATCTCTCGCCCATCAAGGACGAAGCCGGAGCCATGGCGGAGAACCACGGATCCCCACCCGGCAACCGTCCCCGGAACCGGGCCAATCTCAGATCACGAGTTCAGAGGGCTGTGGTTGGTAGCGGCGAGCGGACTTGAACCGCTGACCCCGGCATTATGAGTGCCGTGCTCTAACCAGCTGAGCTACGCCGCCCCAACAAGCATCGACGCGCCCAGGGCCCGCCGAGGGCGCCCCGGTTACGCCGCGGCCCCTTGCCTGTCAACGCCTGCGGCGGGCTCGCGTGCCTCGGCGCGGATGAAGCCCGCCGCCATCACACGCTCGCCGTCGTACAGCACGCAGGCCTGGCCGGGCGCCACCACGTTCGGGTCGTCCAGCACCACGCGCAAGAGCCCCGCCGCGGCATCCCAGGCGGCCGTGGCCTCCCGCGGCGCGTCCCGCCCACGCAGCTTCGCGCGCACGCGGATCGGATCGGCTGGCGGTGCGGCCAGCCAGTTCACCTCGCCCGCGACCACCTCCCGCCGCGGCAGGGCGCCGCGCGGGGCGACGACCACCCGGCGCCGCGGCGCATCCACGGCGGCGACGAACAGCCGCTCCGCCGCGCCACCCAGGCCGAGCCCCTTGCCCTGCCCCACCGTGTAGCGCCCGATGCCGCGATGCGTGCCCAGCACGCGCCCCTCGACATCGACGATCTCGCCAGGCTCCGCCGTCTCCGGGCGCAGCCTGGCGACCGTCTCGGCATAGTGGCCGGCGGGGACGAAGCAGATGTCCTGGCTGTCCGGCTTCTCCGCCACGGCCAAGCCGAGCCGCCCCGCCGCCGCCCGCACCGCCGCCTTGTCCGGCATGTCGCCCAGCGGGAAGCGCGCGAAGGCCAGCTGGGCCGGCGTCGTCATCGCCAGGAAATAGGACTGGTCGCGCGCCGGGTCGGCGGCGCGGTGCAACTCTGGCCCGTCCGGCCCCTCGACCCGGCGGGCGTAGTGGCCGGTGGCCAGCGCCTCGCAGCCCAGGTCGCGGGCCAGCGCCACCAAGTCCTGGAACTTGACGGTCTGGTTGCAGCGAATGCAGGGGATCGGCGTCTCGCCGCGCGCGTAGCTGTCCGCGAAATCCTCGATGACCGCGCTGCGGAAGCGCGCCTCGCGGTCCAGCACGTAGTGCGGGATGCCCAGCCTGTCGGCCACGCGGCGCGCATCGTGGATGTCCTGCCCGGCGCAGCAGGCGCCCTTCTTCGCGACCGCGGCGCCGTGGTCGTAGAGCTGCAGCGTCGCGCCCACCACCTCGTGCCCGGCCTCAGCCAGCAGCCCGGCGACCACCGAGGAGTCGACGCCGCCCGACATGGCGACCAGGACCTTCATGCGGCCCGCAGCCCCATCGCCCAGAAATCGGCCTCCAGCCGCGCCGCCTTGGCGAAGTCGGCGCGCAGCGCCGCGAAGCGCGCGGCGCCGCCATGGCTCTCGCCCAGCGCGTCCAGCCGCGCCGCGGCGCCCCGCGCCAGCGCCTGGTACTCCGCGCCGGCATACATGGCGATCCAGGATTCGTAGGCGTTGTCGTCGCGCGACCGCGTCGGGCTCGTCTCGATCGCCAGCGCGATCTCGCCATAGCCCACGGTGCAGGGCGCCAGCGCCACCTCCAGGTCGAGGATGTCGCCCGCGATGCCGCGGTCCAGCACCCAGCGGGTATAGGCCACCGTCTCCGGCGCCTCCGGCTCGGCCAGGATGGCGTGCTCCGCGATGCCCCATTCGGCGCAGTAGCCGACATGCAGCGTCATCTCGTGCAGCAGCGCCTGGATGGCGGCGGCCTTGTCGCGGAAGGCGTCGAGGCTCTCCGCCTTGTAGGCGGCGAGCGCGAAGGCGCGCACGAACTGCACCAGGAACAGGTAGTCCTGCACCAGATAGCGCTTGAAGGCGGTCAGCGGCAGCGTGCCGTCGGCGATCCCCTGGACGAACGGATGCCAGGTGTAGGCCTGCCACTCCGCCGCGCAGGCCTGGCGCAACCGCCGGAAGAGGCCGCCCTCGGCCCCGTAGGCCGGGACGGTCGGCATCATCTCAGCCCAGCGCGTTCCGCGTGGCGGAGGGCAGCTTCACCACCAGCCCGTCCAGCGCCTCGGTCATGATGATCTGGCAGCCCAGACGCGACGTCTCCTGCAGGTCGAAGGCGAGGTCGAGCATGTCCTCCTCGTCCTCGGTGGGCGAGGCCAGCTTGCCGAACCAGGCGCCGTCCACCACCACGTGGCAGGTCGAGCAGGCGAGCGAGCCCTCGCAGGCACCCTCGATATCCACGCCGTGCTTGTGCGCGATCTCCAGCACGGACAGCCCGAGCGGCGCGTCGACTTCCTTGCGCGTCCCGTCGCGCTCGATGAACGTCATCTTCGGCATCTGAGGCCCTACTCCGCCGCGCCTGCCATACCGGCCGGGGCGCCCATCCGTTGCGCGATGGCCCGTCGCCACGCGGCGCCCAGCGCCGCGGCGGCCAGGTCCACCTCGGCGGGGGAGGTAAATCGGCCGATCCCGATCCGCAAGGTGGCGCGTGCGCGCGCCTCCGGCAGGCCGAGCGCCTTCAGCACATGGGAGGGCTCGACCTCCGCCGAGGAACAGGCCGAGCCGGTGGAGACGCAGACCGCCGGCGCGGCCTGCATGATCTCCTGCGCGGTGACGCCGCCCGGGAAGGCCAGCGAGAGGTTGCCCGCCACGCGCGGCGCCCCGGCCGCGTTGAGGTCGAGCCCCGGCACCTCGGCCCGCAGCGCCGCCAGGAAGCGGTCGCGCTGCCCGGCGATGCGGCCGGCATCCAGAGGCGCCTCCCCGGCCGCGATCCGGCAGGCCTCGCCCAGGCCGACGATCAGCGGCGCCGGCAGCGTGCCGGAGCGCAGCCCCCTCTCCTGCCCGCCGCCGGAGAACAGCGGCGCGAGGCGCACCCGCGGCCGGCGGCGCAGATAGAGCGCGCCGATCCCCTTCGGCCCGTAGAGCTTGTGCCCGGACAGCGACATGAGGTCGGCGCGGATCGCGCCGACATCGAGCGGGACGCGCCCGGCCGCCTGCGCCGCGTCCGTGTGGAACAGCGCGCCGTGCCGCTTCGCGATCGCGCCGACCGCGGCGAGGTCCTGGACCACGCCGATCTCGTTGTTCACCGCCATGACCGAGACCAGCAGCGTGGGCGCCGCGGCCAGCGTCGCCTCCAGCAGGTCGAGGTCGAGCAGCCCGTCCGGGCGCACCGGCAGCACCACGGGCTCGAAGCCCTCGGCGGCCAGGTCCTTCACGCTTTCCAGGACGCATTTGTGCTCGGTGGCGAGCGTCACCACGCGCAGCCGGTCGGTGCCCTGCGCCTTCGCGAACCGCGCAGCGCCCTTGATCGCCAGGTTGTTGGATTCGGTGGCACCGGAGGTGAACAGGATCTCCGACGGCTCCGCCCCGACCAGCGCCGCGACATGGCCGCGCGCGTCCTCCACCGCCTCCTCCGCCGCGCGGCCCATCGCGTGCTCGACGGAGCCGGGATTGGCGAAGTTCTGCTCCCACCAGGGCCGCATCGCCGCCAGCACGCGCGGGTCCACCGGCGTGGTGGCGTGGTTGTCCAGATAGATCGGGCGGTTCGGCCGGGTCATCGCGCCGCTATGTGGCGCGTCCGGCGGCGTTCCGCGAGAGCCTGTCCCGCATCGCCCCCCAGGCCGCCACGAACCGCTCCGCCGAATCCGCCTCCGCGTTCCATGGCAGCGAGACGCGCACGGCGGAGCCGGCCTCCTCGCCCAGCCCCATCGCCGCCAGCACGTGGCTGCGCGCGACCTTGCCCGAGGAGCAGGCCGCGCCGGCCGAGACCCGCACCCCCGCCAGGTCCAGCGCGATCACCTGCGTCTCCGCCGGCACGCCGGCCAGTACGAGGCAGGTGGTGTTGGGCAGCCGCGGTGCGCCGCCGCCGGCCACGCGCGCGCCCTGGGCGACGCAGGCCGCCTCGATCGCATCCCGCAGCGCCGCCAGCCGGGCGGCATCCTCGGGCCGGG
>NZ_JAPSMD010000235.1 GCF_027856955.1 Falsiroseomonas oryzae | reverse complement strand
CCGACGACGCCGGCTACGCGGCCCGCCGCGCCGCCTCCGCCGCCGCGGGCCGGCTGCGCGGGCGGGGCCTGTCCTGCCACCTGCACGGCTCCGGCGGCTGGGGGGACGAGACCTCCATCGTGCAGGTCCTCCAGGACGGCACGATCGAGGCCCGCACCGGCACGCAGAGCCAGGGCCAGGGCCACGCCACCGCCTATGCCCAGGTGCTGGCCGCCGCCTTCGGCGTGCCGGCGGAGCGCGTGCGCATCCTGCAGGGCGACAGCGCGACCATCCCGCGCGGCGGCGGCACCGGCGGCTCCTCCTCCACCATCGTCTCCGGCACCACCTTCGCCCGCGCCGCCGAGGCCGCGATCGAGGCCGGCATGGAGGCGGCTGCGGAGCTGCTGGAAGCCGCGACCGCCGACATCGAATGGCAGCATGGCGCCTATGCCGTCGCCGGCACCGACCGGCGCATCGCGCTGTTCGAGGTCGCCGCCCGCACCGGCACCATCGAGGGCCGCGCAGACTTCGCCGACAGCGTCGTCACCTGGCCCGCCGGCGTCGCCATCGCGGAGGTGGAGGTGGACCCGGACACCGGCCAGGTCGTGCTGGACCGCTTCGCCGCCGCGGTCGATGCCGGGACGGTGGTCAACCCGATGCTGCTGGCCGGCCAGCTGCATGGCGGCTTCGCGGCCGGCATCGGCGGCGCACTGAGCGAGGCGGCGCGCTACGATTCCGACGGCCAGCTGCTGACCGCGACGCTGATGGACTACGCCATGCCGCGCGCCGAGGACCTGCCCGCCTTCCGCCACGCGCTGGTGCCCGTGCCCTCCCCTAACAACGCCCTCGGCATCAAGGGCGTGGGAGAGCTGCCCACCAACGGCGCGCCGGCGGCGGTGGCGAATGCGGTGGCCGATGCGCTGGGCGGCCGCCGCGTCGCGCTGCCGATGACGGCGGAGCGCGTCTGGGCCGCACTGCACGCCGCGCCCTAGCGTCTGATCCGCGAAGGCGGGATCGCCGGAGGGGTGAATCAGCCGCTCGAACGAAGGCTACAGCGTGATCCACTGAAGTGGATCACGCTGTGGGCGCTGGCTTCAGGCCGGCCCCGCCCTCCGCTACACATCGCGCCCGCGACGCGCAGAAGGGAGAACGCGCCCATGAAGCTCACCTGGTTCGGCCATTCCGCCTACCGCCTGGAATTTGGCAGCTCGGTCGTCCTGATCGACCCCTTCCTCACCGGCAATCCGTCCTTCAAGGGCGATCCGGCACAGGCCTCCGCCGGCGCGACGCATGTGCTGCTGACCCACGGCCATGCCGACCATGTCGGCGACGCGCTGGCCATCAGCCAGCGGACGGGCGCCAAGGTCGTGGCGAATTACGAGATCTGCATGTGGCTGGCCCGCCAGGGGCTGAAGGCCATGGACCCGATGAACTCCGGCGGCACCACCGACCAGGGCGAGTTCAGCGTCACCCTGACCATCGCGTTCCATTCCAGCGCGCAGCTGGACGAGAACGGCATCAGTCACGACCTCGGCCTGCCGCACGGCGTCGTCGTGACTCCCAAGGCCGCCGGCGAACCGACGGTCTATCACATGGGCGACACCGAGGTGTTCTCGGACATGGCGCTGATCGACGAGTTGCATAAGCCGGCCGTCGCCATCGTGCCGGTCGGCGACCGCTTCACCATGGACGGCAAGCGCGGCGCGCTGGCGGTGCGCCGCTTCCTGCCGAGCGTGCGGACGGCCATACCTTGCCACTGGGGCACCTTCCCGATCATCGCACCCAATCCAGATGGCTTCGTGGCCGCCATGCAGGGCGCGGAGGCGAAGGTGCTGGTGCCGCAGGTCGGCGTCGCCGTCACGCTCTGAGCGCGCCCGCGGCAGCTGGCGCGGGGGTCCAGGTCCGGCCCCCGTGCCGAAACTGCCAAGTTACACATGTTCGCTATTTCTTAAATTAAACATTTCCATCGAGTTGAACCGCCCCCCCCGCAGGCGCACATCAAGGGGGAGATGCGCCCCCTTCCAATCATTGCGTTGATACCCGGCGTCGCGCCCCATGGCGCAACGGCGGAGGTGCGGCGCCATGGTCTCCTCGGCGCCGATGTGTCGGCGGCGCTGGCCGTGGAAGTGCCGGCCTCGGCCAGCATCCTGCATTTCTCGGGCGTGGTGGCGCCCATGCTGCCGGATGGCAGCTACGCCGATACCCATGCCCAGACCCGCGCCGCGCTGCACGAGCTGGACACCCGGATGCGGCGGCTCGGCCTGGACTTCGAGGATCTCGTGCGCGTGCAGGTGCTGCTGGTCGGCGACCCGGCGCTGGACGGGCGGATGGACATGGCCGGGTTCGACGCTGCCTGGGCCGAGTTCTTCGGCACCCTCGCGCAGCCCACCCTACCGGCGCGCAGCGTGGCGCAGGTCCTCGCCCTGTCCGCGCCGGGCTGCCTGGTCGAGCTGCTGGCGACGGCCGCGCGCGCCCGGCGCTGAGCGCCGGCGAGGCTACTCCACGATTCCCGGTCGTGCGCTGGCGTGGTGCTCGCGCAGCACCGCGCCGGTCGCCGCATCCACCTCCCGCAGCAGCACGCCGTAGCCCCAGAGGTCGGCCAGGTGCTGCAGCACCTGCCGCGCCTCCTCCGGCTCCAGCATCTGCCGGTCCAGCACGCGGTGGCGCAGGATGAGGCGCCGGTCGCCCGTCAGGTCCACGTCGTCCACCTGGATGTCGGGATCGAGCCGCCCGACATCGTATTGCCGCGCCAGCGCCCGGCGCAGCCGCCGGTAGCCGCGCTCGTCGTGGATGGCGCCGACCTGCAGCTCCTCCTCCGACTGGTCGTCCACCAGGTGGAACATCCGCAGCTTCCGCATCAGGCGCGGGCTGAGATACTGCGCGATGAAGCTGTCGTCGCGATGGTTGGCCCAGGCCTCGCGCAGCGCGGCCTCGGCATCGCCGCGGCCGGCGATGTCGGGGAACCACTCGCGGTCCTCGGCATCCGGCGCGGTCGCGATGCGCGCGATGTCCTCCATCATGGCGAAGCCCAGGGCATAGGGATTGATCCCGCCATAGCGCGGATCGTCGAAGGTGGGCTGGAAGACGACGTTGGTGTGGCTGTGCAGGAACTCGAGGTAGTGGCCGTCCGTCAGCCGCCCCTGTTCGTGCAGGCGCGTCATGATGCGGTGGTGCACCCAGGTGGCGCAGCCTTCGTTCATCACCTTCGTCTGGCGCTGCGGATAGAAATACTGCTCGACGTGGCGAACGATGCGCAGGATCTCGCGCTGCCAGGGGCGCAGCCGCGGCGCGGTCTTCTCCAGGAAGTACAGCAGGTTCTCCTGCGGCAGCTGCAGCAGGGCGCGGCGGCGCGCCTCCTCGGCCTTGGCTGCCGGCGCGTTCTTCGGCCCGGGGATGGTGCGCCAGAGGTCGTCGTAGATCCGCTCCTCGTGCTGGCGCCGCTCGCGCTCCCGCTTCTCCTCGCTGGCCAGGTCCGGCACGCGCCGGCGCGGCACGCGGAACACGCCGTGCGAGGACAGCGCATGCGCCGCATCCAGCACGCGCTCCACCGCCGCCTCGCCGTACTTGTCCTCGGCGCGCATGATGTAGCTGCGCGCGAATTCCAGGTAGTCGAGGATGCCGTGGGCATCCGTCCACTCCAGGAAGAGGTGGTTGTTGCGGAAGAAGTGGTTGTGGCCGAAGGCGGCGTGGGCGATCACCAGCGCCTGCATCGTCGCCGTGTTCTCCTCCATCACGTAGCAGAGGCAGGGGGAGGAGTTGATGACGATCTCGTACGCCAAGCCCTGGAAGCCCTTGCGGTACAGCGTCTCGTGCCGCGCGAAGCGCTTGCCGAAGGACCAGTGGCGATACAGCACGGGCATGCCGTTCGCCGCATAGGCGTCCAGCATCTGCTCGGCCGAGATCACCTCGATGCGTGTCGGGTACATCGACAGGCCGAGTTCCCCGACTGCGATCTCCTCGCAGGCGTCGTGGATGCGGCGCAGCGTGTCGAAGTCCCAGTCGGCGCCCTTGAACAGCAGACGGTCGGAGGTGACGCTCAACTCTTCGCTCCCTCGACAGCGCCCTTGCGGAACAGGTCGCGGAAGACGGGGTAGATGTCCTTGCGGTGCCGCACCTTGCGCATCGCCATGCGCGGTTCCGCGGCGCGCAGCTTGCCGTAGGTGCGCCACAGCTCCGTCTCCCGCGGCATGAAGCCGATCGGGCCGCCATCGTCCTCCCGCCCCACTTCCAGGTAGGCGAAGTACTGGCAGGCCGGCAGCACGCGGTCGGTCAGCAGATGCGCGGTGCGGTCGTTGTCGGCGCTGGTGTTGTCGCCGTCCGAGGCCTGGGCGACATAGATGTTCCAGTCGGCCGGGCTGTAGCGCGCCTCCATCACCTTCAGCATCTCCTCGAAGGCGGTCGAGACCACGGTGCCGCCCGTCTCCGGGCTGCGGAAGAAGGTCTCCTCGTCCACCTCCTTCGCCTCGTGGGTGTGGCGGATGAACACCACGTCCACATGCTTGTAGCGGCGCTTCAGGAAGAGGTGCAGCAGCAGGTAGAAGCGCTTGGCGAGGTCCTTCATCCCCTCCGTCATGCTGCCCGAGACGTCCATCAGGCAGAACATCACCGCGCGCGCGATCGGCTTCGGCGCAGGCTCGAACTGCCGGTAGCGCACGTCGATCGGGTCGATGTAGGGGATGCGGGTGGAGCGCGCGCGCAACAGCGCCAGGCGCCCGCGCAGCGCCTCCGCTTCCGCCGGGTCGGTCTCCTCGGCCTGGCGCAGCGCCTCCTCCAGCTCCTCCAGCTCATGCGGCTTCGGGCGGCGCAGCGCCAGGCGGCGCGACATCGCGTTGCGCATGGTGCGGCCGAGCGCGAGGTTCGCCGGCGAGCCCTGGGTGGCGAAGCCCGCGCGCTTCACGCCGGAGGCGTCGCCCTCCACCACGCGCTTCTTGGCAAGCTCCGGCAGCTCCAGATCCTCGAGGAAGAGGTCGAGGAACTCCTCCTGCGTCAGCGCGAAGCGGAAGGCGTCCTCGCCCTCCCCGTCCGGGCTGCCCTCGCTGCCGCCGCCACCCGCGCCGCCGCGCGGGCGGGGGATGGTGTCGCCTTCCAGGTACTCCTTGTTCCCGGGCAGCACGTGCTCGCGCAGGCCGCCCGCGGCGCGCCGGAAATGCGGCTCCTTCACGCCGGAGGCGGGGATCGTCACCTCGCCGCCGCGCTCCATGTCCTTCAGGCTGCGCTCCCCGGCGGAATCGCGCACGGCCTCGCGCACCATGTCCTTGGCGCGGCGGAGGAAGCGCTGCCGGTTCGCCAGGCTCTTGCCGCCGGGATTGAGACGTCGGTCAACGATCTGCATCTACGTGATGCCCTCAGACGCCGGGCGGCCGCTGCGCGGCCTTGGCTTCGCGCAGGCCAGCGGCGTATCCGGCATCGCGGTCGGGTTGTGCGCGGGCCGCTTTCGCGGCCTCGGCCCGCCTGGAGTGCGGCGGGCCGCCAGCTCCGTGCGGAACATGGCGGCTCCTTTCTCCATTACCCCGACTGCTTCACGCGCATGTACCACTCCACCAGGCGCCGCACCTGCCGCTCGGTGTAGCCGCGGCTCGTCATGCGGCGCACGAACTCGTCGTGCTTGCGCTCGCTCTCCTGGTCCTTCTTGGAGCCGAAGCTGATCACCGGCAGCAGCTCCTCGACCTGGCTGAACATCCGCCGCTCGATGACCTCGCGGATCTTCTCGTAGCTGGTCCAGGCGGGATTGCGGCCGGCATTCGCGGCCCGCGCCCGCAGCGAGAACTTCACCACCTCGTTGCGGAAGTCCTTCGGGTTGGCGATGCCCGCCGGCTTCTCGATCTTGGTCAGCTCCTGGTTCAGCGCCTCCCGGTTCAGCAGCTGGCCGGTGTCGGGGTCCTTGAAGTCCAGGTCCTCGATCCAGGCATCGGCATAGGCGACGTAGCGGTCGAACAGGTTCTGGCCGTAGTCGGAATAGCTCTCCAGATAGGCCTTCTGGATCTCGTTGCCGATGAACTCGGCATAGCGCGGCGCGAGCTCGCCCTTGATGAACTCCAGGTAGCGCTTCTCGGTGTCGTCGCCGAACTGCTCGCGGCGGATCGACTGCTCCAGCACATACATCAGGTGAACGGGGTCGGCCGCGACCTCGCTGGTGTCGTGGTTGTAGGTGGCGGCCAGCACCTTGAAGGCGAAGCGGGTGGAGATGCCGTCCATCCCCTCGTCGTTGCCGGCGGCATCCCGGTACTCCTGCAGGCTGCGCGCACGCGGGTCGGTCTCCTTCAGGCTCTCGCCGTCATAGACCCGCAGCTTGGAGAAGAGGTTGCTGTTCTCGTGCTTCTTGAGGCGCGACAGCACGCTGAAGCGGGCCAGCATCTCCAGCGTCCCGGGCGCGCAGGGCGCCGCGGCCAGTTCGCTGCTGCGCACCAGCTTCTCGTAGATCCGCTGCTCCTCCATCACCCGCAGGCAGTACGGCACCTTGATGACGTAGATGCGGTCGATGAAGGCCTCGTTGTTCCGGTTGTTCCGGAAGCTCTGCCACTCCGCCTCGTTCGAATGCGCCATGATGATCCCCTGGAAGGGGATGGCGCCGATGTTCTCCGTGCCGATGTAGCTGCCTTCCTGCGTCGCGGTCAGCAGCGGATGCAGCATCTTGATCGGCGCCTTGAACATCTCGACGAATTCGAGCATGCCCTGGTTGGCGCGGTTCAGCCCGCCGGAGAAGCCGTAGGCATCGGGGTCGTTCTGCGCATACTGCTCCAGCCGGCGGATATCCACCTTCCCGACCAGGGACGAGATGTCCTGGTTGTTCTCGTCGCCCGGCTCGGTCTTCGCCACCGCGATCTGCCGCAGCCGCGAGGGGTTGAGCCGCACCACGCGGAAGCGGCTGATGTCGCCGCGGAACTCGTCCAGCCGCTTCACCGCCCAGGGGGACATGAAACCGCCGAGCCGCCGGCGCGGGATGCAGTACTTGTCCTCCATCACCGCGCCGTGCTTCTCGACGTCGAACAGGCCGAGCGGGCTCTCGAAGACCGGGCTGACCTGGTCGCCGGCCTTCAGCGCGTAGATCGGCATCACCTCCATCAGCGCCTTCAGCCGCTCCGCCAGGCTGGACTTGCCGCCGCCGACGGGCCCCAGCAGGTAGAGGATCTGCTTGCGCTCCTCGAGACCCTGCGCGGCGTGGCGGAAGAAGCCGACGATGCGCTCGATCGTCTCCTCCATGCCGTAGAACTCGGCGAAGGCGGGGTAGCGACGGATGGTGCGGTTCAGGAAGATGCGCCCGAGCCGGGGATCCTTTGCCGTGTCCACCAGCTCCGGCTCGCCGATCGCTGCAAGGATGCGCTCCGGCGCCGAGGCGAACATCGTCGCATCGTGTCGACAGGCTTCCAGATACTCCTGCAGCGTCATTTCGGCGTCGCGCCGCCGGTCGTAGTCGCGCGCATAGCCGGAGAAGACGTCGTCGAGAATCTGCATCGGCCGCTCCACAACGCCGGGCGAGCGGCAACGGAACGTCTGCGAAACCGGCCGGATGCCCTTATCCGGTCACGCTTCCGTGTCCCCCTGCCCGGCCTAGATCAGATGGTAGCACCGCGCGGCATCGCCATGCCACGAAATGCAACACCCGCCTCATGCAACGACGTGATGGCGATGAATCGCGCATCAAGATGCCTGCATCTTCGTCAGATGATGGTGTGTGTTGCGCCGAGGCGAGTCGTCACGGGCGAGCAGAGCACGAGCGGGCAGCCGACTTCTTAACGGAGCGACGCCGCCGCCTCGCCCGCCAGCAGCCCGAGCGCGAAGGATTGCGCCAGGCCGTTGCCCGGCACGTAGCCCGCTGCGCCAGCGCCGGAGATCCCGCAGGCCGCGCCACCCGCCGCGAACAGCCACGCGAAGGGCGTGCCGTCCGCGCGCAGCACCCGTGCCGCGTCGTCCACCACCAGCCCGCCCTGGGTATGCGCCAGCGCGCCCGTCACCTCCGCGGCATGGAAGGGCGGCGCCAGCGGCGCGCCCCAGCGCAGCCGACCGAATCGATCCGTCGCCTCGCCGCGAGCGCAACGGGCGGCGTCGTCCAGGGTGGCGCGAAGCGCCGCCTCCGGCAGCGCGAAGCGCGCGGCAAGGTCAGCGACACTGTCGCAGCGCGCCACCGCGCCCAGCTCCACCGCGCGCCGGAACGGGCCGCCCGCCATCGCTGCCTGCTGCGCCGCCGTGTCCCACACCTCCACCGCCCGCCCGCCCGGCTGCGCCAGCAGATGCGCGGTGAGTTCCGAGGGGCCCATCTCCTCCGCGACGAAGCGCGCGCCCTCGCGGTTGACCAGGATCGCGCCGAGCGCCGGCAGCGCCGCGCCGAAGCGCGGCCGCACGCCGCCCACCAGGTGCGGCGAGACATGCGGCTGGCCCTGGTAGGCATCCAGGCAGGCGAGCGCCGGCGAAAGCGCCGCCGTCACGCGCAGCGCCGTGCCGTCCGCGCCGCGCCCGCCGACATGCACCGCGCCCGCCG
>NZ_JAPSMD010000234.1 GCF_027856955.1 Falsiroseomonas oryzae | reverse complement strand
CGGCCGGCCCCGGCGCCACGCGCCCGCCCGGCGATCACCGCGGCGCGGCGCAACGCCGCCCAGGCCGGCGCGCTGCTGGCGATCACGCTGCGCCACCCCTGGTTGCTGCCCGACGTGGAGGAGAGTTTCGCCGGCCTCGACCTGCCTGATGGCCCCGTCGCGCAATGCCGGACCCTGGCACTGGCATGGCTTGCGGAAGGCCATGCGCTTGACTCGGCGGGGTTGATGGACCACCTCGCCGAGGTCGGAGTGGGGGATTTCGTGGCCACGTTGCTGCGCGACCCGTCATTGCCCGCTGCGGCGCGGCCGGATGCCCAGCCCCAGGAAGCGCTGGAAGCCTGGTGGCACTTCTTCGGGCTGCTGCGCGGAGAGGCGGAGCTTCTGGCGGACCAGGCGGCGGCCCGGCAGGCGTTGGCGGAGACCAACGACCCCGCCGCCCAGCGTCGCCTGATCCGGCTGTCCCAGGCGCTGGATGCGCTTCGGCGCGGCGAATGGGACGACGAGGGCGCGCCGCCGGCGACCGCGCAGGCGGCCGAGGACGGGTCCCCATAGGGTAGAGGGTGTTTGCAAGCGCCGCGTCCCCGGCGGGGGAGGCGGCCTTCCGTGATGGAGCAGGTCGGGCATGGCAACCAAGGTCGCGAACGGCGCCGAGACGGCGGAGGGCCGGGACGAGGCGGTGGAGGG
The DNA here is from genome assembly GCF_027856955.1 of Falsiroseomonas oryzae. Lineage (GTDB taxonomy): Bacteria > Pseudomonadota > Alphaproteobacteria > Acetobacterales > Acetobacteraceae > Falsiroseomonas > Falsiroseomonas oryzae. The sequence continues at coordinate 7,778 of NZ_JAPSMD010000234.1, read as the reverse complement.
CGTGCTGCTCGACATCCAGTCCGCCGCCGTCAAGAAGCTGGTCGCCCGCGGCAAGGAGCGGGGCTACGTCACCTATGACGAGCTGAACGCCGCCTTGCCGTCGGAACAGGTGTCCTCCGAGACGATCGAGGACACGATGGCGATGCTGAACGACCTCGGCATCAACGTCGTCGAGAACGAGGAGAGCGAGGACGGCGAAGCCGCCGCCCCCAAGCCCGTCGCCAAGGCGGACGAGGAGGAGGACGAGGAGTCCGGCGGCAACGTGGACGAGGAGAGCCTCGGCCGCACCGACGACCCGGTCCGCATGTACCTGCGCGAGATGGGCAGCGTCGAGCTGCTCTCGCGCGAGGGCGAGATCGCGATCGCCAAGCGCATCGAGGCCGGGCGCGACATGATGATCGGCGGGCTCTGCGAGAGCCCGCTGACCTTCAAGGCGATCGTGGCCTGGCACGACGCGGTCAAGGAAGGCCGCATGCTGTTGCGCGACGTCATCGACCTGGAGGCGACGGCCGGCGCGAACAACCCGGAAAGCGCCGGCGCGGAGCAGCAGCAGGAAGAGGAGTTCGAGGAAGGCGAGGAGGGCGAGGGCGGCCTCGGCCTGTCGCTCTCGGCGCTCGAGGAGAAGCTGAAGCCGGAGGCGCTGGCCGCCTTCGAGGCGATCGAGAGCGCCTATTCCAAGCTGCACAAGCTCTCCGCCAAGCGGATGGACGCCTACACCTCGGGCGGCGAGACCTCCGCGCGCAGCGAGAAGACCTACGAGAAGCAGCGCATCGAGCTGGTGGCGCTGGTGGAGAAGGTGCATCTCCACAACAACCGGATCGAGGAGCTGGTGGACCAGCTCAAGGGCCTGAACCGGCGCCTGACGGGTCTGGAAGGCCAGATCCTGCGCATGGCGGAGAGCCACAAGGTCAAGCGCGACGAGTTCATCGGCGCATGGCGCGGGCATGAGCTGGACCCCGCCTGGTTCGACGGGCTCGCCAAGCTGAAGGGCAAGGGCTGGCAGAACTTCGTCGCGAAGTCGAAGGACGATGTCGAGGCGGTGCGCGCCGAGATCGCCCGGGTCGCCGGCGACACCGGCCTGCCGGTGGACGAGTTCAAGCGCGTCTACGCCACCGTCTCGCGCGGCGAGCGCGACATGACCCAGGCGAAGAAGGAGATGATCGAGGCCAACCTGCGCCTCGTGATTTCCATCGCCAAGAAATACACCAACCGCGGCCTGCAGTTCCTGGACCTGATCCAGGAGGGCAACATCGGCCTGATGAAGGCGGTGGACAAGTTCGAGTACCGCCGCGGCTACAAGTTCAGCACCTACGCGACCTGGTGGATCCGCCAGGCGATCACGCGCTCCATCGCGGACCAGGCGCGGACCATCCGCATCCCGGTCCACATGATCGAGACCATCAACAAGCTGGTGCGCACCAGCCGCCAGATGCTGCACGAGATCGGCCGCGAGCCGACGCCGGAGGAACTGGCGGAGAAGCTCGGCATGCCTTTGGAGAAGGTGCGCAAGGTGCTGAAGATCGCGAAGGAGCCGATCTCCCTCGAGACGCCGATCGGCGACGAGGAGGACAGCCACCTCGGCGACTTCATCGAGGACAAGAACGCGATCATCCCGCTGGATGCCGCGATCCAGTCCAACCTGCGGGAAGCGACGACGCGGGTGCTGTCCTCGCTCACGCCGCGCGAGGAGCGGGTGCTGCGCATGCGCTTCGGCATCGGCATGAACACCGACCACACGCTGGAGGAGGTCGGGCAGCAGTTCAACGTGACGCGCGAGCGCATCCGCCAGATCGAGGCGAAGGCGCTGCGCAAGCTGAAGCACCCGAGCCGGTCGCGGAAGCTGCGGTCCTTCCTGGACAACTGAGATGTCTGGCGCGACGGCGATGCGCGAACCGGTCACGCGCATCGCGGTGGACGTGACCTTCCTGCGGATGGACGTGGCGCCGCAGGATGCCGCGCCGGCGCTGCCCGCCGGATCCTCGGTGGTGCGCGTGCAGCGCTGCTCCGTGCCCTTCTATCGCTACCTCTACGACACGGTCGGGCGCGACTGGGTGTGGTGGCTGCGCCGCACCGTGGCCGACGACGAGATCGCCGGCCTGCTGGCCCGGCCGGACATCTCGATCCATGTCCTCTACCAGGGCGGCGAGCCGGCCGGCTTCTACGAGCTGGAGCGGCGCGGCGGGGAGGCCGGGACCAACCTGTCCTATTTCGGCCTGATGCCGCATACCATCGGCCGCGGTGCCGGGCGCGCGCTGCTGCGCCATGCCATCGATGCCGCCTGGGCGGAGAAGCCCCGCGCGCTGACGGTGAACACCTGCACCGCCGACCATCCGCGCGCCCTGCCGAACTACGTCGCGGCCGGCTTCCGCGTGCTGCGCACGGTGCGCGAGGTCTGGCCGGTGCCGAGCCGCCTGGGCCTGCCGATCCCGGAGCGGCTGCGCATCTGACGCGGCCTGCCTGCCGCCGCCCGATGCGGTAGGCTCCTCCCGATTCGGGGGGACCGGGGGATGAGGCGCATCGGCATCGGCGTGGTGGGGCTCGGCCTGCTCGGCGCCTGCTCCCCCGACTATTCGGCGGTGCGCGACTGGTCGCTGCAGGCCCGCGACGTCGTGCTGCCCGCGCCCGCGGACCGCGTCGTCCCCGATCCCTGGCGGCTGCCGCCGCCGCCGGCGGAGATCACCGCGGAGGGCCGCGCCGGCGCCGTGCAGGCGCTGCAGGAGGCGGCCGCGGCCTGGCTCGGCTTCCTCGCCTACATGGCCGATGACGGGCTGCCGACCGCGCGCACCAACCCGCTGGCGGCGCTGGTCCCGAAGGTGGAGCCCTTCGATCCGGCAGGTGCGGCGGCCGTGACGCAACTCGGCACGCTGATGGCGAAGGCGGCGCGGCAGAACTACCGGGCGCCGGAGCTGCGCTACGCCATCGATGAAGGGGCCCCGCATGTCCAGGGCGTGCTGGCGGCGCTGCTGCGGCAGACCGACGCGCTGGCCGGCGGGGTGCCGGAAGGCGCCGCCGCGGCGCGCCATGCAGCCATCGCGCGTGTCGCGGCCGGGCAGGCGCTGATGGCCAGCCGCACCGCCAGCCTGTCCCGCCCGGAGACCGCGCGGATGCTGCGCGAGCAGGAGACGGAGCTGCGGCGGATCATGGCGCTGGCCGAGGGCTGAAGCCCGCCAGGCCGGGCGGAACGCCGGAAAGAAGAAGGGCCGGCGGATCGCTCCGCCGGCCCTCCCGTTCGCGCCGAAGGCGGGCGCGTCAGCTGTGGGCCAGGATCGCCAGCAGCAGCAGCGCCACGATGTTGGTGATCTTGATCATCGGGTTCACCGCCGGGCCCGCCGTGTCCTTGTACGGGTCGCCCACCGTGTCGCCGGTCACCGCGGCCTTGTGGGCCTCGCTGCCCTTGCCGCCGTAGTTGCCTTCCTCGATGTACTTCTTCGCGTTGTCCCAGGCGCCGCCGCCGGTGGTCATCGAGACCGCGACGAAGAAGCCGGTGACGATGACGCCGAGCAGCATTGCGCCCAGTGCGCTGAACGCCGCCGCCTTGCCGCCGATGGCCAGGATCACCACGAAGACCACGATGGGCGAGAGCACCGGCAGCAGCGAGGGGATGATCATCTCCTTGATCGCCGCCTTGGTCAGCATGTCCACCGCGCGGCCGTAGTCCGGCTTGTCGGTGCCGGCCATGATGCCCGGCTTCTCGCGGAACTGGCGGCGCACCTCCTCCACCACGGCGAAGGCCGCGCGGCCCACCGCGGTCATGGACATGCCGCCGAACAGATAGGGCAGCAGGCCGCCGAACAGCAGGCCGACGACCACGTAGGGGTCGGAGAGGCTGAAGTTCAGCTGGCCGATCCCGGCGAAATACGGATAGGCGCCGGGATTGGCGATGAAGTAGCTGAGGTCCTGCGTGTAGGCCGCGAAAAGCACCAGCGCGCCGAGGCCCGCGGAGCCGATCGCATAGCCCTTCGTCACCGCCTTGGTGGTGTTGCCCACCGCGTCGAGCGCGTCGGTGGAGACGCGCACTTCCTTCGGCAGGCCGGCCATCTCGGCGATGCCGCCGGCATTGTCCGTCACCGGGCCGAAGGCATCGAGCGCCACCACCATGCCGGCCAGGGCCAGCATCGTCGTCGTCGCGATGGCGATGCCGTAGAGGCCCGCCAGCCCGTAGGCCGAGAGTACGCCGGCGATGATGATCAGCGCCGGCAGCGCGGTGGATTCCATGCTGACGGCGAGGCCGCGGATCACGTTGGTGCCGTGGCCGGTCTGCGACGCCTCGGCGATCGAGCGCACCGGGCGGAAGTCTGTGCCGGTGTAGTATTCGGTGACCCAGACGATCGCCGCGGTGACGGCCAGGCCGACCGCGCCGCAGAGGAACAGGCTGAAGGCGCCGAAGGTCGCGCCGCCCGCCGTCACGGTCCCGGTGCCGAAGACCAGGAAGGACAGCGGCAGCAGCACCGCGAGCGAGAGCGCGCCGGTGACGATGAAGCCGCGGTACATCGCGCCCATGATGGAGTTGTTGGCCGGCAGCTTGACGAAATAGGTGCCGGCGATCGAGGTCACCACGCAGACCGCGCCGATGGCCAGCGGGAACAGCATGGCGGCGACGCGCGCTTCCTCGCCGAAGGAGATCGCGGCGAGCACCATGGTGGCCACCATGGTCACCGCGTAGGTCTCGAACAGGTCGGCGGCCATGCCGGCGCAGTCGCCGACGTTGTCGCCCACGTTGTCGGCGATGGTGGCGGGGTTGCGGGGGTCGTCCTCGGGGATGCCGGCCTCGACCTTGCCCACCATGTCGCCGCCCACGTCGGCGCCCTTGGTGAAGATGCCGCCGCCGAGACGGGCGAAGATCGAGATCAGCGAGGCGCCGAAGCCCAGCGCCACCAGCGCGTCGATCACCAGGCGGCTGTTGGGCGCCGCGCCGCCGATCGGCACCAGGATGAGGAAGTAGACCGCGACGCCGAGCAGCGCGAGGCCGGCGACGAGCATGCCCGTGATGGCGCCCGACTTGAACGCCACGTCGAGGCCGGCGGCCAGCGACTGCGTGGCGGCCTGCGCCGTGCGGACATTGGCGCGGACCGAGACGTTCATGCCGATGAAGCCCGCCGCGCCCGAGAGCACGGCGCCGATCAGGAAGCCGATGGCCACCGCGAAGGCGTGCCCGCCGAAGCCGAAGGCCGCGAGGATCAGGAAGAACAGCACCACGCCGACGATGCCGATGGTGGTATACTGCCGCTTGAGGTAGGCGCTGGCGCCTTCGGCGATCGCCGCGGCGATCTCCTGCATGCGGGCGGAGCCGGCGTCGAGCGCCATGATCTCCTTGGATGTCCTCACGCCGTAGGCGATCGACAGCGCCCCCAGCACGATGATCAGAAGGACCGATATTGTTATCAAGGCGGCTTACCCCCTCATGGCTCCCCAGGGCGGCGCGCGGCCGACCTCAGGGCGCGGGCGAGCGCGCACCATCGGGCCGGCCCGGCGCTCGGGCCCGGCGGAAACTTGCTTGAAGCGGGTGCTGCTGGCAACGCCACCCAGGCGTGAAATCGCCACAACCGCGCCGTCACGCGGGGCCGGCCCAGGCGGCCGGCCCGGGCCGGCTATTCCTTGGCCTTGCCGGCGGTGTCCGCCTTGTAGGCGTCCATCGACTTCAGGATGATCTCCACCGCCTCGCTCGCCGGCCCCCAGCCCTTGACCTTCACCCACTTGTCGGACTCCAGGTCCTTGTACGTGGCGAAGAAGTGCTCGATGGTGGCGCGGGTGATGTGCGGCAGCTCGTCCGCGTCGGTCACGCCCGAATACATCGGGTGGACCTTGTCGTGCGGCACGCAGACCAGCTTCTCGTCCGAGCCGGCCTCGTCCTCCATGTGCAGCACGCCGATGGGGCGGGCGCGCAGCACGCAGCCCGGCACCACCGGGGCGGGGGTCAGCACCAGCACGTCGGTCGGGTCGCCGTCATCGGCGAGCGTGCCGGGGATGAAGCCGTAGGCGGCCGGGTAGGCCATGGGGGTGAACAGGAAGCGGTCCACCACCACGGCGCCGCTGTCCTTGTCGAGCTCGTACTTCACTTGGCTGCCCTGGGGGATCTCCACCACCACGTTGATGTCGTGCGGCGGCGCCTTGCCGGTCGGGATCTTCGCGGGGTTCATCGGCGTGACCTTCCGAGGCTGCGGGGAGGGAAGCGGCGGAGGCGGTAGCAGCCTTCCGCCGGCCCGGCAAACCTTCCGCGCATGGCCCGATCGGCGCCCGGTCCGCCGCGCCGGCCCCGCCGGGCCGGGTTCGCCGGCGGGCTTGCATGGCCCGCCGGCTTCGGGGATCAGTGCGGCGGCGCCGGGCCTGTAGCTCAATGGTCAGAGCGGGCCGCTCATAACGGCTTGGTTGGGGGTTCGAGTCCCTCCGGGCCCATCCCGCGCGCCGCGCGTCACCCTACAGCAGCGCCAGTTGCCGCGGCGCCTCCTGCGGGGCGCGGAACTGGGAGCAGTCCAGCGCGCGGCCCATGTTGCCCCGCCCGTCCAGCCCGAAGCGCCGCAGCGCCACCTTGAAGCGCTGGGCCAGCAGTTCCGCATAGGGGCCGGTCCCGGTCTGCCGCGTGCCGAAGCGGCTATCGTAGAGCTGGCCGCCCCGCGTCTCCCGCACCAGGGCCAGAACGCGGGCCGCGCGGTCGGGGTGGTGCTGGTTCAGCCAGGCCTCGAACATGCCGCGGATCTCGAGTGGCAGGCGCAGCAGCACATAGCCCGCCCGCGTCGCGCCGGCGCGGGCCGAGACCTCCAGGATGCGCTCGAGCTCGGCGTCGTTCAGGCCGGGGATCATCGGCGCGGCCAGCACGCCGGTCGGCACGCCCGCCCTGGCCAGCGCCGAGACCGCCTCCAGCCGCTTGAGCGGAGAGGCGGCGCGCGGCTCCATCAGCCGCGCCAGCTTGAGGTCGAGCGTCGTGACAGAAAGGCAGACATGCGCCAGGTTGCGCTCCGCCATCCGGGTCAGGATGTCGAGGTCGCGCAGCACCGCGGCGCTCTTGGTGACGATCGTCACGGGATGGCCGAAGCGCTCCAGCACCTCCAGCACGCGGCGCGTGATGCCGAGGGTGCGCTCGATCGGCTGGTAGGGGTCGGTGTTGGCACCCAGCGCGACCGGCTTCGGCTGGTAGCCGGGCTTCGCCAGCTCCTTCTCCAGCAGGTCCGGCAGGTCGGGCTTGAACATCAGCCGCGTCTCGAAATCGAGGCCGGGCGACATGCCGACATAGGCGTGGGCGGGACGGGCGTAGCAGTAGACGCAGCCATGCTCGCAGCCGCGATAGGGGTTGAGCGAGCGGTCGAAGCCGATGTCCGGGCTGTCGTTCCAGCTCAGCGCGGTCTTCGCCTTCTCCCGGATCAGCTCGGTCGGCAGCGGCGGCAACTCGCCGAATTCGGCGGCCAGCGTGCCCCAGCCGTCGTCCCAGGCCTCGGTGCGGCGGGATTCGTAGCGGACCGGCGGGTTGGTCACCGCGCCCCGGCCCTTGCGGGCCAGGGAGGGCATGGCGGAGGCTCCACCGTCGGGCATGATCGCTCCCCTGTTTCCCGGTTTGTTCACGGGCGACAGTGGCGAGGGCGAGGGGTGGCGTCAAGAACAAAATGGGAATTGGAATGGGCGTGATCGACGGCCTGTCCGCGGTGGTCCCGGCCCTGAACGCGGCGGCGACGCTGCCCGGCGCGCTGGCGGCGCTCGGCGGCGCCGTGGCGGAGGTCGTGGTGGTGGATGGCGGCAGCACGGACGGCACGGAGGCGGTCGCGCGCGGCCTCGGCGCGCGGGTCGTC
>NZ_JAPSMD010000233.1 GCF_027856955.1 Falsiroseomonas oryzae | reverse complement strand
GACCTGCCGCCGGATGGCGAGGGTGCGGCCGACCTGCTCGCCGCCGCGCGCGCCCACGCGGCCCGCGCCGACGGCTTCCTGCCGCGCGCCGCGCGGCCGGAGCGTTTGCGCGCCGGCATCCTCGCCCGCTTGCCGCCGCTGCACTGGATCCCCGCCCATCCCCAGGAGCCCGTCGCATGGCCGGCCTGATGCTTGAGGCCCTCCCTGAAGCGGGGATCGCCCCGCCGCTGCATCCCGACACGCCACCGCGCCGACGACCTGTCGCGGTCTCCGGCGCCGAGCCAGAGATTCTGCGGGACGTGCTGCGGCCGGAGGTGAACCTCGCCATCTGGCACCGCGACCTGGCGACCGCGCTGACGGCCGGCTTGCGCCCGCTGGCCGACGCCGCGCCCTTCACCGCAGTGGCCGAGGACGATCCCGAACGCGCGGTGGAGGCGCTGGCGGCGAAGTTGCCCGCCACCGCGCCGCTTGACCTGCTGCTCGACATCTGCCGCCTGGCACGGACCTTCGCGGCGATCGTCGACACCGGCGGCGCGGTGCGCATCCGGCTCGAGGCGATCACCGGCCCGGCCTGCCATCGCTGGCATGCCGACGCGGTCGGGCTGCGCCTGCTCTGCACCTATCGCGGCGCGGGCACGGAATGGCTGCCGATCGCCGGCGGCGCGCGTGCCGCGCGCGGGATCGACCCGAAGGCGCTGCCCTGCGAACGCAGCCGGGTCGCGACCGGCGCGGCGGCGATCCTCAAGGGCGAGGGGTTCCGCGGCAATGCCGGCTTCGGCTGCATCCATCGCTCGCCGCCCGCCGGTCCCGGCGAGCGCGCGCGCCTGCTGCTCTGCCTCGACGAGCCCGGGCGGATCCCGCTGGAATGAACGCCTTGACCGAGACCGCGCGCGACACGCGCCTTCCCGTTACCGTGCTCTCCGGCTTCCTCGGCGCCGGCAAGACGACGCTGCTGAACCACGTGCTCGCCAACCGCGAGGGCAGGCGCGTTGCCGTCATCGTCAACGACATGTCGGAGGTGAACATCGACGCTGCGCTGGTCGGCAACAGCGGCACGCTCTCCCGCACCGAGGAGAAGCTGGTCGAGATGTCGAACGGCTGCATCTGCTGCACGCTGCGCGAGGACCTCATGCAGGAGGTCACGAAGCTGGCGCGGGAGGGCCGCTTCGACGCGCTGCTGATCGAGAGCACGGGCATCAGCGAGCCGATGCCCGTCGCCGCCACCTTCGACTTCCGCACCGAAGACGGGTTCAGCCTTTCGGACCTCGCGCGCCTCGACACGATGGTGACGGTGGTGGATGCGCAGGCCTGGCTGCGCGACTACGCCAGCACCGCGAGCCGTCGCGCACTGGGCCAGTCGGCGGGCGAGGAGGATCATCGGATGCTGGTGGACCTGCTGGTGGAGCAGGTGGAATTCGCCGACGTCATCGTGCTGAACAAGGCTGACCTGGTGAGCGAGGCGGAGCTCGGCCGGCTGGCGGGGCTGATCGCCACCTTCAACCCGCGCGCCGAGATCGTCGCCAGCGTCAATGGCCAGGTGCCGCTGTCACATGTGCTCGGCACCGGGCGCTTCGACTTCGCGCAGGCCCGCCAGGCGGCCGGCTGGGCGCAGGCGCTGTCGGGCCACCACCTGCCAGAGAGCGAGGAGTTCGGCATCGCCAGCTTCGTCTGGCGTGCTCACCGGCCGCTGCATCCCGCCCGCTTCAAGGCGCTGATCGAGAGCGACCTGCCCGGCGTGGTGCGCGCCAAGGGCTTCTTCTGGCTGGCCACGCGCATGCCTTGGGCCGGCTCCTGGCAGCTCGCCGGCGCGGTCGGCAAGCATGAGGCGGCAGGCTTCTGGTGGGCCGCGCAGCCGCAATCCCGCTGGCCGGACGATGCCGAATGGCGCCGCGGCGTGATGGCGAACTGGCGGGAGCCATTTGGCGACCGCCGGCAGGAGATCGTCTTCATCGGCATCGGCATGCATGAGGCCGCGCTGCGCAAGCGCCTCGATGCCTGCCTGCTGACCCAGAACGAGATGCGCGGTGGCCCCAAGGCCTGGGGCCGCTTCGCCGATCCCTTCCCGCGCTGGAGCGCCGCCGCATGACCGCGCTGCCGCGCCGCGCCGCGCTTGCGCTACCATTCGCCACGCTGATGCCCGCGCGGATCGCGGCGCAGGGCGCGCGGCCGATCACGGTCGGCCAGGGCTTCCTGGCGGAAAGCCTCGATCCCGCCCAGGGCAGCGCCGGCTGGGCGCTGCAGTCGCATGGCGTGGCGGAAGCGCTGTTCACCACGGACCGCAGCGGCGCGACGGTGCCGAACCTGGCGCGCGACACCCGGCGGGACGACCACGGCGCCTGGACGGTCTCGCTGCTGCCCGGCCTTCGCTTCTCCGACGGCGCACCCTGCGATGCCGCCGCCGTCGTCGCCTCGCTGCGCCGCGCGCTGGCGGAGAACCCGCGCGCCCGCACCGGGATCGGCGCAGCGACCAGCATCGAGCCGGTGGACGCCACCACGCTGCGCCTCGCGCCAGAGCGACCGGTCGGCGCGATTGCGCCGCTGCTCGCCGAGTTCCCGCTGGTGATCCATCGCCGCACCGAGGCCGGCGGCTTCGTCTTCACCGGGCCCTGGATGGTGCGGGAGTTCCGCCGCGGCGACCGCATCGTCCTCGAGCCCAACCCCGCCTTCCGCGACGGGGCCGACCGGCTCGCCGCCGTCATCCGACGCCTGACCGACCCGAATGCGCTGGCCATCGGCCTCGAGGCCGGCGAATTCGACCTCGCTTTCGGGCTCGCCACCGAAACGCTGCCGCGGCTGCGTGGCCGGCCGGGCATCACCGTCGTATCCACCCCCGTCGCCTACCACTACATGCTGCTGCTGAACCTCCGCCGCCCGGCCCTGGGCGATGCGCGGGTGCGCCAGGCGCTGTCGCTGGCGCTCGACCGCGCGCAGATGGCGCGGGCGATCGGCGGCGGCGTGCCGGCCTCCGGCCTGTTCCCGGCCTACTTGCCGTGGGGCCTGCCGGACCCGCTGCCCACCGACCGCGCCCGCGCCGCCGCGCTGCTCGACGAGGCCGGCTGGCGGATGGAGGGCGGCGTGCGCCGGCGCGAGGGCCGCGTGCTGGAGCTCACCCTGACCGCCTATCCGCAACGCCCCGACTTCCTGACGCTGGCGCCAGTCGCGCGCGCGCAGTTGGAGGCGCTCGGCATCCGGCTCCGCACCGAGGTGGTGGAGGCGATCACGCCGGCGATCCAGGAGGGGCGCTTCGACATCGCCTTCTGGACCACCCATGTCGCGCCCGGCGGCGACCCGGCCTTCGCGCAGGAGCAGTATGTGCGCAGCGGTGCGCCGCTCAACGTGATGGGCTTCGCCGATTCCGCCCTCGACGCCACGCTCGACCGCCTTGCCGCAGCGGAGGCGCCGGCGGCGCGCCACGCCCTCGCGCGGGAGGCGGCGGCGATGCTCAACACCAGCCTGCCGATCGTCCCTCTGCTGACGCCGGAGTGGCACATCGGCCATTCCGCCCGGCTCGCCGGCTACCGGCCCTGGCCGTCGGACTATCACATCCTGCACGCCGGCATCCGGTGAGCGGGACGCTGCGGCTCTGCCTGCTGCTGCTGGTGGGCAGCGTGGCCGCCTTCACGCTGGCCCGCGCGGCGCCGGGCGATCCCGCGATGCTCGCGCTGCTGGAGGCGAACCAAGCCGTCGATCCGGCGGCGCTGGCGGCACTGCGCGCGAGCTTCGGCACCGACCAGTCGCTCTCGGCACAGTATCTGACTTGGCTCGGCGCGGCGCTGACGGGCGACTTCGGCCTCTCCTTCCGTACCGGCCAGCCGATCGCGGCGGAGGTGCTGGCACGGCTGCCGGTGAGCCTCGCACTCGGCGCGGCGGGGCTGGCGATGGCAGCGCTGCTGGCGTTGGCCGTTGCACCGCGGGCGGCGGCACGGCCTGGCGGTATCGCCGACCGGACGGTGGACGCGCTCGCGGTCACCGGACAGGCGGTACCGGCCTTTTGGATCGGGGCGCTGCTGCTATGGGTGGTTGCGGCGGGGCTCGGAGTGCTGCCGGCGCTCACCGGCCCGCTGCCTGCGCGGATGGCGCTGCCCGTGACCCTGATCGCCTTAGCGGCCTTCGGACCGATGGCGGCGACGCTGCGCGCGACCCTGCGCAGCGTTGCGCACAGCACCTTCCATGCGGCTGCGCTCGCGCGCGGCGCGGCGCCCGGCGTGGCGGGGCTGAAACGGGTGGGGCGCCGCCACGCACTGGCCGCGCTGGTGCCGGTGCTGGGGAGCGAGGCGGCGCTCACCGCTGGCAGCGCCGCGGTGCTGGAGACATTGTTCGGCCTGCCTGGTCTCGGTGCCTTCGCGGCCGAGGCGGCGCGGGCACGCGACTGGCCCGCGGTGCAGGGAGCACTGCTGGCCGCGCTGCTCGTCTGCGCCCTGGCCCAGGGCGGCGCCGAGGCGATGCGGCGCGTGCTGGACCCTCGTCCCGGTCCCTTCGTGGCCTGAGCCGCAATGCCGCGGCGGGCCGCGCTGGTGCTCTTGGTTCTGTTGGCGTCGGTCTGGCTGGTCGGCGGCACGCAGGGCAGCATCGACCTCGATCTCCGCCTGCGCCCGCCGCTGGCCGCCTGGTCGCATCCGCTCGGTACCGACCATCTCGGGCGTGACCTGCTGGAACGCATTCTTGCCGGCGCCTTGCCGACGATCGAAGCGGTGCTGGCCGGCGCGGGCTTCGCGGGGCTGGCCGGTCTGTCGCTCGGCCTCGCCGGCGTATGGCCGGGGACGGCAGGGGCCATGGCACGAGGGGCGGCACAACTGCTGACGGCGGTGCCGGGCCTGCTGGCCGCGCTAGCCGTCGCCGGCGCCGCGGGCGGAGGCATCGTGCCGGCTGTGGCGGGGTTGGCGCTAGCCGTCCCGGCGGCGGGGCAGGCCGCGCTGGTCGTCGCGGGTCTCGCCGCGACAGCGGGTCGAGAGGGCCATGTGCGCGCCGCCCTCGCGCTCGGCGTGACACTGCCGCGCGCTCTCCGCCGGCATGTCTGGCCGGTGCTGAGGCAGGCCTGGTTCGCGTGGGCGGGCACCCGGCTGCCGCGGATCGCGCTGTCCTATGCGGGGCTCGCCTTCCTGGGCCTCGGGGCCGATGCTGGACGGCCGGACTGGGGTGCGATGGTCTGGGAGTACCGCACCTATGCGCTCGCGGCGCCCTGGCTGCCGGTCGCGCCGGTGCTCGGCCTGGTGGCGCTCGTCCTGAGCTTGCGCGGGCTCTTCGCCGGATCGGCGCCGCGGGACTATCCAGGCGGCTGAGCCTGCGGTGTCAACCCGACCCGGGCGCTCCCGAGCGCTGAGCTCTCCCGGCAGACAAATGTCGGGGTGCAAATTGCTACCATGGACGCGGCATCGCGGCGCATCATCGCCGCATGATCACACGTCGCTTGATCCTGCCCGGCCTGGTCGCGGTCGCTGCCGGGTCGACCGTCGCCTCCACCTTCCGCGCCGAGCCGGAAACGCCGGAGGTGCTTGGCGCCTGTGACTTGCGCTGTGACGGCGAGATGACCGTTACCAGCGTTCGCGTCACGACGGTCGACCTCGACGGGCCGGCGCACAACCTGGACTCGCGCGGCATCATCCTGCGCTGTCCGATCTGCGGCCGCGGCATCGGTCCTCGCGAATGGGAGGCCGCAGCCGTCGACATTCGGTAACCCCGTCCGGCGACGCTGGGCGGTTCCGCGAGCCCCACTACACGCATAGGGCCGCGCCATGACCGGATGCACCGCGCCCCATCACGCGAACCACGACCACCGCCCGGGCTGCGGGCATACCGCCGTGCGCCATGGGGATCACGTGGACTACCTGCATGACGGCCACCTGCATCACCCGCATGGCGACCATGTGGACGAGCACATCATCGAGGCTAGCGAGACGAACCCGGATCGCTGCACGGCGGGTCAGGACTGCGACGGACACGAAGCGGGCCACGTCCACGGCCCCGGCTGCGGGCACGAAGCCTTGCCGCATGGCGACCACTGCGACGACCATGGCCCTCTGGAGGTCGTCCGCCCCTGAAGGCGAGGTCGCGGCGGGGCGACGGAGCAACACCGCCGGCCATCATCGTCCATCTCAGGTCATCCGCGACCGGAGAGAACGTGACCTTGGCGGGTCTTCCCGCCGAGCAGGGTCGCAGTCCGGTTCCTCTCACTAAACTGGCGGACCGTCTCCAAGGCAGCAGGTCGGCGACGCTTCAAATCCGGGAGCGCTCCCTCCGCCAGTTCCCACGCGACTGGAGTTGGAGTTGACCCGGTTTCGTGGACACCCCGAGGCTTGAGACGGAGGTGTCCGAGATGCCGAAATTCAGGGTGCCCTACCCGCCGGAGTTCCGGCGGCAGATGGTGGAGTTGGTCCGATCAGGACGAACGCCAGAGGAGCTTGCCAGGGAGTTCGAGCCGACGGCGCAGTCGATCTGGAACTGGGTGCGCCAGGCCGAGCGCGATGGCAGCGTCCGCAAAGATGCTGGCGTGACCAGCCATGAGCGGGAGGAGCTGTCGAAGCTCCGGCGTGAGAACCATCGCCTGCGCCAGGAGCGCGACATCTTGGCAAAGGCGGCGGCCTGGTTCGCAAGGGGTCGAGGGCCAAGGGCCATCGACGCCCCGACCGGGTCTTCGAATTCATGAGCGCGCACCAGGCCGAATTCCCGATCGCCACCATGGCCCGCGTGCTGGGCGTCTCGCCCTCCGGCTACTACGCATGGCGCAGCCGCCCGGCCTCAACCCATGACACTGCCGATGCGGCGCTGCTGCGCCGGATCCGCACGATCCATGCCGCGTCGCACGGCACCTATGGCGCGCCTCGCGTGCATGCCGAGCTGCAGGCCGAGGGCACGGCCGTGGCCTGCAAGCGGGTGGCGCGGCTGATGCGCATGGCGGGGCTGCGCGGCATCTCTCGGCGCCGCTTCCCGACGACGACGCAGCGGGAGCCGAGCGACCGCCCTGCCAACGACTTGGTCGGCCGCGATTTCCACGCACCTGGCCCGAACCGGCTCTGGGTTGCCGACATCACCTACGTGCCGATCGCAGCAGGCTTCCTGTTCCTCGCCGTCGTCCTCGATGTCTGGTCGCGCCGGATCGTCGGCTGGTCGATGGCGACGGACCTGCGAACGCGCCTGGTGCTCGAGGCGCTCGACATGGCGGTGACGACGAGGACGCCCGCCGACGTGGTGCACTACTCGGATCAGGGCAGCCAGTACACGTCGGTAGCCTTCGGCTCGCTCGCCGATCGCGGTCTGCGCGGCATCCAGCTCGTCATCGCCGATGACCACAAAGGCCTGCGTGCCGCCGCCCGCCGCGTGTTCAACGCCACCCTCCAACGGTGCAGAGTTCATTGGATGAGGAATGCCTTGGCCCACGCGCCGGCCAAGCAGCGCGCCGCTATCGTCGCCATGCTGAAGACGATCTTCGCGCAGGACACCAAGGGCGAGGCCGTGACGCAGTGGAACACCGTCGCCGACGCGCCCCGCGAAAAGCAGCAGAAGCTCAGCGCGATGATGGACGCCTCGCGCGATGACGTCCCCGCCTACATGGACTTCCCCAAGGACCACTGGCCGCAGATTGCCAGTACCAACCCTATGGGGCGTCTGAACAGGGAGGTGAAGCGCCGCGCCGATGTCGTCGGCATCTTTCCCAACGACGAGGTCGTCAGCAGGCTCGTCGGCGCCCAGATGCTTGAGACCAACGACGAATGGGCCGAGGGACAACCTCCATAGCAACGACAGCTAGGCCACTAACGTGCGCGAGATCGCCCGAGCGCTCGGCGTGCGCTACGTCGTCGACAGCAGTGTCCGCGTCGCCGGCGGGCGGGTTCGCGCCACGGCGGAGCTGATCGAGGCCGGGGGGGGCGGCCATGTCTGGGCGGAGAAATTCGACGGACCGCTCGAGGACCCCTTCGCGATGCAGGAGCGCATCACCGCGGGGATCGTCGCCGCGCTGGCGCCGCAGATCGAGGGCGCGGAGTGTCAGCGCCTGCGCCGCGCGCTGCCGGCGGAACTCGGCGCCTTCGGGCGCGCGCAGGCGGCGTGGTCGGTGATGTCGGCCGGGGAGATGGCCTTCGACCGCGCCCCGCGCGACCAGGCGGCGGCGCTGGCGGCCGATCCCGCCTGCGGGCTGGCGCATCGCGTGCTCGCGGCGATGGCGTGGTGGCATGCCTATCACGGCACCGCGGAGGATTTCGCCGCGACCGTCGCCGCGGGGCTGGCAGCGGCCGGGGCGGCTATCGCGCTCGACCCGCAGGACCATCACGCCTGGCGGCAGAAGGGGCTGCTGGCCTTCATGGCGCAGGATGCGGCGGCGGGACTCGTCGCGCTGCCCCATGCCAACACGCTCAATCCGAATGGCGCGGTGACGCTGGCCTGGCTGGGCCTCGATGAGTCGCTGCATGGCAATCCCGCGCGCGGCGTGCCCCTGGTCGAGGCCGCGCTGCGCCGCAGCCCGCGCGACCCCGCGCGACCCCGCGCGCGGTGAGATGCTCTGCGGCGCTCGCCGCGGCGCGGCTGGCGGGGCG
>NZ_JAPSMD010000232.1 GCF_027856955.1 Falsiroseomonas oryzae | reverse complement strand
GCCGCGGCGCGCCGAGGCGGTCGCGCAGCGCCGGCTGCGGCCGGAGACGGTCGGCCGGCCGGACTGGCACAACGCCCGCGCCGCGCTGCTGCTGGGCATCGAGGAGGCGCTGGAGAAGGCCGGCGACGACCGCACCCGCGCGGCGCTGCTGGACCGGCTGCGGCGCGCGCTGGACGAAGGCTGAACCCGGCGCCAGATAGGGGCGATGAGCGACAACCCCCTGCTGGAACCCTGGACCACGCCCTTCGGCGTGCCGCCCTTCGACCGCATCAAGGAAGCGCATTTCCCCCCGGCCTTCCAGGCTGCCATGGCGGCGCACCGGGACGAGGTCGCGGCCATCGCGCGGGATCCCGCGCCGCCCTCCTTCGCCAACACGGTGGAGGCGCTGGAACGCGCCGGCGCCCTGCTGACCCGCATCGCCGCGACCTTCTTCAACCTCGCCGCCAGCCAGGCCACGGACGCGCTGCAGGCGGTGGAGCGCGACATCGCGCCGAAGCTGGCGCGGCACCGGATGGAGGTGGTGCTGGACCCCGGCATCTTCCGCCGCGTCGCCGAGCTGCATGCACGCCGCGCCGCGCCGGGGCTGGAGCCCGACCAGCTGCGCCTGCTGGAACGGCTGCACATGAACCTGCTGCGCGCCGGCGCCGCGCTGGACGAGGCGGCCCGGGCGCGGCTGACGGAGATCTCGACCCGGCTCGCCACGCTGCACACCGCCTTCGGGCAGAACGTGCTGGCCGACGAGAACGACTGGCAGATGGTGCTGGCCGAGGCCGACCTCGCCGGCCTGCCGGACTTCGCCCGCGCCGCCGCGCGGGAGGCAGCGCGGGAGCGCGGGGTCGAGGGCTATGTCATCACCCTCTCGCGGTCGTCGGTGGAGCCGTTTCTGGCCTTCTCCGAACGGCGCGACCTGCGGGAGAAAGCCTGGCGCGCCTGGGTGGCGCGCGGCGCGCTGCACCCCGAGCGGGACAATGCGGCGCTGGTGCGGGAGATCCTGTCGCTGCGGGCGGAACGGGCGCGGCTGCTGGGGCATGCCGACCACGCCGAGTACCGGCTGGCCGACACCATGGCGAAGCATCCGGACGCGGCGGAGGCGCTGCTGCGCGCCGCCTGGGAACCGGCGAAGCGGCGCGCCGCGGCGGAGCGGGCGGAGCTGCAGGCCCTGGCCCGCGCCGGGGGCCAGAACGAGCCGGTCGAGGCCTGGGACTGGCGCTTCTGGGCGGAGCGGGCGCGCAAGGCGAAGCACGATTTCGACGGCGCAGCCCTCAAGCCCTATTTCGAGCTGGAAGCCATGCTGCGCGCGGTCTTCGCCACGGCGGAGCGGCTGTTCGGCGTGACCTTCGAGGAGCGCCGCGACATCCCGGTCTACCACCCGGATGTCCGCGCCTTCGAGGCGAAGGACACCGACGGCGCGCATCGCGGCGTGTTCCTGCTGGACAACTACGCCCGCGCGGGCAAGCGCTCCGGCGCCTGGATGAGCAGCTTCCGCGTGGCGGATTCGCTGGATGGCAGGGTGGCGCCCATCATCGTCAACAACAACAACGTCGCGAAGTCGTCGCCCACGCTGCTGTCCTTCGACGAGGCGCGCACACTGTTCCACGAATTCGGCCACGCGCTGCACGGCCTGCTCAGCACGGCGCGCTACCCTTCGCAATCCGGCACCGCGGTGCTCGGCGACTTCGTCGAGTTCCCGTCCCAGGTGCTGGAGCACTGGCTCAGCGTGAAGGAGACGCTGCGCACCCATGCCCGCCACCACGAGACCGGCGAGCAGCTGCCGGAGGAGGTGCTGGAGAAGCTGCTGGCGGCGCGCAACGAGGGACAGGGCTTCGCGACGGTGGAATACGTCGCCTCGGCGCTGATCGACCTCGCGCTGCACCGCCACCCCGAACCGGAGTCGCTGGAGCTGGAGACCTTCGAGCAGGCCTTCCTGGACCGGATCGGCATGCCGGAGGCCATCGGGCTGCGCCATCGTCCCATCCATTTCGGCCATCTCTTCGCCGGCGGCGGCTATGCGGCGGGCTACTACTTCTACCTCTGGGCGGAGGTGCTGGACGCCGACGGCTTCGAGGCCTTCGAGGAAGCCGGCGACCCGTTCGACCCGGAGCTCGCCGCGCGGCTTAAGGCCATCTACGCCGCGGGAGACACGCGCGACCCGATGGAGCTCTACGTCGCCTTCCGCGGGCGGGAGCCGAAGGTGGACGCGCTGCTGCGCAAGCGGGGGCTGGCCGCGGCGTAGCGCCGCCGGCCTGCGTGCCGTCAGCCGATCGTTAACCGCGGGCATGGTCATGTCCCGGCATGGCCGAGCCCCCCGCATCCGCTGCGCGCCCGACGTCCCTGCCGGTGCTGCACGTCGTGGACGACGACACGGTGACGCGCACGCTGGTCTGCAAGGTGGGCGAGCGGCTCGGCTTCCGCGCAGAAGGCTTCGCCTCGCCCGCCGCCTTCCTCGAGGCTTCGGCGCGGGAGCAGCCGGACCTCGTCGTGGTGGACCTGGCGATCGGCGATTCGGACGGCATCGCCGTGCTGCAGGGCCTGGCGCGGCGGCGCTGCAGCGTGCCGCTGATCGTCTCCAGCGGGCTCGACCACCGCGTGCTGGGCAGCGCGGTGCGGATCGGGCGCAGCCTGGGGCTCACCATGCTCGATCCGCTGCGCAAGCCGGCGGGCCCGGCGGAGCTGATGGCGGCGCTGCGCGACGCGGCCTCCAAGGCGCTGCCGATCCGCGACCGCGACCTGGACGAGGCGCTCGGCGCCGGGCAGCTGGTGCCGTACTACCAGCCCAAGCTGCGCATCGCGGACCGCGTGCCGGTGGGCGCCGAGGCGCTGGTGCGATGGGAACACCCGACGCGCGGCACGCTGGGCCCGGGGGAATTCCTGCCGCTGGCCGAATCCGGCGCCTCGATCACGCCGCTGACCTTCATGATGGTGGAACGCGCGGCGCGCGACTGCGCGACATGGCGCCGGCTCGGGCATGACGTCGGCGTGGCGGTGAACGTCTCGGCGCGCTGCGTGGGCGAGCCCGATTTCGCCGAGCGCATCGCCGACCTGGTCGCGCAGGCCGGCATCGACCCCGGCGCCCTGACGCTGGAGGTGACGGAGACCGCCGCGATGGCGGACACCGCCAACGTCACCACCGCGCTGGCGCGGCTGCGCATCCGCGGCTTCTCGCTTTCCATGGACGATTTCGGGACGGGCTATTCCTCGCTGGCGGAGCTCTACCGGATGCCGTTCTCCGAGCTGAAGATCGAGCGCGGCTTCGTCTCCGGCATGCCGCATGACCGCGACGCGACGCTGATCACCCGCGCCGTGGTGGGGCTGGCGAAGACGCTCGGCTTGCGCACCGTCGCGGAAGGCGTCGAGACGGAAGCGAGCCTGGAGCTGCTCGCGGAGATGGGCTGCGACGTCGCCCAGGGCTTCCTGATCGGCCATCCCATGCCGCTGCCCGGCTTCATCGGCTGGCTGGACCAGGCGGCGGGCGGCCACGTGGCGCCGCAGGTCGGGCTGGAGGAAGCCGCCTGATGCTCGCCGTCCCACAGGGTGCCCCGACATCGCCCGCACCCGGCCCCGCCCTGGCGGAGCTGCTGGACGCGATCGGCGCAGAGGCGACCGCGCAGGCGATCCGGCTGTTCCGCGACAGCGCGACGGCCGGCGTGCCGCGGGCGCTGCACGCCGTGGCGCAGCGCAGCCTGGCGGACGCAGGGCGGGAGGCGCATGCGCTGAAATCGGCAGCCGCGCTGCTCGGCGCGACGGAGCTCGCGCAGACGCTCGGCGCGCTGGAGCATGCGGCCTTCGGCGGCAATCGCGCCGCGGCGCAGGCCGCGGCCGCGCGGCTGCCGACGCTGCTGGACGACGCGCTGGCGCAATTCGACGCGGCGCTGACCCGGCCGGACTGACTCGCCCCGATGACCGCAGGGCCGTTAGACCGGC
The DNA here is from genome assembly GCF_027856955.1 of Falsiroseomonas oryzae. GTDB lineage: Bacteria > Pseudomonadota > Alphaproteobacteria > Acetobacterales > Acetobacteraceae > Falsiroseomonas > Falsiroseomonas oryzae. Next base: position 4,607 of record NZ_JAPSMD010000232.1, on the reverse strand, counting down.
TTAGCCCTGACTGTGTTCAGGGCTAAGCCGGTCTCGCTTCTCTGGCCCGGCGATTCACGCCCTTCGCCGTGCCCACCTTCGGTGCGCACACTCAGGGCGACCGCGGGCTAGGCCCGGAGGTCTGAACCGGGCGCCCGACATGCGGGGCGGCGCTCAGGCGACGCGGACGGGCGCCGGCCGCGCCGGCAGGCAGTCGGCCAGCGTGGTGCCGTCCAGCGTTGCGAGGAACGCCTCCCGCGCGCGCCACAGCACGCCGCGCAGCCGGCAATCCGGCGAGAGGCAGCAGGCGCCGCCATCCGGGCGGAAGCACTCCACCAGCGACTGCCCCTGTTCGAGGTGACGGACCACGGCGCCCAGGCTGATCTCGGCCGGCGCCCGGGCCAGCAGCACGCCCCCGCGCGCCCCGCGCAGCGTCCGCACCAGCCCGGCCGCCGCCAGGTCCTGCACGATCTTGTGCAGATGGTTGCGCGGGACGCCGACCTCGCCGGCCAGCGCCTCCGTGCTGCGGTGCCGGGCCGGCTCGGCGCCCAAGCGCATCAGCACGCGCAGCGCGAAATCGGTGGAGGCGAGCAGGCGCACGGCAGGGGGCTTCCCGAAGCTGGAACTCTGAAATTGGTATTGACGATACCAGAATTCCGACCGAAGGTAACTGGTATTGGAGATTCCACTTTGAACGCCTCGCCGCCCATCCCCGAAGGTCCGGACCGCCGTGCCGCCCTCGCGCGCGAGATCGAAGCGCGCACCGGCCTCGACGACGCCGTGATCGAACGCTTCCTGCGCGCCTTCTACGGCGCCGCCCGCGCCGATGCGCTGCTCGGCCCCGCCTTCGCCAACGTCGCGGACTGGGAGCGGCACATCGCGGCCATCACGCGCTTCTGGGGCTCGGTCGCGCTGATGCGTGGCGGCTATCACGGCCAGCCGATGCAGGCGCATGCGCATCTCGCGCTGACGCCCGCCCATTTCGCGCGCTGGCTGGACCTCTTCGAGCGCGTCGCGCGTGCCGAACTCACCGAGGAGGGCGCGGCCCACATGCTGGACCGCGCCCGCCGGATCGCCCGCAGCCTGGAGATGGGACTGGTCCCGCTTCCGCTGCCGGCCGCAACGCGCCGCATGGCGCAAGGAAGCCCCGCATGAGCGCCACCGAAGCCGCCGCCCTGGCCGGCCGCAGCCTGGGAGAGATCGCGACGAGCCTGCCCGGCGCGACCGCGGTGTTCCGCCGCCACAAGCTGGATTTCTGCTGCGGCGGCCAGGCCGTGCTGGCCGATGCGGCCGGCCCGGATCGCCTGCCGGCGATCGCGGCGGAACTGGCCGCTCTGGACCGGCCCGATGCCGAGGAGCCGCAGGACGACGCCACGCTGGTACGCCTGATCCTGGACCGCTACCACGCCGTGCACCGCGCCGAAGTGCCGGAACTGGTCCGGCTGGCCCGGCGCGTCGAAGCAGTTCATCGCGACCACCCGGACGCGCCACGCGGCCTGGCAGCATTGCTGGAGCGCATCCTCTACGAAATGGAGGCGCATATGCAGAAGGAGGAGCAGGGCCTCTTCCCGATGATCCTCGCCGGCCAGCGGCACCTCGCCATGCCGATCTCCATCATGCGCGACGAGCACGACGACCACGGCGAGCGGCTGCGCGAGATCGAAGCTCTCACGCAGGGGCACGTGCCGCCCGCGGGCGCCTGCAACAGCTGGCGCGCGCTCTATGCCGGCACGCGGAAGTTCGCCGACGACCTGATGGAGCACATCCACCTGGAGAACAACGTGCTCTTCCCGCGCTACACGGCATGAGCGCCGTGCCCCCTGCGCTGGCCGGCGGTTTGGCGGCGCTGGCCGCGCTGCTGGTGGCGCTACGGCTCCCGCGCTGGCACGGGCTGCGCACGCTGGGCCAGTGCCGGCTTGCCGCCTTCGGCCTGCTCCTGGTCTCCCAGGGCCCCATGCTGGTCAGACCGCGCGTGGACGGAGAGCCGGGATGAGCGACGCACCGGGCGCGACGGCGCCGGCGGCCATGCCGATCGGCGTCGTCACCGTCTCTGACCGCGCCTTCCGCGGCATCTACGCCGACCAGGGCGGGCCGGGCATCGAGGCGGCGCTGGCGCGCATCCTGGCGACGCCCTGGCGCGCGGTGCGCCGCCTGGTGCCGGACGAGCGATCGGCCATCGAGGCGGCGCTGCGCGAACTGGCCGATGCTGAAGGCTGCCCCTTGATCGTCACCACCGGCGGCACCGGCCCGGCGCCGCGGGACGTGACGCCGGAGGCCACGGAAGCGGTGTGCGAGCGCATGCTGCCGGGCTTCGGCGAGCTGATGCGCGCGGTCTCGCTGCGTGCCGTGCCGACGGCGATCCTGTCGCGGCAGGCGGCGGGCACGCGCGGGCGCAGCCTGATCGTGAACCTGCCCGGCAAGCCCTCGGCCATCGCCGAATGCCTGGATGCGGTGTTCCCGGCGATCCCCTACTGCATCGACCTAATCGGTGGTCCGCGGCTGGACACCGACCCCGCTGCCTGCGTGGCCTTCCGGCCCAAGGGCGCCTGAGCTTGGGCGCGAGCCTGGCCGGCTGGGGCGAATTCGCGGCCGCCTTTCTCATCTTCCTGCTGTCGCATGCGCTGCCGGCACGGCCGCCGGTGCGCCGGCGGCTGGTCGCCGCGCTCGGGGAGCGCGGCTACCTCATCGGCTACAGCGCGATGTCGCTCGTGATCCTGGCCTGGCTGGTCGTCGCGGCGGGGCGTGCGCCCTTCGTGCTGCTCTGGCCCTATGCGGCCTGGCAGGCCTGGCTGGCGAACCTCGCCATGCCGCTGGCCTGCCTGCTGGCGGCCTGCGCTCTCGGGGCACCCAACCCGCTGTCCTTCGGCGGCACCGCGCGGGGCTACGACCCGGCGCGGCCGGGCATCGTCGGCGTGTCGCGGCACCCGCTGCTGCTCGCCATCGCGATCTGGGCGGGCGTGCACGCAGTGGCGAACGGCAACTTCGCGCATGTGCTGCTGTTCGGCAGCTTCGCGGCCTTCGCGGTGCTGAGCATGCGCGTGCTGGACCGCCGCAGGCGGCGCCAGCTGGGCGAGGCGGAATGGGCGCGGCTGGCGGCACGCAGCTCCGGCTGGCCGCTCGCGGCGCTGCTGGACGGGCGGTGGCGGCCGACATCGCCGCCGGGCGCGACACGCATCGCGCTCGGCCTGCTGGCCTGGCTGCTGCTGCTGGCGCTGCACCCGGCGGCGATCGGCGTCTCGCCGCTGCCGCCGGGATGATCAGCGCCGGGCGGCGTGTCCCCGCATTTCGGGATCCGTGATGTCCTCGATCCAGGTCAGCGCCGCGACCGCGCGCGGGAAGCCGAGCGTCGGGATCGCCAGCAGCGCGACCTGCTTCAGCGCCTCCGGCGGCATGCCCTCCTCCAGCGCGCGGCGGCAATGCGAGTGGACGCCGCCTTCGGACCCGGCGCCGATCGCCAGCGCCAGCTTCACCAGGCGCAGTGAATCGTCCGCCACCGGCCCGGCTTCCGCGCAGGCGGCGCCGAGCGCGGCGAAGGCGCGCCACACCTCCGGATAGGTCTTCGCCACCTCGCCGGCCGCAGCCGGAAGTTCCCTTGCGCCATCCATCGCCGATCCCTCCCTGAAGGTCACGCCACAGGGCAACGCACGGCGCGCGGTTCGGCTGCGCGGCCGATGGCCGGGAGCGGCTGCTCGCCGGCGTCGAGCTGGCGGAACGGGCCTTCGGGCCCGGCCGCGGCCTGCAGCACGCCCCAGCCGAAATGGAAGTACCAGCCATGCAGCGACAGGGTGCCCGCGGCCACGCGCTCCGCCACGAAGGGGTAGGCGGCCAGGTGGCGCAGGCTGGTCAGCACCGCGGCCTGCTCCGCCCGGCGGGCGACCAGGACGCGCTCGGCCTCCGTCACCAGGCCGTCCATCTCGGCGCGGACCTCTCGCGCCACCTCGACCCAGTCGGAGACGTAGTCGAAGCGCTGCGCGCCGTGGTCGTGGTCCAGCATGCAGCGCACGCCGGCGCAGAAGGAGTGGCCCAACACGACCACGTCGCGCACGCCCAGCGCCTTCACGCCGAACTCGATGGCCGCGGCGGTGCCGTGCGGCGCGCCGTCCGTGCTCGGCGGCGGCACCAGCGCGGCGACGTTGCGCACGACGAACAGGTCGCCCGGCCGTGCGCCGCAGATGATGGCCGGGTCGGTCCGGCTGTCGGAGCACGCGATCACCAGCACCTCCGGCTGCTGCCCGTCCAGCAGCCGGTCGTAGAGGTCGTGGTCCGCCTCGAAATGGTCCTGCCGGAAGCGGTCGAAGCCGGCGACGAGTCGGCCGAGCGCGCCGTGGCCGCCAGGCTGGTGCATGTCCATCTGCTCAGGGCTCCGGAGGCGAGGGAACGAGGGAAGAGCCGACCAGGCCGCGCCGCCGCGCCATCTCCTGCGCCAGCTGCTGCGTGGCCTGCGCCGGCAGCACCGCGCGCGCCAGCGGCGTCACGACGGCCTCCTCGGATTCCAGGTGCAGGCGATGCAGCCGCGCGAAGCACGCGGCGGCGTCCATCTCGGCGCGCGTGACGTCGGCGCCGGACAGCAGCCGGCGCAGCGACGTGACGGTCGCGGCGGCCAGCCGGGCGTCCCGCTGGTGCTCGGC
>NZ_JAPSMD010000231.1 GCF_027856955.1 Falsiroseomonas oryzae | reverse complement strand
CTGCAGCCGGGCTCGCGCGTCTTCGCCGATGGCCGGGTCGGCGGCACCGGCACCGAGCGGCAGACCGGCGGCAGCGGCGAAGGCGCGGGCGGCGAGGTGATCGTCGCCGCGACGGACCGCGCGGACGCGCTCGGCGGCATCTTCGCGCGCGGCGGCGTGTCCGGATCGCCCGGCGCCATCGTCGGCGGTGCGGGCGGCTATGTGGAAGTCACCTCGCCCGGCCAGGTGGTGGTGGACTCGTTCCTCAACGCCGTCGGCGCCACCAGCGCCGAGGGCGTCACCAGCGGCGAGGCGCTGGTGGCGGGCGGCGACCGCGTGCGGCTGATGCCGAACGGGACCTTCTCGCTCGGCACGGTGCCGGCCGGGGAGTCGCAGATCAGCTACGCCACCGTCGCCTTCAACAACGCGCCGCTGACGGTGGAGGCCGGGCGCCGGCTGGAGATGCCGGGGAACTTCGGCAAGGGCGACGACCTGACCCTGCGCACGCGATCCACCACCACGGCGCAGCTGCCCCTCGATCCGCTGAACCCCGGCGCGGACCGGCGGAGCGGCGTGTTCATCGGCGGCGACGTGAACATCAACGGCCGGCTTGCTGTTGAAACCGCCGGGCTGTTCGAGGTGCGCGGCGGCTTCCAGAGCAACGCGCCCTTCACCACCTACCGCACCGGGCTGGATGTGACGGCGGGCGGGATCGTGATCGCCGGCCCGACCGGGGCGGGCAGCAACGCCATCACCTCCCCCACCTTTGCGCGGCTGCGCGCGACGGGCGCCACGACGGACCCGAACGTGCTGAACGGCGCGGTGGCGGTGTTCGCCCCCTTCACCTCCACCGGCCCGGTCACCGTCGGGTCGGACAACAACTTCGTCTATGTCGGGCCGGCGAACCGCGTGGCGGACTTCGCCCCGCGCGCCGCGCTGCGCTTCGACGGCGTCGGCAACGACCTGCTCGTGGCGGCGGGCAACGCCGTCGCCGGCCTGCCCTTCGCCAACCTGGCGCGCGTCTGGGGCGGCGGCACGGTGCGCGTCGCCACGCCGCGCGAACTGGTGAACGGGGCCGGATCCATCGGCTGGAACGCCGCGGCCGCCGTGCGGGTCGAGGCCGCCACCGTCTTCAACGCCGGCGAGATCGGGGGGAACGTCGCCGATCCCGCGGCGGAGGCGGCCGGCGCCTCGCTGCTGGTGCGCGCGCCCGGCGGGATCGAGAACGCGGCGGGCGCGCTGATCGAGGCCGGGCAGGTCGCCAGCCAGACGGACAGCGGCTGGCTGTGGCTGGACACCACGGGCCAGCTGCCCTTCGGCACGCTGACGGTGCCGGCGGGCGGCGCGGGCATCGTTAACCGCGGCACGATCCGGGCCTACCGGGTCGCGACCGTCACGTCAGCCGCGGGCGTGGAGAACGTGGCGGGCGCCAGCATCGCCGCCGGCAACAGCGTCGCGGGCACGCATGGCGTGCGCATCACGGCGCCGGGCACGATCACCAATGCCGGCACGATCAACGGGTTCAGCAGCACCCAGCCCAACCCCTCGGGCAACGGCACCGGGCCCGCGGTGCTGCTGGTGTCCGGAACGGAGGTGGTCAACACCGGCGCGATCACCGGATTCGGCGTCGGCACCGGGCTGGTGCTGGGCGGCGGGGTGCGGGTGGATGCGCGCGGCATCGCAGAGCCGGGCGGCGCGCCGCTGTTCCGCGATGCCGGCGGCACCGCCCTGCCCGGCGGCGCGGTGCGCAACCAGGGCGGCTTCATCGGCGGCCATGGCTGGACCGAGGTGAACGCCGCGACCGACGTGGTGAACAGCGCCGGTGGCCAGATCGGCTTCTCCAACTTCCTCACCGTCATCCCGGCCGGGCTGCCGCGGCTCTCCGTCACCGCCGGCGGGCAGATCGTCAACGGCCTGCCGGGCGAGACGGTGCGGAGCCTGATGCGCGCGCTCTCGCCCAATCCCTTCGACCCGGACTGGGAAGGCGTGAAGCTGACGGCCGGCGGCGGCGTGGTGAACCGCGGCGAGATCTCCACGGGCAATGTCGGCATCCTGCGCATCGTGACCACCGGCGCCGGTGCGGGCCTGGTGAACGACAGCGGCAACGCATCGCTGCCCGCCCGCATCACCGCGGACCGCCGCCTCGACCTCGACATCGCCGGCAGCCTGTTCAGCCGCGGCGAGATCGGCGCGGGCGGCGTGAACGGCACGCTGCGGATGCGCAGCAACGGCGACCTCGACATCGGCTTCGCCGACCCGGCGGCCGCGATCACCTCGACCGGCATCGAGCTGGTCGCAGGCGGCGCGATCCGAGTCGGCGCGCGGCTGCGCTCTCTGGCGGCGCTGACCCTGGACGCCGGCACCGACATCGTGCTGCGCTCCGCGACGCTGGAGGCGGATTTCAGCACCACCAGCACCGTCACGCTGCGCGCCGGCGGCTCCGTCACGCAGGAAGCCGGGCATGGCGGCATCCGCACCTTCGGGCTGACGGCGAGCGCCGGCACCGGCAGCATCCTGCTCGACGGCGGCGGCAGCCGCTCCGACACGCGCAACGCCTTCGCCCGGCTGGACGGCGCGACGGCGGGCGGCGACATCACGCTGCGGCCAGGCACGGTGCCGCTGACCATCGCCGGCGCGATCGCCGCGCCGGACGGCACGGTGACGCTCAATGTCTTCGGCGCGACGCAGCAGTCGGCCGGCACCATCGCCGCGCGGGAACTACGCATCGATTCCGGCAACACGGTGACGCTCAACGCCACGGGCAACGCCGTGGCGCGGCTGGGCGCGGGCGACCCCGGGGCGAACTTCACCTTCGTCACCGAGGGCGACCTGCAGGTCACCGGGCCGCTCGGCAACGCGACCTTCTTCAACCAGAGCGGCGCGGCGATCCGCCTGACCTCCGTCACCGGCTCCATCACCCAGGCGGCGACCGGGGCGGGGATCACGGCGAACAACCTGGTGCTGAGCGCGGCGGGCGACGTGCTGCTGGACGGCATCGGCAACGCCATCCAGTCGCCGCAGGGCTCGGCCGGCGGGATCTTCCGCGTGACCGGCGCGCAGAGCGCCGCCATGGTCATCACCAGCCCGATTGCCGCCCCCGTGGTGGAGCTGCGCAACGCCGGCGACATCACCCAGGCCGGCGCGGGCGCGGTGATCACGGCCGACACGCTGCGCGTCGCCGCTGGCGGCGCGGTGCGGCTGAACGGCACGACGAACGCGGTCGGCACGCTCGGCGCTTCCTCCGCCCGCGGGGAGCTGCTGCTGACCAACGGCCGGGCGCTGACGCTGGACGAGGCCATCGACGTCAGCGCGAACGGGGCGCTGCGGCGCATCGTCGTGACCAACACCGGCAGCATCGGCGCCGGCCCGGCGCTGACCGGCGCGACCGGCGTGCTGGAGCTCAACGCCGACGGCGCCGGCGCCCAGGTCTCCGTGAACGGTGCGCTCGCCGCGGCGACGCTGCAGGGCCGCGCGACCACGCTGTTCCGCGCCATCACCGGCGGCAGCGCGCTTACCCTCGGCGCGATCACCGCGCCGGAGATCGATGCCGGCACGACCGGCACGCTGACGCTCAACGCCAACCTCTCCGCCGCCACCGGTATCGCGCTGACCGGCGGGACCGGCATCAGCCAGACCGGTGGCGTGCTGACCACGCCGCGGCTGCGCGTGGCAACGACGACCGGCGATGCGGTGCTGGCGCAGAACAACGCCACGCCCGCCCTGGCGCAGAGCAGCGTCGCCGGCCTTCTCTCGCTGCGCACCACCGGGGCGCTGGCGATCACCGGGCCGGTCGGGGCCGGCACGCTGCGTCTGGTCGCCAATGGCGGCGGCATCACGCAATCGGCCAGCGGCGCCGGCATCACGACGGCACGGTTGGAGCTGACGGCGCCCGCCGATGTCACGCTCGCCAGCACGGAGAATGCGATCAGCGGGCTCGGCGCCGTCACGCTGACCGGCGGGCGCACGCTGACGCTGCGAACCGGCGGTGCCCTGCATCTCCAGGCCGCGGTCAGCGTTGCGACGCTGGACCTGACGGCTGGCGGCAACATCACCCAGGCGCTGTCCACCGGCGGCAGCGCCCCGCCCGCGCCGATCACCGCGACCCAGCTGCGCGTCGCCACTCCCGGCAATGTGGAGCTCTCGGGCTTCGGCCCGGGCACGCCACGGCTGACCACGCCGCTCTACGGCAACAGCCTCTCGCAGCTCGGTGCCAGCACGGTGGGCGGACGGCTCTATGTCGAGGCGAACAACGCCGCGCCCTTCGCCATCACCGGCCCGGTCAGCGCCGGCACGCTGGAGATCACGACGCGCGGCAGCATCACGCAGACCGCGCCGGTCACCGCCGACCGCCTGTTCGTCGCCAGCCGCGGCGACGTGACGCTGACCGACCCCGGCAACAGCTTCGCGCGGCTGGGCAACGGGGAACTCGGCGGCGCCAATGTCCAGGGCACGCTGCGGCTGTCCACCCAGGGCGACCTGGAGATCGCCGGCCTGTCCTCCGCCGGCACGGCCTTCCTCTCGGCCGGGGGCAACATCACCCAGGCGTCGAGCCTGGCGGGGCTGTGGGTGTCCGGCACGCTGCACGCCACGGCCGCCGGCGGGACGGTGCGGCTGACCGGCTTCGAATACACCGACTCCACCGGCTTCTTCACCGGCAACGAGATCCGCCGGCTCGGCACGATCAGCGCCGCCGACGAAGTGAGCATCCGCACGATGCTGGCGCTGAGCGTCGAGGCGCCGCTGTCCAGCCGCCTGGTGCACCTGGCCACGACCGGCACCGGCCGCACGGTGACGCAGGCGTCCGGCGCGACGGTGGCGGCCGAGACGCTGCGCCTCGACACCAGCGGTGCGGTCACGTTGACCCTGCCGGGCAATGCCGTGCGCGGCCTCGGCGCATCGCGCATCGGCGGGCTGTTCCAGCTCTCCGGCAGCGGGCCGCTCGACATCGCCGGCAACGTGCAGGCGCCGGAGATCCGGCTCGACATCGCGGGCGCCATCACCCAGTCCGTCGCCGGCCTCATCACGCCGCTGCTGCGCGCCAGCGGCACGACGGTGGCGCTGGACTTCGGCAACACCGTGGACGCGCTGGGCGCAAGCGGCGCGAGCGGCGGCCGCTTCGGGCTGTTCAGCACGCGCGCGCTGCGCGTGACCGGTGCGGTCACCGGCGCGGAGGTGGTGCTGGACGCGACCTCGCTGTCCGTCGAGGCGCCTGTCAGCGGTGCGATGACGCTGCGCGGGCGCAGCGGCGACGTCACCCAGACCACCGCAGGCGCACTGACCGGCAGCCTCGCGGTCTCGGCCGGCCGGGCGATCGGGCTGGACCAGGCGGCGAACCCGATCCCGACGCTCGGGGACGTCTCCGCCGGCACGGCCGCGCGCATCGCCACGAATGGCGCACTGGCGCTGACCGGCTCCGTCACGGCGCCGCTTCTCGTGCTGAACACCGGCGGCGCGATCACGCAGCCCGGCGGCGCGCTGGATGTCGGGCGGCTGGAGGTGACGACCAGCGGCGCGGTCACGCTGGACCGGGCCGGCAACGCGATCGACGTGCTGGCCGCGCTCACCGCCCCCGGCATCACCATCGTCTCCGCCGGCGACATGGAGATCGCGGGTGCGCTGAACAGCGCGAGCCCGCTGGCGCGGACCGACATCTCGTTGCGGACGGGCGGCAACCTGGTCACCGGCACGTCCTCCATGCTGGCGCGCAACGTGACGCTGGCGGCCGATGGCGACGTGACGCTGCGCGGCGACATCCAGACCACGCTGGGCACGACGCTCGCCGTCACGGCGGGCCGCGCCATCGCGCTGGAATCCGGCACGATCGACCTGGGCCAGCTCGTCGCGGGCGGCCCCGACCGCACCGGCACGCGGATCGAGCTCCGTGCGGGGGCCGGCATCGCGCAGGCCACGACGCATGGCGGGCTGCGCGCGGAGACGCTGCTGGCGACGAGCACGGCCGGCGACGTGCTGCTGTCCGGCGGCGGCAACCGCCTCCGCAACCTGGCCGGCGGCAGCGCCGGCGGCACCTTCCGGCTGGTGGTGCCGATCAACCTGCCCGAAGGCAGCAACCCGCTGCAGATCACCGCGCCACTCTCCGCGGCGCTGGTGCAGCTCGACTCCCATGCCGGTGTCCGGCAGAACGCCAACGGCGCCGGGGTGACGGCGAACGAGGTCCGCTTCTCGGTCGGCTCCGCGCTGGCGGAAGCACGGCTCGACGGCAACGGCAACCGCATCGGGCGGCTCGGCAGCAGCAGCTACTACGAGAGCAACGAGTTCCGCATCGTCACGTCCGGCACCCTGGAGGTCGTGGGCCCCTTCCCCTCCACCTTCCCCGGCGGGCAGTCGCCGCCCAGCCTGACGCTGCGCCTGACCTCGACGGATGGCGGCATCACGCAGCCCGCGGGGAGCCCGGGCATAGCCGCCGGGCTGGTGCTGAATGCCGGCGGCGGCAATGTGCGCGTGGCGGAGCCGGGCAACCGCATCCCCGGCCTCTCGGGCTCGGCCACGGGCAGCTTCATCGTGGTGGACAGCCTGGGCGTGCCGGGCGTCAGCGGCATGGGCACGAACGGGATCAGCGCGCCGGAGATCGAGCTGCGCAGCGCCGGCATCCTCGGCGCGTCCAGCCTGGTCACGCCAGTGCTGCGGGTGGTTGCGGGCGGACTGGTCAACATCGATGGCACCAACGCCATCGGCACGGTGCGGGAACTGCGGGCAGTCGGCAGCGCGACCATCCGCAACAACAGCGGCCCGCTGCTGCTGGACGGGCCGATCGTCGTCACGCAGGCCGGCGACGCCCGGACCCTGCAGATCAACGTCGTCGGTGACATACTGGGCGGCCCGGCCCTGGCGCTGCAGACCGGGCGCCTCGCGCTCGGCAGCAGCGGCGGGCGGGTGGAGCTGACCTCCGGCATCACCGCGGCGCAACTGGATGTCTTCGCCGCCACCAGCGCGGACGTCGCCGCGACGGCGTCGCTGCTGACGGTGCAGGGCGCCACCGCCCCGACGCTGCGCATCGGCTCCACCGGCGCGCTGTTCCTCGACGGCGACCTGCGCGGCACCAGCAGCGTGACGCTGGCGGCCGGCACCGGCATCACCCAGGCGACGGGCACCGCCGGCACGCCGCGCGCCATCGAGACGCCGCTGCTGCGCGTCGGCACCACCGCGGGCGATGCGATCCTCGACAACCCGCGGAACTTCGTGCGCGCGCTCGGCCGGTCGGACGTGGCCGGGCGGCTGATGCTGGCGTCCCGCGCCGACAGCGCGGCGCTCGCCGCCGACCCGCTGCTGGTCAGCGAACCGGTGCGCGCCGGCGTGCTGGAGATCGCGCTCGGCTCGGCGCGCTTCGGCACGGATGCGATCCGCCAGGCCGCGACGGGCGCCGCCATCGAGGCGGGCACGCTGCGCGTCGCCGTGGACGCCAATACCGGCCTGCCCGCGACAACGCAGAACGCCCGTTTCACCGGCGCGGGCAACCGCATCGGCACGCTCGGCGCCGGCAGCCTGCTCGGCACGCTGGCCGTCGCGACGGCGGGCGACATGGCCATCGCCGGCCCGATCAATGTCGGGACACTGGACGTCATGGCGGCCGGCAACATCACCCGCGGCGTCGGTGGCGGCGTAACCGCGTCGCGGCTGGTCGCGCGCAGCACCGGCGGCGACGTCACCCTGGCCGGCCTCGACGTCCCCGCGGTGGAAGGCGCCGCGGCAGGGCTGCTGGACATTGCGCTCACCGCCCCCGGCGGCGCGACGACCGGCCCGCTGAGCGGGAGCCGCGTCCGGGTCGGGACGACCGGCGTCCTGACGCTCGGCGCGTCGATCAGCGGGACAACTTCGGTGGAACTGCTCGGCGGCGGCGGCGTCGGTCAGTTGGCGGCCGGCAACATCGCGACGCCGCGGTTCATCGCGCGCGCCACCACTGGCGACGTGGTGCTGACGCAGGGCATCGCGGCCGGGTCGGTGGAAGGCGCGGCAGCCGGGCTGTTCGACGTGGCGCTCGCCGCGGGCGGCGGCGTCGGTGCGATGGAAGCCGGCCGCGTCCGGATCGGCTCGCCGGGGGCGCTGACCATCGACGCCGCCATCACCGCCACCACCTCGATCGAGCTCAGCGCCGCCAGCGGCATAGGACGCAGCGCCGCAGGGCGCATCACCACGCCGCGCCTGACGGTGCGCAGTACCGCCGGCGACGTGGTGCTGAACGACGGCATCGCGGCGGCCTACGTGGAGGGCACGGCCGGCGGGCTGTTCGACATCGCGCTGGCCGCGCCCGGCGGCGCGAGCACGGGGCTGCTGAATGCCGGGCGCGTGCGGGTCAGCTCGTCCGGCGGCTTGACGGTCGCCGCGCCGATCACGGCAACCACCGCCATCGAACTCGCCGCGGCGAACCTGCTCGGCCAGACGGCAGGCGGGGTGCTGACCACGCCGCGCCTGGCCGCGACAAGCACGGCCGGCGACGTCCGGCTCGACGCCGCGGCGAATGCCGTACAGGCCGTGCGCGGCAGCGCGGCGGGGCGCTTCGCGCTGCGCACCGGCACGGCGCTGACGGTGGACGGCGCGCTTGCC
>NZ_JAPSMD010000230.1 GCF_027856955.1 Falsiroseomonas oryzae | reverse complement strand
TGGGACCCGGCGCTCGCCGCCGGCCTGGCGCCCGGCCTGGCGCGCCTGCTGGCCGAGGCGCCGGAGCGCGTTGTGCTGGTCGGCGTGGACCGCCCCGCCGCCATCGCCTGGGGCTGGGAGGCCGGCATCCGGTTGTTCCAGGGCCCGCTGGTCGAGCGCCGGCGGCGCGGGACCTAAGGCTGCGGCTCCGCCGGGGGACTGCGGCTCCGCCGAACGGTTTCGGCTCCGCCGGGGGGGGGTTGCGGCGCCGCCGCATGGCGTGACCCGCGTTGCGGTTGCCCGGCCCGGGCGAAGGCGCATATCCCCCGGCGATGAGCGATGCTCCCGCGCTGCAGGTCCAGGGCCTGACGAAACGCTACCGGCCCGACGCCCCGCCCGCGGTGGAGGCGCTCGACTTCGCCATGCCGCGCGGCGCCACCTGGGGCCTGCTGGGTGGCAACGGCGCCGGCAAGACCACCACCATCGGCATGCTGCTCGGCCTGCTGGTGCCGACCGCCGGGCGCATCGTGGCGCTCGGCCATGACATGGCGACGGACCGCTTCGCGGCGCTGGCGCGGATGAACTTCTCCTCCCCCTATGTCGCGCTGCCGCACCGCCTCTCGGTCGCGGAGAACCTGCGCGTCTACTGCCATCTCTACGGCGTGCCCCGCGCCGAGCGCCGCATCGCGGAGCTGGCGGACCAGCTCCACCTGGCCGACCTGCTGGACCGCCCGGCCGGCGAGCTCTCCGCCGGACAGAAGACGCGCGTCGCGCTCGCCAAGGCGCTGGTCAACACGCCGGAGCTGCTGCTGCTGGACGAGCCGACCGCCAGCCTCGATCCCGACACCGGCGACTGGGTGCGCAGCTGGCTGGAGCGCTACCGCGCCGAGACCGGCTGCGCGATCCTGCTGGCCAGCCACAACATGGCGGAGGTGGAGCGCCTCTGCGACCAGGTGCTGATGCTGAAATCCGGCCGCGTCGTGGACCGCGGCAGCCCCGCCGAGCTGCTGGCCCGCTACGGCCGCGACGACCTGGAGGAAGTGTTCCTCGACATCGCGCGGAACCGCCGAGCCTCCGGTCCCTCCCCGGCCCTCGCTTCTCCCTCCCCCGCCTTGCGGGGGAGGGTCGGGGTGGGGGCCAGCGCCGCCTCGGACGACGCCCCATGAGCGCCCTCGTCCTCCGCCGCGTCTGGGGCCTGATGTACCGCCACCTCGCGCTCTACCGCCGCTCCTGGCCGCGCCTCCTCGAACTCGTCTACTGGCCCGTGCTGCAGATGACCGTCTGGGGCTTCGTCACCGCCTATCTCGCCGGCGTGCAGAACGACGTCGCCTCCGTCGCGGCCGGCGTGCTGCTGGGCGGCGTCCTGCTGTGGGAGGTGGCGATCCGCAGCCAGATGGGCTTCGCCATCTCCTTCCTGGAGGAGATCTGGTCGCGCAATCTCGGCCACGTCTTCGTCAGCCCGCTGCGCCCGCAGGAACTCGTCGCCGGCCTGGTCGGCATCAGCGCCATCCGCATGCTGGTCGGCGTGATCCCCGCCGTGCTGCTGGCCTTCGCGCTCTACAATTTCGGCCTGTGGCGCATGGGGCCGGTGGTCGTGCTGTTCTTCGCCGCGCTGATGATGATGGGCTGGGCCGTCGCGCTCGGCGTCACCTCCCTCATCCTGCGCCACGGCGCGGGGGCGGAGCCGCTGGCCTGGTCCGTGCTGTTCGGGCTGACGCCCTTCGCCGCCGTCTTCTACCCAGTCTCCGTCCTGCCCGACTGGCTGGAGCCCATCGCCCTGCTGATCCCCGCCGCGCATGTCTTCGAGGGCATGCGCGCCGCGCTGCTGGAAGCGCGCATCGCCTGGGGCCACCTCGCCGCCGCTTTCGCGCTGAACCTGGTCTGGCTCGGCGGCATGGGCTGGCTGTTCCTGCGCCAGTTCGAGGGCGCGCGTGTGCGCGGCGCGCTGCTCAACATCGGGGAGTAGCGGGCGAGCTCGTTGCCTGGACTCGGCCTCATGTGACAGCCTCGGTTCCAAAAGGGTGGGGATGGGGCGGCAGGACCATGTCCGGCACGGCGATGCACGGATTCCGCGATGTGGACGCGGCACGTGATCCGGGGGAGTTCATCCGCTACCTGCAGCAGGTTACCGAGGCGCCGCACATGCGTGCCCGCTCCGAGGAGCGGCTGCGGCGCTCGGCCATCGTGCCCGGCATGACGGTGGCCGACCTCGGCTGCGGGCTCGGCGGCGACACGCTGCTGCTGGCGCGGCAAGTGGCGCCTGGCGGCGGGCGGGCAATCGGGCTCGATCGCAGCGCCGCCATGATCGGCTTCGCCCGCGGCCGGCCGGACGGCGCCGGGCTGCCCGTCGAGTTCCGCGAGGCGGACATCTCCACCCTGCCCTTCGCGGACGCCTCGCTCGATGCCTGCTGGATGGAGCGCGTGCTGATCCACGTCGCCGACCCGGAGGCCGTGCTCCGTGAGATCCTGCGCGCGCTGCGGCCTGGGGGGCAGGCGGTGCTGCAGGAATACGACTACCGCACGCTGGTCTTCGACGCCCCCGACCGCGAGGTGTCGGAGATGGT
This sequence comes from Falsiroseomonas oryzae, assembly GCF_027856955.1. GTDB lineage: Bacteria > Pseudomonadota > Alphaproteobacteria > Acetobacterales > Acetobacteraceae > Falsiroseomonas > Falsiroseomonas oryzae. The sequence goes on along the minus strand of NZ_JAPSMD010000230.1, from coordinate 6,001 downwards.
CGCCGCCGAGTTCCGCAACGCCCTGCGCCACCTCGTCATCGGGCTGGAGCTTCCGAGGCTCTGCCGCACGCTGGGCTTTTCGCGCGTCGAGGTCGTGCCAGGCCTTCTGCCCATGCCGAGTTTCGCCTGGACGTCGGAAGCCGGCCGATGGCGCGAGCACCTCGCCGCGCTGGTGGATGGCGGGAGGCTGGACGAGGCGCGCGCGGCGGCCTGGTGGCGCTCCATGCAGGAGGCAGACGCGGCCGGCGCCATGCTGTGCTCGCTGACCGGCTTCGCGGTCTACGCGACGCGCTGAGGGCACCGCTGCGCGCGCCGCGCGTTGGGCGCGCATGCGCCCTGCACCACCCGCCTTCCTCTTCGCCACCGGCATCGAGAACTCCAACCCCCGCATCCAGGGCGGCCAGCTCCGCGTGGACGAGATGGAACGCTGCGGCCACTACGACCGCTGGCGGGAGGATTTCGCCCTGGTGCAGGAGCTCGGCCTGACCTTCCTGCGCTACGGGCCGCCCATCCACCGCACCCTGCTCGGCGCCGGCCGGCACGACTGGGACTTCGCGGACGCCACCTTCGGCGAGCTGCACCGGCGCGACATCGTGCCCATCGTGGATCTCTGCCATTTCGGCGTGCCGGACTGGATCGGCGACTTCCAGAACCCGGACTTCCCGGCCCTCTTCGCCGACTATGCCGGCGCCTTCGCCCGGCGCTTCCCCTGGGTGCAGCTCTACACGCCGGTCAACGAGATGTACATCTGCGCGCTGTTCTCCGCCCGCTACGGCTGGTGGAACGAGCAGCTCGCCACGGACCGCGCCTTCGTCACCGCGTTGAAGCACATCGTGCGCGCCAACCTCCTGGCGATGGAGGCGGTGCTGAAGGTGCGGCCCGACGCCGTCTTCATCCAGTCGGAATCCACCGAATACTTCCACGCCGAATGCCCCGCCGCGATCGGCGCGGCGGAAGCGCGCAACCAGGAGCGCTTCCTCTCCCTCGACCTTAACTACGGCCGCCGGGTGGACAGCGGCATGTACGAATTCCTGATGGACAACGGGCTGACCCGCGCCGAGTACCACTTCTTCCTCGCCAACTCGCCACTGAAGCGCCACTGCATCATGGGCAACGACTACTACGTCACCAACGAGCACCTGGTGCACGAGGACGGCAGCACGCGCGCCTCCGGCGAGGTGTTCGGCTACGCCGTGCTGACGGGCCAGTATCATGACCGCTACGGCCTGCCGGTGATGCACACCGAGACCAACCTGCGCGACGACAACGAGGGCGACGCGGAGCGCTGGCTGTGGAAGCAGTGGGCGAACGTGCTGCGCGTGCGCAACGACGGCGTGCCGGTGGTGGGCTTCACCTGGTATTCGCTGACCGACCAGGTGGACTGGGACACCGCGCTGCGCGAGGCGAACGGCCGGGTGGACAAGGTCGGCCTGTTCGACCTGGACCGCCGCATCCGCCCGGTCGGCCGCGCCTACAAGCGCCTGGTCGAGCAGTGGCGCGACGTGCTGCCGGCGCAGTCGCTGTGCCTGCAGGTGCCGATCGTGATGCCGAGCGCCTATGAAGGCGAGGACCTGCCGGAGGCGTACTGGGCGCGCCAGGCGGCGCGGCGGCGGGGCGGGTAGGACGCGCCCCGGCGCCCGCCGGGCGTCACAGCATGAAGTCCTGCTGCGACAGCATCACGAGCCCGGCGAAGCCGATGGAGAAGTCGGCCACGCCGTCGGCGTCCACGTCGCCGCGCAGGATCGTGGTGATGCCGGAGGTGGCGCTGAACACATGGTTCACGCTCAGCAGCCCCGCCGCGCCCGCCGGCAGGTCGGCGGTGCCGATGAACTGGAAGGCCTGGTTGCCGGCCAGCAGCGCATTCGCGTCGATGGCGGAGAGGTCGAGGATGTCGAGGCCCTGCTGGAAGCCCCGCACCATGTCCCGCGTCGTCGCCGTGGTGCCGGTCTCGGCCAGGCTGCCCCAGACGAAGAGGTCGGCGCCGGCATCGCCCCAGAGCTCGTCCGCGCCGGCCCCGCCGCGCAGCACGTCGTCGCCCGCGCCGCCGCGCAGCACGTCGTTGCCGCCATCGCCGGACAGCCGGTCGTTGCCGTCGCCGCCGTCGATCGCGTCGCTGCCGCTGTTGCCATTCAGCGTGTCCGCGCCGGCCAGGCCCTGCACCTGGTCCGCGCCGGCGCCGGCATTGACGAGGCTCGCCGTCGCCGCCGTCTCGATGGTGTCGTTGCCGAGGCCGCCCCAGGATTCCTCGCCGTTGCGCAGCACGTCGTTGCCGTCGCCGCCATCCAGGATGTCGGTGCCCGTGCCGCCGTCCAGCGTGTCGTTGCCGGCGTCGCCCCAGAGCTCGTCGCCGCCGCTGCCGCCGATCAGGCTGTCATGGCCGCCGCCGCCGTGGATGTCGTCCGAGCCGCTGCCGCCGTCGAGCGTGTCGGCGCCGGACTCGTCGGTATAGGGGCCGTGGCCGAAGAGCCGGTCGTCGCCGACACCGCCGCGCACCATGTCGTTGCCGTCATGGCCCCACAGCTCGTCGTTCCCGTCCTCGCCCTCGAGGACGTCCGCGCCGGCGCCGCCGATGACGAGGTCGTTCCCCGCGCCGGCATAGACCGTGTCGTTCAGCGCGCCATCCGCGTTGCTCAGGACCGCGTAGATGCCCTCCACCGTGTCGTCGCCCTCGCCGCCATAGACGAGGGAGGGCCTTTCGCCGAGCCGGATGACGTCGTTGCCGAGCTCGGCATAGACCAGCTCGCCGCCGCTGATGGTGTCGTCGCCGTAGTGGCCGTAGATCGTGTCGTTGCCGAGGCCGCCATGCAGCACGTCGCCCACCGTGGTCACCGCGCCGGCGCCGATCAGGTCGTCGCCCTCGCCGCCCTCGATCGTGTCGGCACCCCAGCTGTTGACGATGTGGTCGTTGCCGCCGTCGCCGAAGACAAGGTCGTCGCCCTCGCCGGTGTAGACAAGATCGTCCCCGGCGCCGGCATAGATCGTGTCCGCCCCGCCCTCGCCGCTGATCGTGTCGTCGCCGGAGAAGCCGAAGAAGGTCTCGGACTGCCAGCCGAAGCCCCAGGCCGACTTCAGGCTGTCATTCCCACCGATGGTCCCGACGATTGGCATGGCTGCCTCCTGCCCCTTGCTTCACCGCGCCCTGCGGGCCTGGCGCGGTTATGGCGGGGACCGGGCCAGGCGGGCTGTTCCGGGGGTGACAGGGCATGCGGGGGGTTGGCGCGCGGGTTGTCCTGGCGCGCCGAAGTCGTTCCTGTTATGTTCGGGCCGCTCTTTGACAGTGCCGGCAAGGCTGGCTGTCATCCGCACCCTCATCGCCGCAACCGCCGACAGAGGGCAGCTTCGACCCTCAGGTCTATCGTATTCAGTTACAGGACCATCCCCCGAGGGGGAATTTGTCCGAAACCCGCGCAGGGCGCGCCGCCAAAGAGCCAAGGCGCCAAAGTCCCAAGGCGCCCCCGCATGGCCCAACCCGCCCCGCCGCGCTAAAGCGCCGGGCGTGAGCACCACCACGCGCCTCTTCCTGGTCCGCCACGCGCTCGTCGAGCCCTCCGCCCGCGCCACCATGTACGGCACCATGGATGTCGGCCTCTGCGACCTGGCGCTGCGGCAGGAAGCCGCGGCCTATCGCTGGCTCGCCGCCCGCCTGCCGCAGCCCGCCCGCTGGCTGGTCACACCGCTCTCCCGCACCCGCGCCACCGCCGCGGCCATCTTCGCCGCGGGCTACCCGGACACGCCGCTGGAGACCCATCCCGAGCTGATCGAGCAGGACCTGGGCGAGTGGCAGGGCCTGCCGCACGAGACCTTCTTCGAGCGGCTGCGCCACCCGCCCCACCCCTTCTGGTCCATCCATGTGGACGAGCGCCCGCCCGGGGGCGAGAGCTTCACCGACGTCATCGCCCGCGTCGGCCCAGCCATCGAGCGCCTGGCCGCGGAGAATGCCGGCGGCGACATCGTGATCGTCGCCCATGGCGGCTCCATCCGCGCCGCCGTCGCGCATGCCATGGGCGTCGGCGGCCAGCCGGTGCTGGCCTTCTCGGTGAAGAACCTCTCGCTGACCCGGCTGGAGCGCGTCGGACCGGACTGGCGCGTCGCCGCGGTGAACGAGGAACCCTTCACCCTGCCAGCGGAAGCCTGATCTCCCGCCTCGGAAAAACCCCGAAGCGGCCTTGGACAGCCGAGTCGCGCGCCTGTAGACTCGGGCCAGTGACAACATCTTGCCGGAGGCCGCTCATGTTCCGTGGCATCTTCCTGGCCGCCCTCCTGACGCTCGGCGCGGCGCCCGCCCTCGCCCAGCAGGAGCAGCAGGCCCTGGTGGACCGCGCGGCGCTCGCCGTGCAGGAGGTGATGACCCATGGCGACCGGCCGCAGGATGCGCAGGACTTCCTGCGCCGCGCCCGTGCCGCGATGGTCTGCCCGCGCATCTTCCGCGCCGGCTTCATCATCGGCGGCGAAGGCGGCACCTGCGTGCTGGTCGGCCGCGACGGCGGCGGCTCCTGGTCCTCGCCGGCCTTCTACCAGATGACCTCCGGCAGCATCGGCCTGCAGGCCGGCATCCAGGACACGACGCTGGTCATGATGATCATGACCGACCGCGGCCTGAATGCCCTGATGAACAGCCAGTTCACGTTCGGCGCCGATGCGCAGCTCGCGCTGGCCTCGCTCGGCGCCGGCATCCAGGGCGCCACCACCGCGGCCGCCGGGGCCGACATCGTCGCCGTGGCGCGCAACCGCGGGCTCTTCGCCGGCATGTCGCTGCAGGGCTCGCTGCTGTCCTACCTGCCGGACTACGCCCGCGCCTATTACGGTCGCGATGCCTCCGCCCGGCAGATCGTGGTGGCCATGGAGGCCCACAACCCGGGATCGGACCCGCTGCGCGCCATGCTGATGCGCTACGGCAGCCCGCAATGACCGGATCCGCGGGTATCCTCACACGGAATTGACCCACCCCCGCGGCCAATGCGACACCGGCCGCGTGAGAGCCATCGACCCCGACATCGCCGAGCAGCTCGAGGCGGCGCTGGAGCCGGACGACTTCGTGCGCATCCTCTCGGCCTTCGAGGCGGATCTCGGCCGCCTGGCGCAGGAGTTCGACCAGGCGGTAGCCGCCGACGATGCCGACGGGCACCGCCGCGCCGCGCACAGCCTGGCCGGCACCGCTGCCGGGATCGGCGCCCGCCGGCTCGAAGCCGTGGCGCGCCAGGCACTGGACGCCGTGCCCGAGGAGCCGCCCCATCGCCTGGCCGACCTGATCCGCCGGGAAACCGCGGCCGCCCGCGCCGAGCTGGCCCTGCTGCGCCTGCGGCCCGACGGTCAGGCCACCTGATCCAGCCCGGCCCGCAGCCGGGCGCGCTCCGCCTCGGTCAGCGCCGCGAGCAGGCCGTGGCGAAGGGCGAAGTCGATCAGCACCAGGTTGACGTTGAACTTCACCGGCCCGCCCTCCGCCACGATGCGCAGCACCTCGGCCGCCGGGCGCAGCTCGAAGCGCTCCACCTCGTCGTCCTGCGGCCGCGGCACCACGCCCGCGGGCAGCTCCAGATCGTAGCAGTGCAGCACGTCGCGCCGCAGCCCCTCGTCGTTGGCCATGACGTAGGAGACGCGACCGACCGGCACGGCGCGGGTCGCGACCTCGGCCGGCAGGGAGGCCTCCTCCTCCGCCTCCTTCACCAGCGTGCGCTCGGCATCCAGCCCGGCCGGGATGCCGCCGGCGACGATGTTGTCGAGCTGCCCCGGCGCCACCGGCTTGTGCTTCGAACGCCAGCCGACCCAGAGATGCAGCCCGTCGGCGCGCCGCACGAAGCCGTTGACGTGCACGCCCTGGGAGATGATGCCGAAGGGGGGCAGCGCCCCGCGGTCGAGCCGCGCCAGCACCGGGCCATCGGGCGTCGCGCGCACGTCGAAGGGCTCCCCGCGCAGCCTGAAGTGCCCGCGCCCGGCGAGCGACGTCGCGATGCGCTCCAGCGCCGCGGTTCGCGCGCCCTCCCCGCGCAGCCGCCCGGCCAGC
>NZ_JAPSMD010000229.1 GCF_027856955.1 Falsiroseomonas oryzae | reverse complement strand
GCTGCGGCAGAACCCGGCGCTGCTGGACCGCCTGGCCTTCGTGCTGGGCGCCGCGCCGGCGCTCGCCGACCACGTGGCGCGCAGCGCGGCGGCGCTGGATGCGCTGCTCTCCGGCACGCTGGCCGGCGGCTTCGACACGGCCGCCGCGCTGCCCGCGCTGGTGAAGGACGCGCGCTTCCTGGAAGAGGCGCTGGACGCAACGCGCCGCGTGGTGACGGAGCGCCGCTTCGAGATCGACGCCGCCGCCCTGGAGGGCGGGCTCGACGTGGATGCCGCGGGCGCCGCGCGCAGCGCGCTGGCCGATGCCGCAATCGCCGCGCTGCTGCCTCGCATCGCCGCCGACTTCGCGCAGCGCCACGGCAAGGTGGCGGGCGGCGCACTTGGCGTGGTGGCGCTCGGCAAGCTCGGCGCGCGGGACATGCTGCCGGGATCCGACCTCGACCTGATCCTGGTCTACGACCACGCCGAGGACGCGCAGGAGAGCCGGGGCGGCGGCAAGGCGCTGCCGCCGAGCCAGTATTTCGGCCGGCTCGCAAACCAGGTGGTGGCCGCACTCACCTCGCCGGGGCCCGAGGGGAAGCTCTACGAGGTGGACATGCGGCTGCGGCCGTCGGGCTCGAAGGGGCCGGTCGCCGTGTCGCTGCCCGGCTTCGCGCAGTATCACGCCGAAAGCGCCTGGACCTGGGAGAGGATGGCGCTGACCCGCGCCCGCTTCGTGGCCGGGCCGGCCGGGCTGAAGCGGAAGGTGGAGGCGGCGATCCGGGCGGCACAGACGCGCGCGGCCGATCCCGTGGCTGTGCTGGCCGATGCAACCGCGATGCGCGCGCGCATGCTGCGCGACCTGCCGGCGGAGGGGCCCTGGGACGTCAAGCTGATGCGCGGCGGCCTGGTGGAGGCGGAGTTCGTTGCCCAGGCGCTGCTGGTGGCGCATGCGCACCGCGCGCCCGCCGTGCTGTCCCCGACCACGCGCGTGGCGCTGGGCGCGCTGGGCAAGGCCGGCCTCCTGCCGGCGGAGGAGGTCGCGACGCTGGTCGCCGCCGACCGGCTGTGGCGCGGCGTGCTGGCGCAGCTGCGCCTGACCGTCGGCCGCTGGCGGGAGGAGGCGCTGCCGGAGCCGGTGGCGGCGGCGGTGCTGCGTGCCGTGGCGCCACTCGTGCCGGGCGGCGTGGTTGACCAGTCCGGGTTGCGCGCACAGATGCGTGAGGTTGCGGAGCAGGTGCGCGCCATCTTCGCGCGGCGCATCGGGCCGCTGGATCCGGGCTGACGGGGGAGCAGAGGGATGCCCACGACGAAGAAGCCGGCCGCGCCGGCGGAGAAGGCCAAGCCGGCCAAGGTTACGGCCGCCGCGAAGAAGGCGCCGCCGAAGGCTGCGGCTCCGAAGGCTGCGGCTCCGAAGACTGCGGCTCCAAAGGCGGCGCCCAAGGCTGCCGCGCCCAAGGCCGCCCCCGCCGCCCCGGCCGCCGGCCCGACAGAGGGCGCGCCGGCGCCGGCCTTCTCCATGCCGGCCTCGGGCGGGCGCACCGTCAGCAGCGCGGCGCTGAAGGGCAAGCCCTTCCTGCTCTACTTCTACCCGAAGGCCGACACGCCCGGCTGCACCAAGCAGGCCTGCGGCGTGCAGGAGGCGCTGCCGCAGCTCGGCAAGCTCGGGCTCGAGATCATCGGCGTCTCGCCCGACCCGCTGCCGCCGATCGAGAAGTTCGCGGCGAAGTACAAGCTGACCTTCCCGCTGGCCTCCGACGCTGACCAGAAGGTCGCCGCGGCCTATGGCACCTGGGTCGAGAAGAGCATGTACGGCAAGACCTACATGGGCATGGAGCGGTCGAGCTTCCTGGTGGATGGCCAGGGCAAGGTCGTGAAGGTCTGGCGCAAGGTGAAGCCCGAGGAGCACGCCGCGCAGGTGATGGAGGCGGCGAAGACGCTGCTCTGACGCGGCTCATGCCTGCTCGCGGCGCCGCCAGGGCCGCGTCGCGAGCACGATGATGACCGTGAAGACCGCCGCGCCGATGGCGGCGATGATGCCGCCGAGCTGGAGCAGCATCGGCACCACGCTTTCCTCCTCGCCGGCCTCGCGGGGGCGCCACACCTCGGCCAGCACCACGCCGCCCGCGGAGGCCAGCAGCGACAGCACCGTCAGCGCCACGCCCCAGCCGATCACCAGCCAGGGCCGGCGATAGGCCAGGCCGACGCGGTGCTTCGGCGCGCGGGCCAGGAAATGCTCGAACACCCGCACCCCGTCGCGGCGCGCCGCCAGGGGCACCGGGATGCGCAGGCTCATCAGGATGACGCCGCCATAACGCCCGCGCGGATAGGCAAGGCCGAATTCCAGGCATTCCGGCGCGCCCTGCGGCTGCAGCCAGCCGACCGAGCGCAACTCGGGCACGGCCCAGCGCCGCAGCGGATGGTAGGAGCCGTCCACGATCACCTGCTTCCTGCCGAACAGCACCTCCACCGCGCGGCCGGCGGCGGGCTGCGGCGTGAAGTCGTTCTGCAGCGACGGATGCTGCGCGGTCCGCATCGCGTCGAAGCTGCGGAAGTCGTCCCACGCGGCCGGGTCCAGCGACCAGCGCGCGATCACCCCGCCGCCGCGGCGCAGGCGCGCCTCGCCGAAGGCCGACAGCGCCGCCATCAGCCCGAAGACGAGGCCGAAGGGGATCGCCGCCACCGCGGGGACGCCGGCCAGCAGGACCCAATCGCCGAAGCGCGCCTGCAGCGCCTCCATCGGCAGCAGGGCGAGCGCGCCGAGCCCCGCGAGCGCGAACCACAGCACCGCCTTCAGCGCCGGCCTGCGCATCGTCTCAGCCCTCCCGCAGCATGGCGTCGCCGAGGCGGATCGCGCCGCCTTCCAGCACGCGCGCGGTGATGCCGCCGTGGCCGCGCACGGCGTTGTAGCCACCGGGGCCGAACTCCTCCTCCATGCGGGAGCAGGGATGGCATTCGCCGCTGTGCTCCAGCAACGCCTCGCCTATGCGGAAGCGGCGGCCCTTCAGTGCCAGCAGGTTCACTCCCTCCACCACTAGGTTGCGACGCAGCCGGGCGGGCGAGACGGCCTCCTCGCCAAGATAGGCCGCGATGGCGCGGAGATGCGCGGCCGCGATCAGCGTCACCTGCCGCGCGCCCGTCGCCGCGCCGTTCCATCGGTCGCCGCGAAGCCCGCGGCCGGGTTCGAGCAGCGCCTGCTCGACCTCGATCACCGGCGCGCGGCGCGCCGGGCGCAGGCCGATCCAGAGGAGGCGGCCGGGGCGCATCGGCGCGTCCAGCAGCCGCGCCAGCGACGAGCCCGGCGGCGGGCCCGGCCGGGCCAGGGGAGGCATTGTCACGACGCGCCCTGGCATGGCCGGCGCGTGTCGGATTTTCTTACAGTCATGTGGGCCAGCCTCGTAGCCTGGATCGCAAGGTTCTGGAATGTCTCGCACGGATGCTCTGGCGCGCATCTTGCTCTACGCATCTTGTTTCCATGTGTATGGCTTGGCTGGCCAGGTCAGACGAGACGTCAGCACGGAGAGCAAGTTGCGCCATCTGTTCGCCGCGGTCCTGGCCGCATCGCTCGCCATCGCCGTGCCGGGCGGCGCGCGCGCCGCGATCATCTCCGGCACCTGGAGCTTCTCGATCAACAGCTGGAGCCCATCGACGCCCTTACCGCTTCCGACCACCGGATCGGCCACCTTCAGCTACGATGACAGCGCCTTTCTTGTCGGCGTGCCGCTGACCAGCTTCGTGACGAATTTCGGTGCCGCCGGGGCAGCGTTCACCGCCTTCTCCGGCGACCTGTTGCTGCGGTTCTTCTCCCCGCAAGGCACCGTCGAGGTGGAGTACAACGCTGCCCGCGTGCCCGTCTACGGCAGCTGGATTGAGGACACGGGCGCTTTCTCGTTCGACGTGACCGGCGGCTTCACCGCGGCGGTGCCGGCGCCGGGCGCGCTCGCGCTGTTCGGGGTCGCGCTGCTCGGCCTCGGCGCGGTGCGGCGGCTGCACCGGGGCTGAGCGCCGCGCCGGCACTCAGCCGGCGCGCACCAGCAGGTGCTTCTTCTTGCCGAGCGAGAGCTTCGCCGCGCCGTCGCGGAGGTCGGCCGGCGTCACCTGCGCCGCGGGATCCGTCACCGGCGCGTCGTTCAGGCGCACGCCGTTCTGCGCGATCAGGCGGCGGGCCTCGCCCTTGCTGGCGACGAGCTTCGCCTCGGCCAGCAGGTCCACGACATTGGCCGGCAGCGCCGCCACATGCGTCGGCAGCGTCGCCGCGGCCGCGCCTTCCTCGAAGGTGCGGCGCGCGGTCTCGGCGGATTGCTCCGCGGCGTCGCGGCCGTGCAGCAGCGCGGTCGCCTCGGTGGCCAGCACCTTCTTCGCCTCGTTCACCTCGGCGCCGCGCAGCGCGGCGAGTCGCGCCACCTCGGCCATCGGCAGGTCTGTGAACAGGCCGAGGAAGCGGCCGACATCCGCATCCTCGGTGTTGCGCCAGAACTGCCAGTAGTCGTAGGGCGACACGCGATCCGCGTTCAGCCACACCGCGCCCTGCGCCGTCTTGCCCATCTTGGCGCCGGAGGCCGTGGTGATCAGCGGCGTGGTCAGGCCGAAGGCCTCCTTCCCGTCCACCCGGCGGATCAGGTCGGTGCCCATGACGATGTTGCCCCACTGGTCGCGGCCGCCCATCTGCAGCGCGATGCCGTGGCGGCGGTTGAGCTCCAGGAAGTCGTAGGCCTGCAGCAGCATGTAGTTGAACTCGAGGAAGCTGAGGTTCTGCTCGCGCTCCAGGCGCAGCTTCACACTGTCCATGGTCAGCATGCGGTTGACGCTGAAGTGACGGCCCATGTCGCGCAGGAACGGGATGTAGAGCAGCCGGTCCAGCCATTCGGCATTGTCCAGCATGATCGCGTCGGTAGGCCCTGTGCCGAAGGTCAGGAAGGGCTCGAACACCTTGCGGATGCCGGCCTTGTTGGCCTCGATCCGCGCCTCGTCCAGCAGCTGCCGCGCCTCGTCCTTGCCGGAGGGGTCGCCGATCTTCGTGGTGCCGCCGCCCATCAGCACGACCGGCCGGTTGCCCGTGCGCTGCAGCAGGCGCAGCAGCATGATCTGCACCAGGCTGCCGACATGCAGGCTGTCGGCGGTGGCGTCGAAGCCGATGTAGCCGCTGACCGGCCCCTCGGCGAGGCGCGCATGCAGCGCCTCCGCGTCGGTCGCCTGGTGGATGAAGCCGCGGGCCTGGGCCTCGTGCAGGAAGTCGGTCTTGGCGGTCATCTGGGGTGCGAGGGGCTTCCGGAAGGGTGCGCGGCGTAGCACGGTGCGGCCATGCTGCGAACCATCGGACTCATGAGCGGGACCTCGCTGGACGGGGTGGACGCGGCCTGGGTGGAGACCGATGGCGAGAGCATCGGCCGGCTCGGCCCGGCGCTGACGCTGCCCTACGATCCGGCGCTGCGGCGCGACCTGCGCAGCCTGCTCGATCGCGCACCGGAACTGGCGCCCGACGATCCCTTCCTGGCGGATTGCGTGGCGCGGCTGACGGCGCGGCATGTCGAGGCGGTGCGCGCCATCGGCTGGCAGGCCGACCTGATCGGCTTCCACGGCCAGACCATCCTGCACCGGCCCGCGCGCCCGGGCAGCAACGCGCCCGGCTTCACCTGGCAGGTGGGCGACGCGGCGCGGCTGGCGCGGGAGACGGGGCTCTCGGTCGCCTACGACTTCCGCTCGGCCGATGTCGCGGCGGGCGGGCAGGGGGCGCCGCTGGTTCCCATCGTCCAGGCCGCGATGGCCCGCGACCTGCCGAAGCCGCTGGCGGTGCTGAACCTGGGCGGCGTCGGCAACGTCACCTGGATCGGCCAGGGCGGGCCGGAGGCGGGGGAGCTGATCGCCTTCGACACCGGGCCTGCCAACGGCCCGCTGGACGACTGGGCCCGGCGCGCGACCGGGGAGGCCTATGACCGCGATGGGCGGCTGGCCATGGCGGGGCAGCCCGATGGCGGCGTGCTGGCGCGGCTGATCGCGCATCCCTATCTGGCTGCGCCGCCGCCCAAGTCGCTGGACCGGCTGGATTTCGACCGCGCCCTGAAGGAGGCCGGGGCGGCGGCGCTCTCGCCCTGGGACGGGGCGGCGACGCTGGTGGCGTTCTGCGCGGTCTGCGTGGCCGCGGCCGCACGGCACTTCCCCAGCCCCCCGGTGCAGTGGCTGGTGACCGGCGGCGGGCGGCGCAACCCGGCGATCATGCGCGCGCTCGCCTCCGCCCTGACAGAGCCGGTGCGGCCGGTGGAGGTGGTGGGCTGGAACGGCGATGCGCTGGAGGCGCAGGCCTTCGGCGTGCTGGCGGCGCGGGTGTGGCGCGGTCTGCCGCTGACCTTCCCCGGCACGACCGGCGCGCCGGGGCCGCTGCGCGGGGGGCGGCTGGTCGGGCCGCTGCTGTAGCGCTTTGGCGCTGTGGCCGGATGCGCGGCGGCGGCTTCGGACAAATTGGCAGGGCTGGGCGCCTGGCGGGCGGTGGCGCCCGGCGCCGACGGTCCGAGAGGCCGCGCCACCACCCCATCCCTCCCCCGCCAGCGCGGGGAGGGGGTCGAGGGTGGGAGAAGGAGCGCTCATCCTAGGACGATATACCTATATCGCGTTCCGCTGCCACCCGAAACGACGAACGGCCGCCCCGATCATGGGGCGGCCGTCCGGCTTGGCGGGCCTGTTCAGACCTCGGGGGCTGACGCCCCTCCGGTGATCGGGCCGCTTCAGTCCGCGGCGAGGGCCATCCGCGTGCGGTTCAGCGCACGGTTCACGTGATCCTCCGCGGCCTCGGCCACCTGCTCGGCCTGGGGCGGGGTGAAGATGTGGCCGGCGCCGGGCATCACGCGGTAGTCGATGCTGATGCCCTTCTGGGTGTTCAGCTTCTCCACCAGCTTCCGCACGCTGCTCTCCGGCACCAGCTCGTCATCGGCGCCGTGCAGCATCAGGCCGTTGCAGGGGCAGGGGGCGAGGAAGCCGAAATCGTAGTGGCTTGCGGGCGGCGAGACGCTGACGAAGCCGCTCATCTCCGGGCGGCGCATCAGCAGCTGCATCCCGACATAGGAGCCGAAGGAATAGCCCGCGACCCAGAGCGAGGAGGCGTTGGGGTTCACCGCCTGGAGGAAGTCGAGCGCCGCCGCGGCGTCCGAGATCTCGCCGATGCCGCCGTCGTAGCGGCCCTGGCTGCGGCCAACGCCGCGGAAGTTGAACCGCAGGGTGGAGAAGCCCATCGCCTGGAAGCGCGTATAGAGCGCGTGGACGATGCGGTTGTTCATCGTCCCGCCATGCAGCGGATGGGGATGCAGCACGAGCGCCACCGGCGCATTGGCCTGCTTCGCGTGGTGATAGCGGCCTTCGAGCCGGCCGTCGGGGCCGGCGAACATCACTTCGGGCATCGCGCGTCAGGTCCAGTCTCGGTTGCGGTCGCGGCGCCGGTCGGGCGCGCGGCCAATTGGGGAACCACGGTCGCCGCCGCCGCGACGTCCCCTGGAACGCGCCAGACCCCACCAGGTCGCCATGTTCCCGGATCCGTTCCCGCAACCCTGCCCCGATTGTTGACGGGGGCAGTCGGGAACAATAGCCTTGCCATGGTGACACGCTGCCGCGGTCATCAGGCGCTCCGGTTTCGGCTCTGGTGGGTGCGAAGTGGCTCGCTCCCGTTGGAGGACACCCGGGGCGGGCTCCCGAGCCCCAGGGTGGCCGCAATATAGGGAGCCGATGCGCGGTTTCATATCGGATTCATGGCAGGGCCCCATGTTCCTGTGTCTGGACTGGCGAGACACCGCTCACGATCCGGACAACGTTGCGGAGACATCCGCAGCGGCGACCTATCGTGACGCCCGAGGCGCCCTCCCATGAGGCTTTCCACCCGCGGCCGCTACGCGGTGATGGCCATGGTCGAACTCGCCGCGCGCCAGTCCGGGCTGGAGGCCGCGGCCGAGGCCGGCAGCGGCCGTGCCCAGATCAGCCTGTCGGAGATCGCCCAGGCGCAGCATCTGTCCCTCGCCTATCTGGAGCAGCTGTTCGGCCCGCTGCGGCGGGCGGGGCTCGTGGCCTCGGCGCGCGGGCCCGGCGGCGGCTACCGTCTGGCCCGTCCGGCCGGGCAGATCTCGATCTCGGAGATCGTCCTGGCGGTGGACGAGCCGCTGCAGGCAACCCGCTGCGAGGAGGGCGGGCCGGGCTGCCTGGCCGGGCAGCGTTGCCTGACCCATGACCTCTGGGCCGAGCTCGGCGACCAGATCCGGCTGTTCCTGGAGGGGCTGACCCTGGCCGACGTGATCGGGCGGCAGGTGAGCGGCCGCGCCGCCCCGCCCCGCAGCATCGCCGACGCGGCGGAAGGGCAGGCCCAGGCCGCGCAATAGGGCCGGATCCTGTATCTGATACAGGACCTGGCCGAGTCGCGACCTCCCAGGGCCGGGGCACATGCCGCAGGACCTCTACCTCGACGCCAATGCCACCGAACCGCTGCGCCCCGGGGCGCGGGCGGCGGCGCTGGCGGCGCTCGACCTGGCGGGCAACCCGTCCTCGGTCCATGCCGCCGGGCGCGCCGCGCGGCGGTTGCTGGAGGATGCGCGGGAGAGGCTGGCGGCCCGCTTCGGCGGGACGCCGGCCGAGCTGGTGCTGACCGCGGG
>NZ_JAPSMD010000228.1 GCF_027856955.1 Falsiroseomonas oryzae | reverse complement strand
TGCCGCTGCTGCTGGTCGGCCTGCTCGGCCTCGGCGCGGTCCGCCGGGGGCGCCGCGCCAGCTGACGCCGCGGCGCGGCGCGGAGTTGGCGCGCCGCGCGCATCGGCCTAGCCTCCCGGCGTCGTCCCCGATGCCGAGAGAGACCCTGCATGACCGACCCCGCACCCTACGACCTGGTGATCACCGGCGACGTCGTGCTCTCGGACCGCGTGGTGGCGGGCGGCTATGTCGCGGTGCGCGGGGAGACCATCGCGGCCATCGGCGAAGGCGCCCCACCCCCGGCGCAGCGCGTCGCGCGTTACGACGGCAAGCTGGTGCTGCCCGGGCTGGTGGACGGGCACATGCACACCGCCTCCTCCCGCGGGTGGCCGGGGATCCATGGCGCGACGCTCTCGGCCGCGGCCGGCGGCGTCACCACCGTCTGCGACATGCCCTATGACGTGCCGGAGCCGGTCACCACCGCCGCCCTCTTCAAGGAGAAGGTCGGCTGGGTGGAGCGGACGGCCCATGTGGACATGGCGCTCTACGGCACGATCAAGAAGACAGGCGGGCTGGACGAGATCGCCGGCATCGCAGCGGCCGGGGCGAGCGCCTTCAAGGTCTCCACATATGAGTACGACGCTCACCGCTTCCCGCGCATCGACCACCCGACCATGCTGTCGGCCTTCGCGGAGATCGCGAAGACCGGGCTGATGGTGGCGGTCCACAACGAGGACCAGGAACTGGTGGTGAAGCTGACCGAGGCCGCGAAGGCCGCCGGCAACACCTCCCCCATCTGGCACTGCCGCACCCGCCCGCCGATCACCGAGACGATGGCCGACCTCGAGATCTTCGAGATGGCGCTGGAGACGGGCGCGCACGTCCACATCGCCCATTCCTCCCTGGCGCGCGGCTTCGAGCTGGCGCGGATGTACCAGGGCCAGGGCGCGAAGTGCTCGGGCGAGGCCTGCATCCAGTACCTCTGCATGACGGAGGAGGACATCGTCCGCCTGGAGGGCTTCGGGAAGTGCAACCCGCCCTTCCGCAGCGCCGCGGAGGTGGAGCGGATGTGGGATGCGGTGCGGCAGGGGATCGTCGGCTACGTCTCCACCGACCACGCGCCCTGGCCGCGGCCGCGGAAGGAGTATGCCGGCGACATCTTCGCCGTCGGCGCCGGCCTGACGGGAATGCAGAGCTTCGCGCCGCTGATGTACACCCTGCTGGCGGAGCGTGGCCTGCCGCCCACGGTGATGGCGCGGCTCTGCTCGGAGGAGCCGGCGCGCTTCCACGGGCTCGATCCGAGGAAGGGCGGCATCCGGCTGGGGGCGGACGCGGATTTCTGCATCCTGGAGACCGGCGACTTCGTCTTCGACGAGCGCTCCATCCAGGACCAGGAGGATGCGCGCTGGTCGCCCTATCACGGCCGGCCGATGAAGGCGCGGGTCGCCTCTGCCATCCTGCGCGGGACGGAGATCTGGGACGGCGCCGAGGTGAAGGCGAAGCCCGGCACGGGGCGCTTCGTGCCGCGCCAGCACCGCCGTTCCGCCCTCGACGCATGAACAGGCGCGGCCGCCTCGCATCGCGGGCGGGCGGGTCCGCACGCTGCCGGCCGTCGTGGGCTGCAGGCCGGCCGGGGTGCGCGGCATGATGCTTCCCGCCGAGGAGAAGGTCTCGGTCCGCCCGCGCATCCGGGAACTGCCGAAGCCGCCGCCCGATCCGCCCGCGGCGCGCTGGGCCCTGCGCGAGGTCGCCATCGTCGCGACGCTGGCGGCGATCGCGGTCGGTGTCGTCGGCTTCTTCCTGCTCGGCCTGCCGCTGGCGGCGGTCGGCGGGAAGGTGGTGGTGGTGTTCGGGCTGGCGGTCGTCATCTTCATGCTGCGGCGTTGACGATGCGCGCCGGTACCTCTGCAGCGCCGCGCCGGCCTGCGGTAGAAGACGCGCGATGAGCCAGGACCCCGCCCGCCCGAAGCACCAGCGCTGGATCAAGCGCCCGCCGCGACCCTCGCGCACCGCGCCGGCCCCGCCGACGCGGCGCGACCGGCCGGGGATGACGCAGTTCCTGCTCTCGATCGGCTTCGGTATCTGCGCCGGGCTGCTCGGCGCGACGGTCGGTCCGCAGGTCATCCCCGACCGCCCGGGCATGGGCGGGCTCTTTGCCGGCCTCGGCTTCGTGGCCGGGTTCATCGGCCTGTGGCGCAGCTTTGGTGGCACGCGCCAGGACATCCGGGATCTCTTCGCATGAGCCGCATCCTGACCGTCGCCGGCGCCCAGATGGGCCCGATCCAGCGCGCCGACACGCGTGAGGCGACGCTGGCGCGGATGATCGCGCTGCTGGAGCAGGCGGCGACGAAGGGGGCGAATCTCGTTGTCTTCCCCGAGCTCGCCTTCACCACCTTCTTCCCGCGCTGGCCGATGGGCCGCGACGACGCGGAGCTGCTCGGCTGCTTCGAGACGGCGATGCCCAACCCGCGGGTGCAGCCCCTGTTCGACCGGGCGCGCGCGCTGAGGCTGGGCTTCTATGTCGGCTATGCCGAGCTGACGCCGGACGGGCACCGCTTCAACAGCGCCATCACCGTCGGGCCGGATGGCGACATCCTGTTCAAGTACCGCAAGATCCACCTGCCCGGCAGCGACCATGTGAAGGCCGGGCAGCGCTACCAGCAGCTCGAGAAGATGTATTTCGAGTACGGCGATCTCGGCTTCCCCGTCGCGCGCGGGCCGGAAGCCTGGGGGCGCCCGGTGCTCGGCATGCTGGTCTGCAACGACCGCCGCTGGCCGGAAGGGTGGCGCTGCCTCGGCCTGCAGGGGGTGGAGCTGGTGATGGTCGGCTACAACTCCGCCGCCTACGACCCAAACGGCGGCGAGGGAGAGAGCGCGGAGTTGCGCACATTCCACTCCAAGCTGGCGGCGCAGTCCAACGCCTACATGAACGCGACCTGGGCCGTGGCCGTGGCGAAGGCGGGCAACGAGGATGGCGCCGGGCTGATCGGCGGGTCCTGCATCGTCGATCCGAACGGGCTGATCGTGGCGGAGGCGGCGACCCTGGGCGACGAGGTGATCGTGGCCGAGGTCGATCTCGACGCCTGCCGGCAGGGCAAGGAGAAGATGTTCAACTTCGCCCAGCACCGCCGGCCGCAGCACTACCGGCGGATCGTGGACCAGGTGGGCGCGACGGCGCCGGAGTGAGCCGGACGCCGCCTGGCCAGCGATCGCCCTGACTGCGCACGCCGGAGGCTTGCGCGTCGGGGCGTGAATCGCCGGCTCAGGAAACGCAGGACCCGATCAGCCCGGACGCAGTCCGCGCAATTCGGGTCCTGCGGTCACTGACTGGCTGGGAATGGCGCTTCGGCCTCACACTCGCGGTGTCGGAGCGTTGCCGCTGGGCGATTGGTCTCGGCAGAGTTCGTCAAGCCGTCTAATCTCATGATTGGTGCCAACGCTTCCTGTCGGGGCGAGGCCGCCTCGCCCCTCGGTGCGCTCGGTTCGGGGAGGCTGGTATGGTCACACGCAGAGTGGCAGCATTTGTCCTGGCGTCCGGGGGCGTCGGCCTGTCGTCGTCCCGTGTGGCGGCCCCGCTAGCCGCCACGGGGTTGCCGCCGCGCGTCGGCGTGATCCATCCCAACGCCGCCACCGAGGCCGGCTACAGCGCCTTCCGCGAAGGGCTGGCCCAACTCGGCTACGTCGAAGGGCAAACCATCCTCATCGAGCCGCGCTTTGCCGAGGGCCGGCTTGACCTGCTGCGCGCCTTCGCGGCCGAACTTGTCGCGCTCCGTGTCGATCTAATCATCGTGTTCGGCCCTGGCGCCGTCCGGGCAGCACGCTGGGCGACGAGCGCCGTCCCCATAGTCTTCGCGGTCATCCAGGACCCAGTCGCCGACGGGCTGATCGCCGACGCGCGGCGGCCTGGCGGGAACGTCACCGGGCTGACGAACACCGATCCCGTGCAGCCCAGGGCGCAGATGCGGCTGCTGAAAGAGGTGCTGCCTGGGCTCGCCCGGGTGGTGATCCTGGGCGATGAGGGCGTGCCCGACCTGCTCGACCGCGCCAGTGTCGCGGCAGCGGAGGCCGAGGGTCTGCACCCGCTGCCGGCCCGTCTGCGGGGCGCCGATGAGGACGTCGAGGGCCTTTTTGCCTCCGCCCGGGAGGCGCGGGCGGACGCGGTGCTGTGCCTCGAGGCGCCAATCACCGGCCTGCACGCCACGCGGATCGCCGTGCTGGCCATCGAGGCGCGGCTACCGACGATGTTCCCCGGGGGCTGGCTCGGCTACGGCGCTCTGCTCGCGTACGGCAGCAACCGGGTCGAGACGGCGCGCCGCCTGGCGGGTCTGGCGGACCGTATCCTCAAGGGGGCCAGCCCCGGTGACCTGCCAATCGAGGCGAACACGCGCCACCATCTGGCCGTCAACCTCCGGGTCGCGCGCGAGATCGGCGTGGCGATCCCGCCCGGAGTGCTCGCGCGCGCGGAGCAGGTGATAGAGTAATCCACGACCGCCAGCGGTGCCGCCGCTTCGCAGGCGTGGCGCTCACGCCACGATGCGGCGGAGCATGATGCGCGACATCGCGGCGTGGATCATGGCTTCGGCGGTTTCCGGCAGCCGCTCATAGTCGCGCGCGAGCCTGCGCGAGCGTGACAGCCAGGCAAACGTCCTCTCCACCACCCAGCGCCGCGGGATGACCTGGAAACCCTTCGGCTTGTCTTCCCGACCGTAGCGCGAGAGATGTCGGTCGCAGTGCTTCGGCACCTCGACGCGCCAGCCTCGTTCAGCCTCGAGCCAACGCGCGAAGGTTCCTGCGTAGGCGCCGTCGGCCCAGACCAACACCAGGCGCGGCAGTTCGCCTTCGCTGGCACGCCCGACCAGGAGCTGCGCTCCGAGCCGCTCATGCAGATCGGCGGCGTGGACGTGAGCCAGGAGAACGAGTCCGGCGGCATCGACGAGAATGTGGCGCTTCCGCCCGGCTGTCCGCTTCGCAGCGTCGTAGCCGCGCTCAGGACCGCCCACCCCGGTGGCGCGCACGGTTTGGCTGTCAATGATAGCAGCCGATGCTTCAGCTTGGCGTCCCTCTGCCTTACGAGCCAGCGCACGTAGCTGGTCGTGCGCACGCCGAAGCGTGCCGTCCAGCCGGCAGCGGCGGAAGTGGGCGAACACCGTTTGCCATGGCGGGAAGGAGGTGGGCAGCATCCGCCATGCGCAGCCAGAGCGGACGAGGTAGAAGATTGCCTCGACCATCAGGCGCCTGGACCACTTGAGCGGTCGTCCCCGCGTCGCCGGAGGCGGGAGCAGTGGTTCCAGGGCCGCCCACTCGGCGTCGGACAGGTCCGTCGGATAATGACGGGGACGGGGTTCGCGCATGACCGCCTCGGCTCAGAAAGCTGAGGTACGCCAACGTTTTACCCCGATCCGCGCCTTTCCAGACAGTCAGTCAGAACCGCCGGCGGTAGCCGATCTGCAGGACGTTCGAGCCTTCCCACACGTCGTTGAACAGGCCGAACATGCCGCTCCGGTGCGCGTAGCGGATCGCCACCTCGTGCTGCGGAGCGGAGGGCAGCGAGAAGACCAGCTCCGGCGAGAAGTAGTGCAGGATCTTGGAGCGGTTGGGTTCCGGCCTTTGGGCGGTGCCGGTTTCGGCCGTCGGGAGCACGTTCACCCAGTCGAGCCCGGTGCTCAGGCCGAAGCTGGTGTAGAGGCGGTTGCGCCAGGGAAAGCCATCGTAGCGGGCATAGAAGGCGAACCACGCCTCCGGCGTGTTGGTCTCGCCGACGCGGTAGCCCACGCCGCCTTCCAGATCGATGGCGAAGTCGCGCCAGACGCGCGCCAGGCGCCGGCTGTAGGAGAAGCCGTAGAAGGTGTCGTTGCCCCAGTTCGCATCCCAGGGCTGGATGGCGATCTCGCGCAGGATGCCGTCCTCGGCGACGGCGCCGACCCAGTACGAGATGCTGTTGCGGAGCGCGTCGCGGGCGATGCGCGGATCGCCCTCCGGCAGGCTGCCCCAGAAATGCGGCAGCGTCGGGGCCATGCGGGTCGTCGTGGATTCCGCCGCGGCGGGCGGAGCGGCCGCGGGCTGGGGCTGTGCCCATGCCGCGTGCGATGCCATGAGCAGAAGGCAGGCAGCCAGCGGCAAGGCCGACGCCGCCGGAGATGGAAAGGTCACGGCGACGCACTCCCCCGTACTGCTGGCCTTCGTAATCACGGATCGGTTACGGGGCAACCCGCGGCCTGGCAGCATAGCTGTCCGAACCGTTCCGAAACGGGCCGCGCTCAGCGGCTTGACCGGGCTTCCGGCCGGCGCCAATCGTCGCACGCCGCCGCCAGCAGAGATCCCCCATGTCCCGCCGCCTCGTCGTCGCCGCCGCCCAGATGGGGCCGATCCAGAAGGCCGAGGGCCGGGACGTTGCCGTCGCGCGCATGGTCGCGCTGATGGAGAAGGCAGCGCGGCGCGGCGCGGAGGTGGTGGTCTATCCCGAACTCGCGCTGACCACCTTCTTCCCGCGCTGGTACCATGAAGACCTGGCCGAGGCGGACCACTGGTACGAGCACGCCATGCCGTCCAATGCGACGGCGCCGCTGTTCGACGCGGCGCGGCGGCTGAATATCGGCTTCCACCTGGGCTATGCCGAGAAGACGCCGGATGGCCGGCGCTTCAACACAGCGATCTATGTCCATCCCTCGGGGCAGGTCGCGCTGAAGTACCGCAAGGTCCACCTGCCAGGCCACGCGGAATACGACCCGGTGCGCAAGGTGCAGCACCTGGAGAAGCGCTATTTCGAGCCGGGCGACCTGGGCTTCCCGGTGGTGCGCGCGCCGGTGGGCGGCGCCGGGCCGGTCAACATCGGCATGATGATCTGCAACGACCGCCGCTGGCCGGAATCCTGGCGCGTGCTGGGGCTGCAGCAGGTCGAGCTGGTGATGCTCGGCTACAACACGCCGAGCCTGAACATGGAGAACCGCGGCTTCGAGGCGCACCACCTGCGGGTGCTGCACAGTCATCTCTCGATCCAGGCGGGCTGCTACCAGAATGCCTGCTTCGGCGTGGGCGTGGCCAAGGCGGGCACGGAGGACGGGCACGAGCTGTTCGGCCACTCCATCATCGTCAACCCGCAGGGCGAGATCATGGCCCAGGCGACCAGCTGGGACGACGAGGTGATCACGGCCGATTGCGACCTCGGCATGTGCGAGCTTGGCCGCAGCACGATCTTCAACTTCGCCCGGCACCGCCGGCCGGAGCACTACACGCGCATCACCGCCCAGGTGGGCAGCGAGCCGCCGCCGGCCTGGAGTCCCTCGGCCGCGGCGGAGTAGGACGCCCTGCCCTGCCCGGTCACGCCGGCGCTGTTGGCGTGCCGGGCCGATCTGATCTAGACCGCGCGCGCTCCCCCTGCGCCGGCCCGATCCCTCGGGCCGGCCCGCAGCCCTGCAAGGACCCGGCATGTCCGACACCTCGCCCTATCCCGCCCTCTTCCGAGTCGCCGCCGCCACTGAGCTGCGCGAGGGGCCGGGCCCGGACAACAGGGTCCTGCGCGCCCTGCCGGTGGACCAGGTGGTGGCGCTGGTCGGGCAGCCCGGGCAGCCCTGGCTGGAGGTGGAGGCGCCGAACGGCACGCGCGGCTTCGCGCCGGCCGGGCTGCTGCGCAGGCAGGTGGCCGGCGGCAAGCCGCCAAGCCAGGTCGCGGAGATGTTCCCCTGGCGCAACGTGGAGCGTGCCAACCGCGACCCGAAGATGCTGCACCCCGCCTTCCGCAACCGCGCCCTGCGGACGGTGGCGCGGCTGAACGCGGAGGGCATCCCGTTCGGCATCTATGAGGGCATGCGCGGCCCCTGGCGGCAGAACCACCTGTTCCAGTCCGGCAGAAGCCGGCCCGGCCGCATCCTGACGCCGGTGCAGGCCTGGGAGAGCCTGCACCAGTTCGGCCTGGCGGCGGATTTCGTGCTGGTGCTGGACGGCCGCTGGTCCTGGGACGACGACGAGGGGCATTCGCACATGTGGGACCGGCTGGAGGTGGTGGGCGCCGATGAGGGCCTGGTCTCCCGCCCCGGGGAGCGGCCGCACCTGCAGCTGGCCGATGTGGGCCTGGACGACCTGCGGGCGGGCAAGCTGCCGCCCAACACCGATCCCCGCTGGACCGCCGCCTTCACCTGGATGGTCGAGAGCTGGGACGGCAAGCCGGCGGCGCCGAAGCTGAAATAGTCGCCGCCGCCGCTCAGCGCGGGCGCGCCAGGGCGCGCGCCAGGGTCTCGGTCTCGGCGCAGCCCGGGCAGGCGGCGGCGAGCCGGGCGAGATTGGCCTCGGCCTCGGCACGGCGGCCAAGCTCGAGGAACAGCGCGCCCTGGTAGGCCAGCGCGCCGGGATGGTTGGGGTCGCGCGCCAGCGCCTGGCGATAGGCCTCCATCGCCGCCTCCGGCCGCCCGCTGCGCCGCTGCGCGAAGGCGACATAGACCAGCAGGTCCGGGTCGCCGGGTAGCCTCTCCAGCGCGGCCTGCAGCAGGGGCAGGCCGAGCTCGTAGCGGCCGCTTTCCAGCAGGCGGACGCCCTCGGCGGCCTGGGGATCGCCCGGCGGCTCCGGCAGGACGGCCAGCGCGGGCGGGGCGGCGAGGAGCGCCGCGAGGAGCAGGCGCCTCATTCGGCGGCCG
>NZ_JAPSMD010000227.1 GCF_027856955.1 Falsiroseomonas oryzae | reverse complement strand
CGCGGCCGGCGCCAGCGCACGCCGCCTGTTCGAAGCCGCCGACGCGCCCGCCCCGGTGGCCGAGCCGGTACGGCCGGCGACGCCCGCCGCCGGGCACGCCATCCGCGTGGAGGGCGTGCACTTCGCCTGGAGCGCCGATCGCCCGCCGGTCTTCGACGGGCTGGACCTCGAGGTGCCGGAAGGCGCGCGCGTCGCGCTGCTCGGCCCCTCAGGCGCGGGCAAGTCCACGCTGGCGGCGCTGCTGCTCAAGCTCGCCGCGCCGCAGGCCGGGCGGATCATGCTCGGCGGGGTGGACATCGCCACGCTCGCCGCCGACGAGGTGCGCGCGCGCATCGCCTGCCTGACGCAGGATGCAAGGCTGTTCGACGACACCATCGAGGCGAACCTCCGCCTGGCGCGGCCCGAGGCGGAGGAGGCGGCGCTGTGGCGCGCGCTGGATGCCGCCGGCATCGGCGAACTCGTGCGCACCCTGCCCGATGGCCTCGCGACACGCTGCGGCGAGGCCGGCGCGCGCTTCTCCGGCGGCCAGGTGCGCCGCCTGGCGCTGGCCCGCGCGCTGCTGAGCGAGGCGCCGGTGCTGATCCTCGACGAGCCCGCCGCGGGCCTCGACCCCGAGACCGAGCGCGCCTTCCTGGAAACGCTGGGCGAGGCCACGGCCGGGCGCAGCGTGATCCTCATCGTCCACCGGCTGATCGGCGTGGAGCGCCCGACGCGCATCCTGCGCCTGGTCGGCGGGCGCGCGCTGGCCGCGATGGGGTGATCCGGTAGCGCCGAGGGTTCAGTCTGCCTTGGTAGCCGGGGTCGGTCGCGCCCCCACCCGCCCTCGCTCCGCTCGGGCACCCTCCCCCGCTTCGCAGGGGAGGGACCTGCAGCACCCACGCTCCCTCCCCCGCTTCCCAGGGGGGATCGGCGGAACCCACGCTCTCTCCCCCGCTTCGCAGGGGAGGGACCGGCGGCACCCACGCTCCCTCCCCCGCTTTGCGGGGGAGGGTCGGGGTGGGGGC
Source organism: Falsiroseomonas oryzae (assembly GCF_027856955.1). Classification (GTDB taxonomy): domain Bacteria; phylum Pseudomonadota; class Alphaproteobacteria; order Acetobacterales; family Acetobacteraceae; genus Falsiroseomonas; species Falsiroseomonas oryzae. The sequence goes on along the minus strand of NZ_JAPSMD010000227.1, from coordinate 7,629 downwards.
ACGACCGACCGGTCGGGACTGGTCCCCTGACGCCGTTTGCGCCGCCTTACCGCGGTGACGGGTTCAGGAACTCCACGATCGGCTCAACCGGCGTGCCGGCCAGCCAGAAGCCGAGGCTCGCCTTGGTGGGCTCGGTCGGCTTCGGCGGCTGCACGGTGATCTCCACCTTGCCGACCTCCTTGCCGTTGCTATCGGTGATGGCGGGCTCGACCGCCGCGATCATCAGCTCGGCTTCCTGCACCGGCAGCGCATTGATGCGGCCGAGGATGCGCGCCAGCACGCCCATCTTCGCGCGTCCGCTGGCATCGCCGTCGGCCACCTTGATCGCGATGCCGATGCCGCGGTCGCGCACCGCGGCCAGCAGGTAGCCCTCGGCGCCGGTCTTGGCCACGACGTTGCCGTCGGTGAAGCGGATCAGGCGGGCGAGCGGGGAATCCTTCGACGCCAGGTGGTCGGGATAGGCCGTCATCGCGTTCAGCACCCGGCGCACCGCAGCGCGGCGCTCCGCCGTGACCGCCTGCGCGGCGCCGAAGCGCGCGGCCGCCTTGGCCATCAGCCCCATCGGCACCGCGATCGCCGGCAGCCCGCAGCCATCGCCGCCCACCGGCAGCTTGCCCGCATCGACACCGATGAATTCCGAGAGCACGTCGCGGTAGAGCTTCTGCGCCGGGTGGTCGGGATTGGCGTAGTCCAGCCCGGCATTCAGGTGCTTCGCGACGCTCAGGAAGCCGCAATGCTTGCCGGAGCAGTTGTTGAAGATGCGCCGCGGCCCGCCATGCGCGAAGGCGGCGGTCTGGTCCTCCAGGCTGCGGGGCAGGGCGGGGCCGCAGACCAGCGCGTCCTCCGTCAGGCCGAGACGGCCGAGCCAGTCGCCGATCAGCGCCATCTGGAAGGGCTGCGCATGGTGCGACGCGCAGGCGAGAGCGATGTGCTCGTCGGTCAGGCCGAGCGCATCTGCCGCGCCGGATTCCACCAGCGCGACGGCCTGGAAGGGCTTCAGCGCGGAGCGCGGCGTCGGCGCCCAGCCGGGGTCACCCCAGGCGTGGCGCAGGGTGCCGCCCGTGTCGGCCACCACCACGACGCCGTGGTGCACGCTCTCGACCACCGGGCCACGCCAGACCCGCGCGAGCTCGACGACATCACCAGCCGACATGCTTTCAGTCCCCCGTTCCGCCGCCCTCGGGCGGTCGCGAAAGAACTCCCCACGTCAGTGGCATAGAGCGCGCGCGGGGCGGCGTCCAGCACGACGCGCGGCGGGCGGCCGAGGCCCGGGCACGGACCGGGCCGGATCAGCTCAGTCGAGCGTGACCCGCGCGGCGCGCACCACCGGGCCCCAGCGGTCGAACTCGGCGCGCACGAAGGCGTCGGTGCGGGCCGGGTCCATGTAGATCGGCTCGCTCGCCAGCTCGGTCAGGCGCGCGGCGATGGCAGGCGTCTCCAGCGCCGCGCGGCTCTCGGCCGAGGCGCGCTCGATCACGGCGCGCGGCGTGCCGCGGGGCGCGAAGAGGCCGGTCCAGCTGCGCACGGCGTAGCCCGGCACGCCCTGCTCGGCGACGGTGGGAAGGTCGGGGCGGAAGCGCACCCGCTCCTCCGTGCAGACGCCGAGGATGCGGATGCGCCCGGCCTGCGCCGGGCCGACCACCGTGGGCAGGTTCATGAACGCCATCGGGATGACGCCGGCGATCAGGTCGGTCGCGACCGGCCCGCCGCCGCGATAGGGCACATGCGTCAGCTCGGTGTTCGTCAGCAGGCGGAACAGCTCGCCCGCCAGGTGGTTGGAACTGGCCGTCCCGGAGGAGCCGAAGGAGAGGCCGCCGCGTGTCGCGCGGATCTTCGCCAGCAGTTCCGGCACGGTGCTCACGCCGATGCCCGGGTTCACCGCCAGCACGTTCGGCACGTCCACCCACATGGCGATACCGGCCAGGGCCTCGCGCACGTCGTAGCCGAGGTCGGGCGAGACCAGCGCGTGGAAGACGTGGTTCGAGGCGGAGGAGACGAGCAGGGTGTGGCCGTCCGGCCGTGCCCGCGCGACGAGCCCCATGCCGATGGACCCGCCGCCACCGGCGCGGTTCTCCACCACCACGGACTGGCCCAGCCGCTCGGCGAGCAGCGGCGCGATCAGGCGGGCAACGATGTCGTTGGACCCGCCGGGCGCCCAGGGGACGACAAGGGTGACGGGGCGGGTCGGCCAGGCGTCCTGGCTGAAGGCGGCAGCGGGCAGCAGCAGCGGCGTGGCGAGCGTGGCGGCACCGGCCAGCAGATGGCGTCGGCGCATGGCGTTTCCTCCGGCTTCGATGGCGGGGGGATAACGCGCGCCGGCGCTTGCGGCGAGGGGGGCCGCGTCGCCGCTTTATCGTCTTGGCGCTTTGGCGCGGTGCAGTCCGGTGCGTTCCGGACAAATTCCCCGCCCCGGCCCGGCGGGGCAGCGGGCGGGGGCGGATGCGGCTGTCAAGGAGCGGCGGTCCTTCGGCAGGACAACGTTCCTATTCTGCCTGCGCCGAGCCGCCCCTGTCCAGCGTGAAGGGCGTCACCCCCGGCCGAGCACCGCCGCCACCATCCCACAGAACGGGCCGATGGCCGTGGGGTCCAGCCAGCGGGTCACCGCCACCACCTCGCCGCCCGGCCAGATCCAGGTGTAGTTGCCACCGGCGCCGAAGGCGAAGACCGAATCCCGCGGCGCCTCCGGGAAGCGGCCGGCGGTGTTCAGCCACCAGAGGAAGCCGTAGGAGGGGTTGAGCGCGCTCGGCGCGAAGGACCAGTCGAACCAGCGTTCGGGAATGATCCGCTTCCCCGCCCAGGCGCCGCGCTGCAGCGCCAGGCGCCCGATCAGGGCCTGGTCCTCGGCATGGATGCGCACGCCGCCGCCCCAATGCGTGCCGCCCGGCACGCTGGGCAGCAGGCGGCCATCCACCTCCACCACGCTGTTGTCGTAGGGGTGCCAGGTCCAGTCCCGGCTGGCGCCGATCGGGTCCATGATCCGCTCGGCGAAGACCTCGGGCAGCGGGCGGCGGAACAGGCGCAGCAGGCACAGCGCGAAGCGGTTCACCCGCACGTCGCTGTATTCGAAGAAGGTCCCGGGCGCCTGCAGGGCGCGCTGCGGGTCGCCCGGGCCCTGATCCTCCCGGCCCAGCGGGCGGCCGCGCTCGATCCGGTCGGACTTGCCGAAGATCTCGCCCTCCCATTCGGAGGTGCAGGTCAGGAAGTGGCGCCAGGTGATCGGGGCGTTCTGGTCGCTCTCGAAGCCGCCGTCATGGATGCGCGCGCGCACCGGCTCGTCGAGGTCGGGCAGCAGCCCGTCGGCCCAGGCGATGCCGGCCAGCAGCGAGAGGTAGGACTTGGCCGCGCTGAAGGTCAGGTCGGCCTGCCGCGTGTCGCCCCAGCTGGCCAGCGTCTCGCCCCGGCGCGTCACCAGGCCGTTCGGCGCCCCGCGCGGGAAGACCGGGCCGAGCAGCGCGTTGTGCGGCGGCGGGTCGAAATGACCGGCTTCCAGATGCGCGCGCAGGTCGCGCGGGAAGGGGGTCTCGTTGGCGGCGGCGAAGGCGACGGCCTTGGCCAGGGTGGCGTCGTTCTGCATGCGCCGACACTGCCCCGGGGCCGGGCCGGCCGTAACCCCCGGTTGGCCCGGCCTGGCGCAAGCCAGGGTTGCGCATGCCAAATCGCTTGTTCTGCAGTCGGCATGACCCTAGCCTTCGCGCTTTGCTGGCCTCGACCATGGAGTGCATCCCCATGCCCGCCGCCACCATTTCCGAGACGTTCATCAATGCCGGTGCGCTTGGGGGTTGCACGCTGGTGCGGGCCTTCAACCAGCGCCGGGACTACGGGCACTGGTTCCAGCGCACCTACCTGAGCGGCCGCAAGCCCGACATGTTCTACACGGGCGGCGCCGCGCCTGGCGGTCCCGTCGGCGGCCTGGCGATGCTCGGCGCCCATACCGGGACCTATGGCGGCGTCTGCTGGGCGATGTCGATGCACTGGATCCTGCGCCACAGCCGCGGGCTGGATTTCTGGGGCTGGATCGACACCCCCGGCGGCATCTCGACCATCATCAACCTGCAGATGCGCACCCGCCGCTTCCCCGGCGCGCTCCAGCTGGACCAGCTCGGCTCGGCGCCCGAACGCGCCCAGGGCGCGCCGAGCGGCCGGCTGGTGGAGGAGGAGGTGCTGGGCGCCGACGGCATGGTGCGCATCGGGACCACCGAGGGGGAGACCCAGGACCGGCTGATCGCCGCGCTGCAGAAGGTGACGGACTACGGGCTGGTCGGGATGTTCTTCCGCGGCCTGCCGATCGGGCACGCCATCGTCGTCCACGCCCCGGACCGCAGCGGCCCGCTGACGGTCTTCGACCCGAATGGCGGCGAAGTCCGGTTCACGGACAGGGAGAAGGCCAACCTGTTCCTCTACCGCCTGTTCTACCAGACCGCCTATGCGGTGGTCCGACGCTGGCGCATCCACGGCTATGGCGAGACGCTGGGGCTGACGCGGCTGTTCGGGTAGCGCCGGGCCGCGGCGCGGCCGCCACGTCGTAACCCCCTCCCGGCCGGCGGCGAATCTCCCCACATTCCCGGCAGCAAGGACGGAGGACGCGCATGGCGATGGAAACCGCGACGCTCGGCGGCGGCTGCTTCTGGTGCATCGAGGGCGCGCTGCGCCACCTGCAGGGCGTCTCGCGCGCCGAAAGCGGCTATGCCGGCGGGCATGTGGACAACCCCAGCTACGAGCAGGTCTGCGACAAGAAGACCGGCCATGCGGAGGTGGTGCAGATCGACTTCGACCCGGCGGCGGTCAGCTATGCCGACCTGCTGCGCATGTTCTTCACCCTGCACGACCCCACCACGAAGGACCGCCAGGGCAACGACGTCGGCCCGCAGTACCGCAGCATCATCCTGACCCACTCGCCGGAGCAGGAGCGGGTGGCGAGGGAGGTGATCGCGGAGATCGACGCCTCCGGCATCTGGGGTGCCAAGGCGGTGACGGAGGTGGTGCCGCTGACCCGCTTCTGGCCGGCCGAGCCCGAGCACCAGGACTATTTCGCGCGCAACCCCTGGTCCGGCTATTGCCGGGTGGTGGTGGCGCCGAAGGTCGCGAAGTTCCGCAAGACCTTCGCGGACCGGCTGAAGAAGGGGGCGGCGTGATGTTCGGCACCAAGGACAGGCACGCCGAGGAGACCTTCCCGGTCCGCAAGACCGAGGCGGAGTGGCGCGCCCAGCTCTCGCCCGAGGCGTTCCGCGTGCTGCGCCAGCATGGCACGGAGCGTCCGGGCACCAGCCCGCTGAATGCCGAGAAGCGGCCCGGCACCTTCGACTGCGCCGGCTGCGGCACGCCACTGTTCGAGGCCTCGACCAAATACGAGAGCGGCACGGGCTGGCCGAGCTTCTGGAAGCCGATCGAGGGCGCCGTCGCGACCCGCACCGACCGCTCCTTCTTCATGACGCGGACCGAGGTGCATTGCGCGACCTGCGGCGGGCATCTGGGCCACGTCTTCCCGGACGGCCCGGCGCCGACCGGCGAGCGCTACTGCATGAACGGCGTCTCGCTGGCGTTCAGACCGGCGGAGTGACGACCGCCGCGCCGCCGGACCTTCTGCCGCCGCGCGCCATCGTCCATCTCGGCGCGCACAAGACCGGCAGCAGCCTGCTCCAGGCGCTCTTCGCCGCCGAGGCGGGGCGGCTGGCGGAAGCCGGCATCGCCTGGCTGCCGCACCAGCCCTTCCGCGCGTCCTTCAGCCGGAGGACGGCGGACTGGCGGCAGGACCCCGCGGCGGCGAAGCCGGCGATGCGCGCGGCGCTCGCCGCGCTGCTGCCGCCCGGGCGCCCGTCGCATGCCTGGCTCGCCTCCGACGAGTCGCTGCTCGGCCATCTGCGCACCGACCTCGGCAACGCGCCGGACCGGCTCTACCAGCATTGCGGGGAGGTCGCGGCGATGCTGCGCTGCGCCGCCGGACCCGGTGGGCTCACGATCCTGCTGTTCATCCGCCGGCTCGACGAGTTCCTGTGCTCGGCCTACCTCCAACGCGTGCGGCTCGGGGAGCCAGGCGATTTCGGCCGCTACCTCGCCGGGCTCGACCCCGACCGGCTGTCCTGGGTGCCGACGATCCGCGAGTTGGCGGCGCCACTGACCGGAGAGGCCGACCGGCTGGTGGTGCATGACCATGCCTCGCTCGCCACGGCGCCGGGCTGGGTGCTGCAGGACCTGTTCGGCCGGCTCGGCGCGCCTGCGCCGCCCGCCGCGGTCCTGGTGCGGCGGGTGAACCCCTCGCTGAGCGATGGCCAGTACCGCGCCATGCTGCGCCTGAACCGGCTGTGGCCGGCCGACCGCCTCCCGGCCCTGCGCGCGCTGGCCGCCGGGCTGATCGATCGTCGCGCCCCGACGGGGGGGGCACGGCCGCACCTGATGGAGCCCGGGCTCGCGGCCCGGCTGGCCGCGCGGCATGCCGGGGATCTCGCCGCCATCGGCGCGCTGGGTGGTCCGGTCGAGCTCGCCCTGCCGCCCGCCTCGCCGCAGGGTTGATCCGCCGCCTGGGCGCTGGACATCCGGCGCCGCGGCGCCGATTTTCCCGCCCGAAACCCCCGAGGACCCCGGCGTTGCGCCTCCTCCGCCTGCTTCCCGCCCTCGCGCTCCTCGTCGCCGCACCGGCGGCGCGGGCCGACCTGCTCTACGTCCTGAATTCCGGCGAGGCCTCGGTCAGCCTGATCGACGCCACGACCCGCCAGGAGATCCGCCGCATCCCGATGCTGCGGGAGCCGCACCACCTCGTGCTCACGCCCGACGGCAGCCAGCTGGTGATCGCCGATTCCGGCGGCAACGAGCTGCATTTCGTCGATCCGCTGACCGGCGAGGTCCGCCGGCGCGAACGCATCTCGAACCCCTACCACCTGGAATACAGCCCGGACGGGAAATACCTCGTCATCGCCAGCCTGCGCCGCGACCAGGTGGACATCTACGACGCCGCGACGCTGACCCTGCTGCAGCGCTTCCGCCCCGGCGACATGCCGAGCCACGTCGCCTTCTCCCCCGACAGCAGGCGGGTCTTCGTGACCCTGCAGGGCAGCCGCGGGCTCGCCGCCTTCGACCTCGAGACGCGTACCCAGCTCTGGACCGTGGAGGTCGGCAAGGAGCCGGCCGGCGTCACCTGGCATCGCGGGCGGCTGATCGTGGGCATCATGGGCGACGACCATTTCGTCACCGTCGATCCCGAGACGCGGGAGGTCGCCCGCGCCTTCACCATCGGGCGCGGGGCGCACACCATCTTCCCTTCGCCGGACGGGCGGGCGCTGTTCGCCACCTCCCGCGTGGACAGCCGGCTGGTCGAGGTGGACCCGGCGACGCTGCAGGTGCGGCGGGTCTGGAACATCCCGGGCGGGCCGGACTGCCTCACCTTCGACCCGGAAGGGCGCGTCTGGATGACGCTGCGCTGGGTGGGGCGAGTCGCCGTGCTCGACCCGAGCCGTACGGACTGGGAGATCATCCGCGTCGGCCGCAGCCCGCACGGCATCTTCTTCAAGCCGCGGCGCGAGGGTGTGGGCGGCGATTTCGGCCAGCGCCTGGCCGGTGCGACCTCCGGCTCCCGCCCGCTGCCGGCGCCGCTGCCGCCGCGCGCGTCGCCCGCATCCGCCCCAGCTGGGCTGCCCG
>NZ_JAPSMD010000226.1 GCF_027856955.1 Falsiroseomonas oryzae | reverse complement strand
CGCCGCGCATGCCGCGACGGTGGAGGTGATCGAGGGGGCCGCCCTGGCGGACGGCTTCCCGGCCGTGCAGGCGGTGGGCGGGGGCTCGCCGCGGGCGCCGCGGGTCGCGGTGCTGCGCTGGGAGGGCGCGCCGGACGGGCCGCTCGTCGCGCTGTGCGGCAAGGGCGTGTGCTTCGATACAGGGGGGCTCGACCTGAAGCCCTCCTCCGCGATGCTGCGGATGAAGAAGGACATGGGCGGCGCTGCGGCGGTGATGGCGGCGGCCGAGATGCTGATGGCCGCCCGCGCGCCGATCCGGCTGCTGTTGCTGGTCGGCGCCGTGGAGAATGCTGTCTCCGGCACCGCTTTCCGGCCGCTCGACGTCATCCGCACCCGCAAGGGGCTGACCGTGGAGATCGGCAACACCGATGCCGAGGGGCGCCTGGTGCTGGCCGACCTTCTGGCCTTCGCGGCCGAGGCCAGCCCTGCCCTGGTCTTTGACTGCGCGACCCTGACCGGCGCGGCGCGCGTGGCGCTGGGACCCGACCTGCCGGCGCTGTTCTGCGACGATGCGGAGGTGGTTGCGGCGCTGCTCCGGGCCGGTACGGAGACCCATGATCCGCTCTGGAACCTTCCATTACAGAAAAATTATATATCTTGGCTGGACAGTTCGATAGCCGACCTGAACAACGTTGCAACGAAGCCGATGGCGGGTGCGATCGTTGCCGCACTTTTCCTTCGGCGCTTCGTGCCGGATGGGACGCGCTGGGCTCACGTTGATCTCTACGCCTGGAACGACCAGTCGCGTCCGGGACGGCCTGAAGGCGGGGAAATCCAGGCCGCACGTGCCATCGTGCGGGCCACGACGACACTGCTGGCACGGCAAGGCAACGCAGGACGGTAACAAAGCCAAGATGAAACGGGAACTTTCTGGGTCAAGCCGCTCTCCAAAGAGTGCTTCGCGCGAGGACCATTCACGCAACGGCACATCGCAGCGGCGCGCCAAGGGACGTTCCGGAGCCAAGGCGAAGCCGGCATCGGGAAAACTGGAGGGCGCCCAGGAAGGATTTGAGACCATGGCGACGCAGACGAACCCCGACGTGTTGGTGGGCATCCTGCGGGATACGGTGGTGGCTCTCGTCCGACGGGACGGACCGGACCTCTCGGCCCGCCAGTTGGGTGTCTTCCTGACCGTCTACCTGACAGACGGCCCGCATACCGTGCGCGGGCTGGCGGCTGAGCTGAATGTCTCCAAGCCCGCCATCACCCGCGCACTCGACCGGCTGGGCGAGCTCGACCTGGCCCGGCGCAAGGTGGATCCGATGGACCGCCGCAGCGTGCTGGTCCAGCGCACGCTGAAGGGCGCGGCCTTCCTGCGCGACATGCGCAGCATCATGGCCGGCGCAGAGCAACAGGCGCGGGAGAACCCGCCGCAGGCCGACGCGGCGGGCGACGCCAACGCGCCGCGCCGCGCCGGCTGAACCGGACGCGAAGGGGGCGCGGGGCCGCCTTGCCCCGCGCCGCCGATCAGGTCAGTAGCCGGCGGCGAAGTCGACCAGGTTGATCAGGGGCCGGCCCGCCCGGGCGCGGTGAATGTTGTCCACCACCTGGGGGGCGGCACTGGCGGGGATGGTGATGCTCGCGGCATGCGGCGTCATCACCACCCGTGGATGCGCCCAATAGGGGTGGTCCACCGGCAGCGGCTCCGGGTCGAAGACGTCGAGGGCGGCACCCGCGACCTGCCCACTGTCCAGCGCGGCGAGCAGGTCGGCATCCACGACATGCGCTCCGCGTGCGCCATTCACCACGAAAGCGCCGCGTGGCAGCCGCCCGAGCAGCCGGGCATCGACGATCCCTCGCGTCGCCGGCGTCAGCGGCAGCAGGCAGACCAGGACGTCGGACCGGCCGGCCATGGCCGCCAGCCCGTCCTCGCCATGGAAGGTCTCCACGCCCTCCACCTGTCGTGGCCGGCGCGTCCAGCCCATCACCGGGAAGCCGAGGCCGCGCAGCAGGCCCGCCGCATGCGTGCCAAGCTCGCCAAGGCCTAGGATCCCGATGCGGCGTTCCGCCGTGACCGGGGCCGGCAACTCCAGCCAGCTGCGCTCGCGCTGCAGGGCGCGATACTCCAGGTCCTGGCGGTGGAACCGCAGGACGTTCAGCAGCACCCATTCGCCCATCTGGCTGGTCAGCATCCGGTCGACCAGGCGCGCGACGGGAATGCCGGGCGGCGGCCCGGGCGGGCGCAGCAGATGGTCCACGCCGGCGCCCATGGACACGATCAGCTTGAGCTTCGGGTAGCGCCGCAGCTCCGCCATGTCGTGCGCGGTCCAGACCACTGCCGCCTCGATGTCGGCGGGGTCTCCGGCATCGGGGAACATGCGGATCTCGAGCGTCGGATCCAGTGCGAGCAGGGCGTCGCGCCAGACCGCCATCACGGCCGTCTTGGTGGAGAGCAGAACGGCCATCACGCGGCCTCCCGAGCGGGCGGCGCGGCGGCCGTCTCGCGCCAGACCAGGCGGACGAAGCTGCGCCAGTCGTCGCGGCGCGTGGCCGCGACCTTGCGGCCATCCGGCAGCTCGGCGAACAGGCTCAGCACGCCCTTGGCCCAGAGCGCGTCGAAATGGTCGTCGGATTGCAGCGCCCAGCCGCAGGTGCGTTCGAAGACGCCGTCCTTCACCTTCGGCTGCACCTTCGCCAGCCACCACCAGCAGCCCACCGCCAGGATCGCGCCGCCCAGGTAGAAGTGCACCCACGCGGTGCCGGCGAAGGAGGACACCAGGATGAGCGCGGCCGGCCAGACGTTCTCGCCATAGCGATACACCGGGCTGCCGGGGGAATTCATCTTGCGGATATGCACGCCGAGCTTCAGGCGCTCGGCATCCAGCAGCCCCTTCATGATCTCGAGCGGCGGCGTCGGGGCCGCGTCCTCGTCCATCAGCTCCTCACATGGCCAGTCTCGGCCGCGGCCAGGTCGAAGGCGGCGGCCATCAGGGCGCGCGTGTAGGGCTGTTGCGGCGCGCCGACAACGGCCTCCGTCTCGCCATGCTCCACCACCTTCCCGTCCTTCAGCACGATGATGCGGTGCGCCATGGCGCGCACCACGCGCAGGTCGTGGCTGATGAAGAGGTAGGCCAGGCGGTGCTTCGCCTGCAGATCCCGCAGCAGCTCCACCACCTGCGCCTGGACCGACACGTCGAGCGCGCTGGTCGGCTCGTCCAGCACGACCAGGCGCGGCTTCAGCACCAGGGCTCGGGCGATCGCGATGCGCTGCCGCTGGCCGCCGGAGAACTCATGCGGGTAGCGCTCCGCCATGGTGGGCTCCAGCCCGACCTCCTGCAGCGCGGCGGCGACGCGGGCAGCGCGCTCGGCCGCGGAGAGCTTCTCGTGCACGGCCAGCCCCTCGCCGACGATCTCCGCCACGGTCATGCGCGGCGAGAGCGCGCCGTAGGGATCCTGGAAGACGATCTGCATCCGCGCACGCAGCGGCCGCAATGCGCCGCGGTCCAGCGGCTGGAGGTCGCGGCCTTCGAAGCGGATCGCGCCCTCGCTGCCTTCCAGCCGCAGCATGGCGAGGCCGAGCGTGGTCTTGCCGCTGCCGGACTCGCCCACCAGGCCGATCGTCTCGCCTTCCCGGATCTCCAGGCTGACGCCGTCCACCGCCTTCACCACGCCGACCACGCGGCGCAGCACGCCGCGGCGGATGGGGAAATGCACCTTCACCTGCTCGCCCTGCATCACCACCGGTGCAGTGGACTGCACCGGCGCTGGCCGGCCGCGCGGCTCGGTGGCCAGCAGCATGCGCGTGTACTCGTGCTGCGGCCGGGCGAAGACCTCCGCCACCGGGCCCTGTTCCACGGCGCGGCCGTGGCGCATGACGACGACACGGTCGGCATGGCGGCGGACGATCTGCAGGTCGTGGGTGATCAGCAGCATCGCCATGTCCAGCCGCCGCTTGAGATCGGCGAGCAGTTCCAGGATCTGCGCCTGGATGGTGACGTCGAGCGCCGTGGTGGGCTCGTCGGCGATCAGCAGGGCGGGGTCGTTCGCCAGGGCGGCCGCGATCATCACGCGCTGGCGCTGCCCGCCGGAGAGCTGGTGGGGATAGGCGCCGAGGCGATCCTCGGCCTGGGGGAAGCCGGCGCGGCGCAGCAGCTCCACCACGCGCTCCCGCAGGGCCGCGCCGCGCAGGGGGCGGTGCAGCGTCACGGCCTCGCCCACCTGGCGGCCCACCGTGTGCAGCGGGTTCAGCGAGGTCATCGGCTCCTGGAAGACCATGCCGGCGACGCCGCCCCGCAGGCGACGCAGCGCCTCCCCCTCGGCGGCCAGCACGTCGGTTCCGTCCAGGGTGATGCGGCCCTCGGGGTTCGTGCCGGCGCCGGACAGCAGACGCAGGCAGGAGAGCGCGGTGACCGACTTGCCGCTCCCCGACTCCCCCACCAGGGCCACCGTCTCCCCGCGTTTCACGTGGAACGAAACGCCCTCGACGACGCGCTGGCCGCGAAAGGCGACGGAGAGATTCTCGACGTCCAGGATGGTCCGGGTCACCGCCCACCATCCCTTCGTGCAGCGGTCGTCGGCCTCATCGGCCTCCGTCCCTGCCGTGAAGCGGTCGTCGGCCTCATCGGCCTCCGTCCCTGCCGTGAAGCGGTCGTCGGCCTCATCGGCCTCCTCCGGGCAACTTCCGCGGATCGAAGGCGTCGCGCACCGCCTCGCCCACGAAGATCAGCAACGTCAGCACGCCGCCCAACACGACGAAGGCGGTGATGCCGAGCCAGGGAGCCTGCAGATTGTTCTTGCCCTGCGCCACCAGCTCCCCAAGCGAGGGCGAGCCCGGCGGCAGCCCGAAGCCCAGGAAGTCCAGGCTGGCCAGCACCGTGACCGACCCCGACAGCACGAAGGGCAGGAAGGTCAGGGTCGCGACCATCGCGTTGGGCAGGATGTGGCGCCACATCACCGTGGTGTCGCCCACGCCCATCGCCTTGGCGGCGCGCACGTAGTCGAAGTTGCGGCCGCGCAGGAACTCGGCGCGCACCACGCCGGTCAGGCCCATCCAGGAGAACAGCAGTAGGAAGACCAGCAGGGTCCAGAAGCTCGGCTCGATCACGCTGGCCAGGATGATCAGCAGGTAGAGCTGCGGCATGCCCGACCAGACCTCGATGAAGCGCTGGAAGCCGAGGTCCACCCATCCGCCGTAGTAGCCCTGGACCGCACCGGCCGCGACGCCGACGAGGGAGCTGACGATGGTCAGCGTGAAGCCGAAGAGGACGGAGATGCGGAAGCCGTAGATCACGCGCGCCATTACGTCGCGGCTCTGGTCGTCGGTGCCGAGCCAGTTGCGCGCGGAGGGCGGCGCGGGGGAGGGGCGGCCGATGTCGCGCACCACGGTCTGGTAGCTGTAGGGGATCGGCGGCCAGATCGCCCAGCCGCCCTTCTCCGCGAAGTCGCGCTTCAGCTCCGGGTCGTGCCAGTCCATCTCGATCGGCAGGCCGCCTGGCAGCACGTCTTCCTCGGCATAGCCGACGAGCACCGGGAACAGCCACCGGTCCTCCACCTTCGCCACCAGCGGGCGGTCATTGGCGATGAACTCGGCGAAGAGCGTCAGCAGGAACAGCACCAGGAAGATCCACAGCGACCAGTAGCCGCGGCGGTTGGCCCTGAAGTTCTCCAGCCGGCGCCGGTTGATCGGGCTCATCGGCGGGCTTCGAAGTCGATGCGCGGGTCCACCACGGTGTACATCACGTCGCCGACGATCTGCATCAGCAGCCCGAGTAGGGTGAAGATGTAGAGGGTGGCGAACATGATCGGGTAGTCGCGGCGGATCGCGGCCTCGAAGCCCAGCAGGCCGAGCCCGTCCAGCGAGAAGACGATCTCCACCAGCAGCGCGCCGGTGAACAGGATGCCGATGAAGGCGGCGGGGAACCCCGCGATGATCAGCAGCATCGCGTTGCGGAAGACGTGGCCGTAAAGCACCCGCGTCTCGCTGTTGCCCTTGGCGCGCGCGGTGATGACGTACTGCTTGCCGATCTCGTCGAGGAAGCTGTTCTTCGTCAGCATGGTCAGCCCGGCGAAGCCGCCGATCACCAGGGCCAGCGTCGGCAGCGCCATGTGCCAGGCGTAGTCGGCGGCGCGCTGCCAGAAGGGCCAGAGCTCGCTGCCCGGGGAGGTCAGGCCGCGCAGCGGGAACCACTGCAGGAAGGACCCGCCGGCGAACAGCACCACCAGCAGGATGGCGAACAGGAAGCCGGGGATCGCGTAGCCGACCAGCACGATGCCGCTGGTCGCGACGTCGAAGCGGCTGCCGTCCTTCACCGCCTTGCGGATACCGAGGGGGATGGAGACGAGGTAGATGATCAGCGTGGACCACAGGCCGAGGCTGATGGAGACCGGCATCTTCTCGATGATCAGGTCCACCACCGGGCGGTCGCGGAACAGGCTGCGGCCGAAGTCGAAGGTCAGGTAGCCGACCATCATCTCCTGGAAGCGCACATGCGCGGGCTTGTCGAAGCCGAACATGCGCTCGATCTCGGCGACGATGTTGGGATCGAGCCCACGCGCGCCGCGATAGGTGCCGACCGGCCCGCCGGACTGCTCGCCGCCGCCGGTCATGCCGGGGCCTGCGCTGCCGGGCTGGCGCGTCTCGCCGCCGCCCTCGCCGGTCAGGCGGCCGAGCGTCTGCCCCTCGCCGCGCAGCTCGGCCAGCATCTGCTCCACCGGGCCGCCGGGGGCGAACTGCACGACGGCGAAGTTGATGAGGATGATGCCGAGCAGCGTCGGCACGACGAGCAGGAGGCGGCGGAGGATGTAGGCGGCCACGGGCGGATCAGGACGTCACGCGCTACAGCGTCCGCCGCGCATCGGCCAGCGCCCGCTCCTTCGCGGGGTCGATCCACCAGGAATCCAGGCCGAGCGAGTATCTCGGGTTCCGCTCCGGCCGACCGAACTTGTCCCAGAAGGCGATCCGGAAGCTCTGGATGTGCCAGTGCGGGACCAGGAAGTGGCTCCACAGCAGCACGCGGTCCAGCGCGCGGGTGCGCGCCACGAGCTCCTCGCGGTCGGGCGCGTTGACCACCAGCTCCACCAGCTCGTCGATCGCGGGGTCGCAGATGCCGGCGACGTTCTGGCTGCCGTTCTCGCGCGCCTTGGCGCAGGTGAAATAGTCGCGCTGCTCGTTCCCGGGCGACAGGCTCTGGCCCATGCTGTCCACGGTCATGTCGTAGTCGAAGGCGTCGATGCGCGTCTGGTACTGCGCCGGGTCCACGGTGCGGACGCGCACGCTCATCCCCACGCGCTCCAGCGCCTGGACATAGGGCAGGGCCACGCGCTCGAAGGTCGGCGTATTCAGCAGGATCTCGAACTCGAAGCGCTGGCCCTGGGCGTTCACCAGGCGGCGGTCGCGGACCTGCCAGCCGGCCTGCTGCAGCAGGGTCAACGCCCGGCGCAGCCCGTCTCGGTTGTTGCCCGAGCCGTCGGTGGTGGGCAGGCGGAATTCGGTGGTGAAGACCTCGGCGGGGATGCGGCTGCGGAAGCGCTCCAGGATCTCCAGCTCCTTGCCCTGCGGCAGGCCGGACGACGCCAGCTCGGAGTTCGAGAAGTAGGAGTTGGTCCGCGCATAGGCGCCGAAGAACAGGTTGGCGTTCATCCACTCGAAGTCGAACAGCTCCACCAGGGCGCGGCGCACGCGCACGTCCTGGAACAGCGGGCGGCGCAGGTTGACCGCGAAGGCCTGCATGCCGGTGGGCAGCTGATGGCGGATCTCCTCCAGCTTCACCAGGCCGCGCCGGCGCGCGGGAAAGTCGTAGGCGGTCGCCCAGTCGCGCGCGACGTTCTCGGTGCGGAAGTCGATCTGGCCGGCCTTGAAGGCCTCCAGCGCCACCGTGTTGTCGCGGAAGTATTCGTAGCGGTAGGCACCGAAATTCTGCGTGCCCTTCATCGAAGGGATGTCGCGCGCCCACCAATCCTCGACGCGGCGGTAGACGATGCTGCGCCCGGCGTCGAAGCGCTCGATGCGGTAGGCGCCGGAGCCGAGCGGCGCTTCCAGGATCGGCCGGGTGAAGTCGCGGCTGGCCCACCAGTGCTGCGGCAGCACGGGCATCTGGCCGAGGATCAGCGCGAGCTCGCGGTTCTCGTTGCTGCGGAAGCGGAAGGTGACCTTGCGCTCGCCCTCGGCCACCACCTCCGACACGTCGCCCCAGTAGGAGCGGTAGAAGGGCCGGCCATGCTGGCGCAGCGTGTTGAAGGTCCAGACCACGTCCGCAGCCGTGACCGGCCGGCCGTCGTGCCACCGCGCGGCGGGGTTCAGCTCGAAGCTGACGCCCATGCGGTCGGCCGGCAGGTCGATCCATTGCGCGAGATAGGGGTACTCGGTGCTCGCCTCGTCCGCGCTTTCCTTCAGTAGCGTGTCGTAGATCAGCCCGGCGCCGACCGCGGCGGTGCCGCGGATGATGAACTGGTTGAAGCTATCGAAGCTGCCGAGCGCGGTCAGCGCGATCTCGCCGCCCTTCGGCGCCGCCGGATTCACCCAGGGGAAATGCGGGAAATCCGCCGGCAGGGCGGGCTCGCCCAGCAGCGACAGCGCGTGGGTGCGGATCGCCTGGCCGGGCGCCGCGGAGCCACCGGCGGGCGTGGCGGCGCCGAGCGGCCGGGGGGCGAGCGCAGCCGGCGCGAG
>NZ_JAPSMD010000225.1 GCF_027856955.1 Falsiroseomonas oryzae | reverse complement strand
CGGCGCAGCGCGACTGGGCAGGTGCCGCCGAGGCGATGCGCGCGCACCTGACCGCTGTGGTGCCGCCCGCGCCTGCCCCGCTGGAGGAACCGGCGCGTCGCCTGGTGGCCCGTGCCGCCGCGCTGCTGGCGCTGGCCGGCGACGAAGCCGGCCTGGCTGCCCTGCGGCAGGCGGAGTCGGCCAGGATGGAAGGGGGCGCCTTCGACGACGCCTTCGCCCTGATGACGGCCGGCCGCATCGGCGGCATCGGCGACCTGCCGCGCCTGCGCCGCGAGCTTGAACTCGCCCGCGCGCTGCCGGCGCGGCTGGAGGGCTTGCGGGCAGGGACGGGGGCGGCAAGGTAAGTCTCCGGTTTCCCCCGGGGGGCAGCCGGTGAAGCCCCGCGTGCCCCGCGGGGGGCGGCCGCGTTTTTTTCGGCCCAAGGGTCCCGATTCCGCTTGCACCCCCGGCCCCCTTGCCCCATATGCGCCGGCCGTTGACCCCACGAGGTGCCGCCTATCGCGGCCACCAAGGTCATCTGCTGGCTGGAAGGGGTCCACATCATGGAAGCTCTCGTCCAACCGGGGATGGTCTCGGACATGCCGAGCGACACCCGGATCGACAACGACCTGCCTGAGGTCGAGCGCGACTACTTTATCAACCGCGGCGGCCTGCGCTACGCCGGCGTCCACCTGATCGTGGACCTTTGGGGGGCGACGAAGCTCGACGATCCCGACCACATCGACGCCGTGCTGCGCGAAGGCGCGCTGACGGCCGGCGCGACCATCCTGCACGGGCACTTCCACCACTTCTCGCCGAATGGCGGGGTCTCGGGCGTGCTGGTGCTGGCGGAGAGCCACATCTCCATCCACACGTGGCCGGAGCGGGACTACGCCGCCATCGACATCTTCATGTGCGGCGAATGCGACCCGGCCAAGGCGATCCCCGCGCTCAAGAAGGGTTTCCAGCCCGAGCGCGTGCAACTGGCCGAGCACAAGCGCGGCCTGATCGGCTGACGCTCCGCGCCGAACCGTGTAGAGGGGCCGGGCCGCGAGGTCCGGCCCCTTTTCTGTGACGAACGGGTGACACCATGCCGACCGATTCCTGGGTGAACGAGACGCTCTACGCCGAATGGGGCCAGCGCTTCCTGGTGAAGCGGGAACTCGCCCGCGTGAAGTCCGATTTCCAGGACATCATGGTCTTCGAGAGCCACACGCATGGCCGCGTCAT
Organism: Falsiroseomonas oryzae; assembly: GCF_027856955.1. Lineage (GTDB taxonomy): Bacteria > Pseudomonadota > Alphaproteobacteria > Acetobacterales > Acetobacteraceae > Falsiroseomonas > Falsiroseomonas oryzae. Next base: position 7,451 of record NZ_JAPSMD010000225.1, on the reverse strand, counting down.
GCTGCTGGACGGCGTGGTGCAGATCACCGAGATGGACGAGTTCGTCTACCAGGAAATGATCACCCATGTGCCGCTGTTGGCGCATGGCGCGGCGAAGCGCGTGCTGATCATCGGTGCCGGCGACGGCGGCGTGCTGAAGCGCGTGCTGCAGCACCGCACGGTGGAGAAGGCCGTGATGGTGGAGATTGACGGCGAAGTGATGCGCCTGGCCAAGGAGTTCATGCCCGGCATCGCCGGCGATGCCTGGACCGACCCGCGCGCCGAGGTGATCACCGGCGACGGCATCGACTACGTCCGGCAGGCGGAGGCCGGCAGCTTCGACGCCGTCATCGTGGACAGCACGGACCCGATCGGCGTGGGCGAGGTGCTGTTCACCGACGAGTTCTACGCCAACTCCGCCCGCATCCTCTCCGACCGCGGGCTGATCGTGAACCAGTGTGGCGTGCCGGCCATGCAGGCGGAGGAGCTGCGCGAGACCTCGCTGCGCCGGGCCAGGTCCTTCCCCGACGTCTGGGCCTATGTCGCCGCCGTGCCGACCTATGTCGGGGGCTTCATGACGCTGGGCTGGGCGGCGAAGGCCGAGGCGCTGCGCCATGTCGGCGTGGAGGAGATCCGGCGGCGGGCCGACGTCGCGGGGGTGCTGGACACCACGGGCTACTGGACGCCGGAGATCCATGTCGGGGCCTTCAACCTGCCGCCCTACATCGCGCGCCACCTGCCGCGGCGCTGATCAGGCGCGCGGCGGCGGGGGCGGCGGCGGGGTGCGCTCGCCCGGCTGCAGCCGCCGCAGCCGCTGGTCGTCGAAGCGTTCCGCGAAGACGTCGAGCAGCGACGAGGCCAGCGCGTTGCGCGCCGTCTCGAAGGCGGTGCGGGCGGCGGCGTCGTTCGGGTCCAGCAGGACGCGGGTCTCCGCATCCCGGATCGTCCGCACCTCCTCGTTCAGCCGCCTGGCCGAATCGCGCGGCAGGGCGCGGCCGGCGACATAGGCGCCCTGGCTGATGGTGATGAGGTAGTTCAGCTCGTCGGGGATGGCGAAGTTCTGCAGGTCCGCCGTGCCGAACGCCACCAGCGCGACTGCGGCGAACAGGCTGAACACCAGCGCCTGCACGCGGCTGGCATCGATCTCGCCGTCGCTGGCGATCAGGTCGGACCAGGCGGGGATGCGGGGCGAGGTGTCCAGCACGCCGGTGCCCAGCAGCCAGATGCGGTTTGCCGTCTCCACCGATGAGCCTTCCGTCGCCCGCGCCAGGGCGGAGCCGGTCAGCGTGATGCCGAGCAGGGCGAGGACGGAGGTGGAGAGCGTCGGCAGCTCTCCCGTGCGCATCAGGACGAAGGCGTAGACGCCGGTCAGCGCCAGGGTGAACAGCAGGATCTGGAAGCGCGACAGGCTGGCAAAGCCGAAGCTGTCCTGCGCGATGGTGGTCGGGCGCAGCGCATAGGCCAGGGCGGACGGCGCGGCCGGGCCGAGCCGCTGGCGCAACTCCGTCAGCTGGGCCCGCTGCACCTGCATCGCCGCCAGCGCCAGCGCCAGGTAGAGCGCCAGCACCACCAGCACCGCCGATGCCGCGGAGAGACGCAGCGTGGAGGCGAAGAGCGGCTCGCGCGCATAGAGCTCGATCGCGCGCTGCACCTCCGCCGTCGAGCCGGGATCGCGCGGCGGCGAGACGCAGACCAGCAGCACGACCTCCCAGCGGGACGGCCACCAGCCCTGCTCCAGCGCGGGGAAGCGCGCGACCACGGTGGTGCGCTCCGCATCCGGGGCAGGCGGCAGCACCACGCCCTTGGTGATGTCGCGCGCCGCGAGGCTGCCGCCGGCACGGTCGGCCGGATAGGCGACCACCTCGAACCAGGTGCCGAAGCGCCAGACGTCGGGGGCGATCGCCGGGGGGCGGGCGACGCTGAATTCCAGCGTCGGCACCGCGGTGGCGCGCTGCCGCACCGGCCCGTCCAGGCGCAGCGAGCCGGCGCTGCGGTTGAGGAACTCGGCCAGCGTCTCGAAGGTGGTGAAGCCGGAGCCCGTGCCGCGCGCCGTGCCCGGCGGGTTGCATTCGACGAGCTGCGAGCCCCGCACCTGGCCCTGGGCGGTTGCCGGCCCGGGCAGGAGGAGCGCGAACAGCAGCAGCAGCAGAGGCAGGCGCATTGGGCTACCGGAAGCTCACCGTGCCACGATGCGGCGCGGCGCGGCGCGCTGTCCAGCGATTCAGCCGGCAGCGAAGCCCTGCACCAGGCTGCCGGCCACCAGCCGCCAGCCATCCACGAGCACGAAGAAGGCCAGTTTGAAGGGCAGCGCCACCACGGTGGGCGGCAGCATCATCATGCCGAGCGACATCAGCACGCTGGCCGCGACCAGGTCGATGACGAGGAAAGGCAGGAACAGCAGGAAGCCGATCTCGAAGGCGCGGCGCAGCTCCCCCACCAGGAAGGCCGGCATCAGCGCGCGCCAGGGCGCCTGCTCGGCCGGCGCCTGCGGCAGGTTCGCCAGGTCGAGGAACAGCGCCAGGTCCGCGTCGCGCACCTGGGCCGCCATGAAGCGGCGGAACGGCTCAGCGGCGGCGGCCAGTCCTTCCATCTCGCTCAGCGTGCCCTCCGACATCGGGCGGATGCCCTGTTCCCAGCTGGCCAGCAGCGCAGGCTCCATGACGAACAGCGTCAGGAACAGCGCCAGCGCGACCAGCACCGGGTTGGGCGGGATGGCCGGCGCGCCGATGGCGCTGCGTAGTAGCGCGAGCACGATGACGATGCGGGCGAAGGCGGTGACCATCACCAGCAGCGCCGGTGCGAGGGAGAGCAGCCCGATCAGCGCGGTCAGCTGCACCAGCCGCGCCGTCGCCCCGGCACCCTGTCCGCCGAGGTCGAGGTTCAGGCTCTGGCCGAAGGCGACGCCCGGCGCGAGGAACAGCGCGACAAGCAGGGCGGCCTTCATGCCTGCGGCTCCCGCACGGGCAGCCATCCCACCACGGCGTCTTGCGCACCGCCGGTCAGCAGCAGCAGGTCGCGCCCGTCGCAGCGCACCAGCACCAGCCGCCGGCGCGCATCCAGCGCCACCGCCTCGGTCACGGCGAGGCGTCGCCCCGCCTGTCGCGCCAGTCCGGTGGCGCGCAGGCCGCGCAGCACCAGCACCAGTGCGCCGAGCACGCCGGCCAGCGCCGCCAGGGCCGTCAGCAGGCCGGTGAGGCCGATCTCGTGCATGCGGTCTCCATCCTGGGACGCGCGAGGGGTTGGCGGGTCAGTCCTGGGCGAGGCGCGCCGCCAGCCCGTCCACCTGGCGGCGCAGCGCTTCGAGCGCGGGGCGCAGGTCGCGCGCGGCGGTGGCATCCAGCGCCATCACCGCGGCGCAGAGCGACACCGTCTCCCGGTCGAGCCCGGCGAGGTCCACCCGCCGTCCGCCTTCGACCAGCGCGCGCGCCATGGCGATGGTGCCGTCCATCGCCTCGATCGCGGCGCGGACGGCCTGGGTCTGGTGGGCGAGGGCGGACATCGCGCGGGTCTAGGCCGCCAAGGATGAAGGAAGCGTTGCGCATCGGCCCCGCTGCCGGGTCACGCTTCCTTCACCCTTTCCGATGCAGCCTGCCGGCATGGACGCGATCGCAGGCATGGCTGGGCGGGTCTCCGGGCGGGCAGCGGGCCGCGCGCCGGGCGACCCGCTGGCGCTGGCGGAGCACCGGCTGCACTGGCTGGACCGGCGTCAATCCGTGCTGGCGCAGAACGTCGCCAATGCCGACACGCCGGGCTTCCTGCCGCGCGACCTGACGCCCTTCCAGCGCGAGCTGGCGGGCGCGGTTCGGCTGTCGCTGGCGCGCACGCAGCCCGGCCACGGCGCCGGCAGCACGCTGGCCGCGCTGAACGCACGCACCGAGCGCGGCGCCGCGGAGGTGACACCGGACGGCAACGCCGTCTCTCTGGACCGCGAGGCGCTCCGCATCGCGGAGACCGATACGGCGCATGCGCTGGCCATGGCGGTGCATCGCAGCTTCACGGGCATGTTCCGCATCACGCTCGGCCGCTGAGACGTGGTGCGGGACGGGGGAAAGGACCGCCGATGGACCTCGACAGGGCGCTGCGCATCTCGGCCGCCGGCATGGCGGCGCAGACCACGCGGCTTCGCGTTGTGGCCGAGAACCTGGCCAACCGCGACAGCACCGGGGAGGCGCCGGGCGCCGACCCCTATCGCCGCCGCACCGTGAGCTTCGCCAACCGCGTGGACCGCGCGCTGGGCGTCGAGACCGTCGGCGTCTCCCGCATCGGCACCGCGCCCGGCGACTTCCCGACGCGCTACGAGCCCGGACATCCGGCCGCCGATGCGCGCGGCTACGTCAAGACGCCGAACGTGGACGGCCTGGTCGAGGTGATGGACATGCGGGAGGCGCAGCGCAGCTACAGCGCCAACCTCTCCGTGCTGGAGACCACGCGGGCCATGCTGACCCGCGCGATCGAGGCGCTGCGGTGACCGGCATCGGCGGCATCGGCGCCGCCGCGGCGGCGGCCTACCGCGCCGCCGCCGGCGCGCCGGAGGCAGCGTCGGAAGGTGGCTTCGGCGGGTTGGTGCAGCGCGCGTTGCAGCAGGGCGTGGAAATCGGCCGCAGCGCGGAAGCGGCCTCCACCGCCGCCATGCTCGGCCAGGGCGGCGTGACGGAGGCGGTGTTGGCGATCTCCCGAGCGGAACTCGCCTTGCAGACCGCTGTCGCGGTGCGCGACCGGGTGGTCAGCGCGTATCAGGAGGTCATGCGCATGCCGATCTGAGGCCCTCGCCAGCTTTCCGTCCCCTCGCGCGGGGGAGGGTCATGGCGGGGGCATGACGTCCCCGCCTTCCGCATCGGCCGGAGAGGATCTCCGTGGGAACCGAAGAGGCGCTGGCGCAGGCGCTGCGCGAGACGCTGTGGGTATCGTTACAGGTGATGGGCCCGCCGCTGCTGGCGGTGCTGGCCGTCGGCCTCGTCGTCTCGCTGCTCCAGGCGCTGACCCAGGTGCAGGAAGCGACGCTCGCCTTCCTGCCCAAGCTGATCATCTGCGGCGCGCTGATGCTGCTGCTGGGTCCTTTCACCCTCAACGTCATGCGCGGCTGGACCGAGACGCTGTTCGACCGCGCCGTCATGCTGGGCGGCGTGCGGTGACGGATGCGGACTGGGCACTGGTCGCCGCGCTGCCGGACCTCGCCTTCCAGGCGGTGCTGGTCTTCGCGCGGCTCGGTGCCGCGGTGATGCTGCTGCCCGGCCTGGGCGAGCAGGAGGTGCCGCCGACCATCCGCCTCTCGCTGGGCCTGGCGCTGTTGGCGCTGCTGCTGCCGGTGCTGGCGCCGGGCCTGCCCGCCGCCCCGCCGGAGGGCGCCGAGGCGCTGCGCCTGATCGCGCAGGAGGTGGTGGTGGGCCTCTGGCTCGGCGGGCTGGCGCGCGTCCTGGCGCTCGCCCTGGCCATGGCGGGCCAGCTGATCGCGACGCTGATCGGGCTGCAGGGCCTGCTGATGACGGATCCCGCGCTGGGCGCGCAGGGCACGGCGCTGGGCCGCGCCTTCGGCCTTGCGACCGCCGTGCTGGTGCTGGCCAGCGGCCTCTACGCCGTCGCGCTGCGCGCCCTGGTCGAGAGCTATGCGCTGCTGCCCGCCGGCGCGCCGCTGCCCGCCGGCATGGCGGCCGATTCGATGGCGTTGGCGGGCGCCGCCTCGCTCGGCCTGGCGCTGCGGCTGGCCGCACCCTTCGTGGTGGGGGCGGTGGTGCTGAACCTGGCGCTCGGGCTGCTCGCGCGGCTGGCGCCGCAGGTGCAGACCTTCTTCGTCGCAGTGCCCGGCCAGATCCTGGCCGGTATCGCGTTGCTGATGCTGCTCGCGCCGCCGCTGCTGCTGGCCTATGGCGCCGCGTTGCAGGACGCCTTCCAGGCCCTGCCCGCCGCCCGCTGAGCCATGGCCGAGCAGGAGGACGCGCCCGATCCCGCCGACCGCTCGGAAGCCGCGACGCCGCGGCGGATCGAGCGCGCGCGGGAGCAGGGCCAGGTCGCCCTCTCGCGCGAGGCGGCGGGCTTCGGGGCCCTGCTGCTCGCCAGCCTGGCAGCGCTGCTGGCATTGCCGCCGCTCGGCCTCGACCTGCTGAAGGCGATGCGCGCTCTGCTGGAACGCGGGCACGAGATCGCGATGGTGGAAGGCGCGGTCGCGCTGGGCTGGCTGGCGCTGCTGCTGGTGCTGCCGGTGGCTGCGGCGGCGGCGACCGGCGCCATCGCGGCGACCCTGCTGCAGACGCGCGGCCTGGTCTCCGCCACGCCGCTGCGGCCCCGGCTCGACAAGATCAATCCCTGGGCCGGGCTGAAGCGCCTGTTCGGCATGGAGGGGTTGGCCGAGTTCGTGCGCAGCCTGCTGAAGCTGGCGCTCGTCGGCGCCGCGCTGTGGTACGCCATGGGCGACCCGGCCGAACTGCAGGGCGTTCTGCATGCCCCGGCCGGGACGATGCTGCAGGCCGCCTTCGCCGCCGCGCTGCGGCTGATCGGTGCGGCGCTGGCGGCCTTCGCGGCGATCGCGCTGCTCGACCTGCTCTGGGTGCGCTTCCAGCACCTGCGTATGCTGCGGATGACGCGCCAGGAACTGCGCGAGGAGCTGAAGGAGAACGAGGGCGACCCGATGCTCCGCGCGCGTCGGCGGCAGATCCGCGAAAGCCGGGCGCGGGTGCGGATGATGGCGGAGGTGCCGCGCGCCGCCGTGGTGATCACGAACCCGACCCACTACGCCGTGGCGCTGGCCTACGCCGGCGGCGACGCGGCGCCGCGCGTGGTCGCGAAGGGCGTGGACGAGGTTGCGGCGCGAATCCGCGCCGCGGCGGAGGCGGCGGGCGTGCCGATGGTCTCCAACCCGCCGCTCGCCCGCGCCCTGCACCGGCTGGAACTGGGGGCCGAGATCCCGGCCGAGCACTACCAGCTTGTCGCCGAGATCATCGCCTTCGTCTGGCGCCGTGCGGGGCGCGGCGCCGCGAGGGGTGCATGAGCACGCCTGCAACATCGCGCATACTTGACTTGCCTCACACAGTCGTGCAGGGGCCGGGACAGGGACGCGCGCGCAACGGAAGGATGCCCTGATGGCGGAGCCGCGCTGGGGCGGGCTGGAGGCCCTGCTGCGCAGCCGCACCACACGCGGCCAGCTTGATCCTGCGCTCTGCGCGCTGCTGGAAGCCGCGTCGCCCGGCCTCGCCCTGCTCGACACCAGCGACCGCGTGGTGGCCTGGAATCCTGAACTGGCGCGGCTCTGCGGGCCGACGCTGCCGCTGCGTGCCGGCATGCCGATGAACGTGCTCGTCTCGCCGGAGATGCGCTCCGTCATGATGTCGGCGCTGGATGCCGGGCGGAAGATCGAGGTCGCGCTGGCCAGTGCCGGCACGCCGCGCGTGCAGGTGGAGCGCCGGCGCCTGCGCGACAGCGGCGCGCTGCTGCGCGTGGCGCCCGTCGCCGCGGCCGAGCAGTCGGCGCAGAACGCCTCC
>NZ_JAPSMD010000224.1 GCF_027856955.1 Falsiroseomonas oryzae | reverse complement strand
CCCCGCGCCGGCGCGCCGCCGAGGTCGATCGCCAGGTCGTCGGCCGCGATGAGGTCGGCCGAAGCGGTCAGCCGCCCCGTCGCGCGGAAGGCGATGGGCGGGCTCGGCAGCAACGCCGCCAGGTCGGGGCCTGAAGCTTCCAGCGTGCCCTCGAAGCCGCCGCCCGGCACCAGCACGCCGCGCGCCCGGCCGCTCGCCTCGGGCATGGCAAGCGAGATCTCGACCGGCGCGATGCCGTCCCAGCCCGGTCGGCCGAGTGTGGCGGCGAAGCGCGCCGCGCGGCCGGCCCAGGCGAAGCTCCCCTGGATCTCCAGCGCCTGCGCCGCCCCGCCCGAGGTCAGCCGCGCCGCGACGCCTTCCAGCACCGCCTCGCCCAGCCGCACGCGGCCGTCCTCCACCTGCGCGTCGAGCTCGGTGATCCAGGCGGGCGGACGGAAGGCGAGCAGGGGGCCGGGCGGCCAGGGCAGCGTCAGCTCGGCGCCGACCAGGGTGATTTCGCGCGGCGCCAGCCGGCCGGCGATCAGCGCGCCGAGGTCGAGGCGCAGCCGCAGCATGCGGGCGGTGACGCGGAAGCCGATCTCGGCCTCGCCGCCGGGTTCGGCGATGGTGACGCCGCCGGCCCGCACCACCGGGCTCGGCAGCAGCGCAAGCTCCACCGGGCCATCCAGCGTGACCTGCCGCCCCAGCCGGTCGGAGGCGATCTCCGCGAGGCGGTCGCGCCAGGGCTCCCAATCCATCGCGCGGGGGCCGAGCCACAGCCCGGCCAGCACCAGCAGGAAGAGCGACCCGAAGAGGAGCGCCGCGCGCCTCATCCCGCGACGGGTGCGCCCCACCCGCCGCCGCCGGGCGTCTCCAGCCCCAGCACCTCGCCCGCGGCGAGGCTGGCGCGGTCCTGGCCCTTCATCGGCTGCACGCTGCCATCCAGCCGCTCCACCCATTGCCGTCCCGGCGCGCCGGGGCTGCCGCCCTGCAGGCCATGCGGCGGGACGGTGCGGCGGGACGCGACGATGACGGCCTCCATCGGCCGCAGGAAGCGGATGCGCCGGCGCGACCCGTCGCCGCCCGGCCAGCGCCCGGCGCCGCCGGAGCCGCGGCGGATGCCGAACTCCTCCAGGCGGACGGGGTAGCGCAGCTCCAGCACTTCGGGATCCGTCATGCGCGTGTTGGTCATGTGCGTCTGCACCGCGGAGGTGCCCGGGAATCCCGGCCCGCCGCCGGTGCCGCCGCAGACCGTCTCGTAATATTGGTAAACATCGTCCCCGAACAGGACGTTGTTCATGGTCGCCTGGGCCGAGGCGCAGGCACCGAGGGCGGCGAGCAGCGCGTTGCAGGTCATCTGGCTGACCTCGGTGTTGCCCGCCACCACCGCCGCGCCGCCGCCCGGGCCGCCCTTGCGGGGCGAGAGGAAGGTACCTTCCGGCACCACGATCTCCAGCGGCACGAGGCAGCCGTCGTTCAGCGGGATGTCCTGGCCCACCAGGCAGCGGAAGCAGTACAGCACGACGGCGCGGCACACCGCGGCGGGGGCGTTGAAGTTGTCGGGGCGCTGCGGGCCGGTTCCGGTGAAGTCGATCACCGCGCGCCGGTTGGCGCGGTCCACGCGCACGGCGACCCTCAGCGGCGTGCCGTCGTCGATGGTGGTCTCGAAGGACCCGTCCTGCAGGCGGTCGAGGACGCGGCGGACGCTCTCCTCCGCGTTCTCCATGACGTGCCGCATATAGGCGCGGACGGTGTCGAGGCCGAACTCCGCCACGGCGCGCTGCAGCTCCTGCACGCCCTTCTCGTTGGCGGCGACCTGCGCCTTGATGTCGGCCACGTTGACGTCGGGGCTGCGCGCCGGGTAGCGCGCCGAGGCCAGCAGCGCGCGGAACTCCGCCTCCCGGATGGTGCCGCCATCCACCAGCAGGAAGTCGTCGATGACCACCCCCTCTTCCTCCAGCGTGCTGGAGCCCGGGGGCGTGGAGCCCGGTGTCAGGCCGCCGATGTCGGCATGGTGGCCGCGCGAGCCGACGAAGAACAGGATCTCCCGGCCGGCCGCGTCGAAGACCGGCGTGATGACCGTGACGTCGGGCAGGTGCGTGCCGCCATTGTAGGGGTTGTTCAGCGCCACGACGTCGCCCGGCTTCAGGCTCGTGCCGCGGGACCGGATCACGGTGCGCACGCTCTCGCCCATGGCGCCGAGATGCACGGGCACATGCGGCGCGTTGGCCACCAGCCGGCCCGTCGCGTCGAAGATCGCGCAGGAGAAGTCCAGCCGCTCCTTGATGTTCACGGACAGGCTGGTGTTCTGCAGCACCGCGCCGGTCTGCTCGGCGATGTTCATGAACAGGTTGTTGAACAGCTCCAGCATCACCGGGTCGGGGCGCGACAGGTCGGCGATGCGCGCCGCCGCCCGGGCCTCCGTGCGCCGCAGGATCAGGTGGTTCAGCGCGGTGACCTCGGCGGTCCAGCCGGGCTCGACGACGGTGGTCGCGATCGCCTCGCGGATCAACGCGGGCCCGGTGATGCGGTCGCCGGCGTGCAGCGCCTCGCGGTCGAAGACCGGCGCCTCATGCGCGGCTCCGCCGCTGAACAGCGACACGGTGTCGAGGCGCGGGATCGCCTCGCCGGCGGACCGCGGCGGCAGGGCGGCCTCCTGCACCTTCTCGCCCGGGGCGGTGACCTCCACCACGCAGGCCTCGACGATCACCGGGCGCTCGGGCGTGGCGAAGCCGAAGCGGCGGCGGTGCGCCGCAGTGAAGGCCTCCAGCACCGTCGCATGGTCGCCAAAGGGGACGGGCAGGAAGGTGTCGGTGCCTTGGTAGCGCAGATGCAGGCGTCGCGCGGCGGCAAGCGCGGCGGGGTCGGCGCCCTGGCGCGCGAGTTCGGCCCGGCCCTCCGCCTCCAGCGCATCCAGGCGCCGCGCCAGCGCGTCGGTCGCTCCCGCGGCCAGCGGCGCCTCCACCGCGGCCTCGCGGATCACCGTCTGGTCGGCCAGGCCCATGCCATACGCGCTGAGCACGCCGGCGAAGGGGTGAATGAACACCGTCTCCATGCCGAGCTCGTCGGCGACGAGGCAGGCATGCTGCCCGCCCGCGCCGCCGAAGCACTGCAGCGCGTAGCGCGTGGCGTCATGGCCCTTCTGGATGGAGACCTGCTTGATGGCGTTCGCCATGTTGGCGACGGCGACGCGGAGGAACCCCTCGGCCACCTGTTCCGGCGTCTGCGACGTGCCGGTGGCCGCCGCGATCTCCCGCGCGAGCGCGGCGAACCTCTCCCGCACGATGCCGTCATCCAGCGGCTGATCGCCGCCCGGGCCGAAGATCGCGGGGAAGTGCCGCGGCTGGACCTTGCCGACCATCACATTGGCGTCGGTCACGGTTAGCGGCCCGCCGCGGCGATAGCAGGCGGGGCCGGGCACCGCGCCGGCGCTCTCCGGCCCGACCCGGAAGCGCGCGCCGTCGAAGAACAGGATGGAGCCGCCGCCCGCGGCCACCGTGTTGATCGCCATCATCGGCGCGCGCATGCGCACGCCGGCCACCTGCGTCTCGAAGGCGCGCTCGAACTCGCCGGCGTAGAGCGCGACATCGGTGGAGGTGCCGCCCATGTCGAAGCCGATGATGCGATCGAGCCCGGCCATCGCCGCGGTGCGCGCCGCGCCGACGATGCCGCCGGCGGGCCCGCTCAGGATCGCGTCCTTGCCCTGGAAGCTGGCGGCCTCGGCCAAGCCGCCGGAGGACTGCATGAAGTAGAGCTTGACCCCCGGCAGCTCCGACGCGACCTGCTCCACGTAGCGGCGCAGGATCGGGGAGAGGTACGCATCGACCACCGTGGTGTCGCCGCGCGGCACGATGCGCGGCAGCGGGCTGGCCTGGTGGCTCAGCGAGACCTGCGTGAAGCCGGCCTCCCGCGCCAGTTCGCCGAGCCGCAGCTCATGCGCCGGATGCGCCCAGGCATGCATCATCACGATGGCGACGGCCCGGATGCCGGCGGCGAAGCCCGCGGCCAGCGCCGCGCGGGCGGCGGCCTCGTCGAGCCGCTCGATCTCGGTGCCGTCCACGGAGATGCGGCCGCCGATCTCGGCAACGCGCTGGTGCAGCAGTTCGGGGAGCCTCACGTGCAGGTCGAACAGCCGCGGCCGGGCCTGGTTGCCGATCCGCAGCATGTCGGCGAAGCCGCGGTTGACCAGCAGCAGCACGGCTTCGCCCTTGCGCTCCAGGAGGGCATTGGTGGCGACGGTCGTGCCCATCTTCACCGCCTCGATCACCCCGGGGGGAATGGCGGCGTCGGGGGCGAGGCCGAGGCAGGCCCGGATTCCCGCCACGGCGGCGTCGCGGTAGCGGCCGGGATCCTCGGACAGCAGCTTGCGGGTGGAGAGGCGCCCGGCCGGATCGCGGGCGACGATGTCGGTGAAGGTGCCGCCGCGGTCGATCCAGAACTGCCAGCCGGACATGAATGCGAAATCCCTTGCGCTGGCGGGTGCAATGGCGCGGGGACCGGGCCCGCGCAAGGGGCGCCGCGCCTGTGTCGCGCGTCGGGCCCGCGTGCTAGGACCGCCGCGGCAGGCAGGAGACGGTCGGACCCTTGGGCGTCTGGGGCAAGATTCTCGGTGGCGTCGGCGGCTTCCTGACGGGCGGGCCGCTCGGCGCCGTGGTGGGCGCGGCGCTGGGCCATGCGGCCGACCAGGGCACGATGGGGCCGGGCCGCATCGGGCCGGGCGCCGCCGACCTCGCCGCCCTGCTCGGCAACAAGGAGACGCTGTTCGCCATCTCGGTCATCGTGCTGTCGGCCAAGCTCGCCAAGGCGGACGGGCCGGTGAAGCGCGAGGAGATCGACGCCTTCAAGCGCATGTTCCGCATCCCGCCGGAAAACCTGCGGGAGGTCGGCCAGATGTTCGACCGGGCGCGGGAGGATTCGGAGGGCTGGGAACCCTTCGCCGACCGCCTGGGCGAGGCCTTCGCGGACAACCGGGCCATGCTAGAGGACGTGCTGGCCGCGCTGTTCTACATCGCGCGCGCCGACGGACCGATCACGCGCGGCGAACTGCCGGTGCTGCAGGGCGTCCACCTTCGCTTCGGCCTGGACCACGGCGCCTGGGACCGCGCCAAGGGCGGCCAGTCGGGCTCCCGCGTCGCGCAGCAGCAGCAGACCGACGACGCCTATGCCGTGCTGGGCCTGACGCCGGGCGCCACCGACGAGGAGGTTCGGCTGGCCTGGCGCAAGCTGATGCGGGAAAACCATCCCGACAGCCTGGCGTCGCGCGGCGTGCCGGCCGACTTCATCGAGCGCGCGAACCGCAAGGTCGCCGAGATCAACGCCGCCTGGGACCGGATCAAGCGGCAGCGCGGACTCTAGGGTCGCTCCCTCTCCCACTTACGGGGAGGGTCGATGTGAGGGGACAGCCGACCTGGCCATGCGCATCCGCGACCGGCCCAGCCCGAACCACGACGAACGGCCGGCCGGCACGCCGGTGGACATTCTGGTGCTGCACTACACCGGCATGCGCAGCGGCGAGGCGGCGATCGCGCGGCTGCGCGACCCCGTCGCGCGCGTCTCTTCCCACTACGTCGTCGAGGAGGATGGCGCGGTGTTCCGCCTGGTGCCGGAGGCGCGACGCGCCTGGCATGCCGGCGTCTCGCACTGGCGCGGCCATGCGCTGCTCAACGGGCGCAGCATCGGCATCGAGATCGTGAATCCCGGCCACGAATTCGGCTACCGGCCCTTCCCGGCGCTGCAGATGGCGGCGGTATGCGAGCTGTGCCTGGAGATCCTGGACCGCCACCCCATCCCGGCGCGCAACGTGGTGGCGCATTCCGACGTGGCCCCCGACCGCAAGGAGGATCCGGGCGAGTTGTTCGACTGGCAGGGCCTGGCGGCGAATGGCGTCGGGCTCTGGCCGGCGCGGGACGGGCAGGCCGAGGGCGATCCGCTGAGCCTGCTCCGCGGCATCGGCTACCGCACCGACCTGGCGCTGCCGGTGCTGCTGCGCGCCTTCCAGCGGCACTGGCGGCCCGAGCGCGTGGACGGCGTCGCCGATGCCGGCACGCTGGCGCGGCTCGCTGCCGTCGCGGCGGCCTGCGAAGGCAATTGACCGGCGCGCCTCGAGGCGCGACATCACAGGCGGCGCCGGGTGGCCGGGCGACCGCCGGCGCGTTGGCGACATCGCGCGGGAGGAAAGTCCGGGCTCCACGGGAATACGGTGCCGGCCAACGGCCGGCGGGCAGAGGGGGCGACCCCGAGGCCCAGGGAAAGTGCCACAGAGAGCAGACCGCCACGGCAGGGTGCGAACCCTCCCGCGGCAAGGGTGAAAGGGTGGGGCAAGAGCCCACCGCGCCCCCGGCGACGGGGGCGGCATGGCAAACCCCACCGGGAGCAAGGCCGAATAGGGGCGGCCGGCGTGGCGGCGAGAGCCGCGGACGCAGGGGCATTCCCGCCCCGCCGCCCGGGTTGGCCGCGTGAACCCTGCGGCGACGCAGGGTCCAGAGGAATGGTCGTCCAGCGCCGCGGGCTCACCCCCGCGGCGTGGACAGAACCCGGCTTACAGGCCGCCCGGCGCCACTCTCGCGCGGCCCACTCGCAGCTTTCGAAGCCGATCCGAGGAACAAACAACGAAGAGGTCTATCGTCATCTAACCTGCTCGTATACCTTTAGCATCTCACGCCAAGCGAATCATGCAAGCGCCTGATTAACAGCCCTTTTTTCCGGCAGCCCGAGACTCCGCTCACGGGAAATGTGCTTGTGGCCCCGGAATTGCCCGTGCTATCCCATGTCATCCCATGACGGTGCCTTGCTCGGGGGGGCATTCGGGCATCGTCACTCGGGATGGTCGGGCGAGCCGGTGGGGTCGGGGGGCCCCGCCGGCCGCTGAGCGGGGGACGGCGGACCACCCGCTGTCGTGGGGGCGACAGCAGCGCGATGACCCAATTCGTGGGCACGCATTTCGGAAAGGTGGACCGCAAGGGTCGCATTTCCGTGCCCGCGTCGTTCCGGCAGGAACTCGAAGCGGCCGGGGTCACGCAGATCGCCTTCCGCGTCTCCCACCAGTATCCCTGCATCGAGGCGCGTTCCCGCGCCGAGTTCGAACGGATGGTCGAGGCCATCCGCATGCTCGACAGCTACTCCGAGGAACGCGAAGCGTGGGAGGCGGGCTTCATCTCCGTCACGGAGATCCTGCGCTATGACGGCGAGGGCCGCCTCGTGCTGCCTGCGCAGATGGTCGAATCGATCGGCCTGCCGGAGGGCATCGCCTTCCTCGGCAAGAGCGACCGCTTCGAGATCTGGGAGGAAGCGGCCGGCCGGGCGCATGTCGCCGAGGCGATGGCGCAGGTGCGCGAAAAGAAGCTTCGCCTGCCGTCGCTCCCCCTCAACACGACTCCGCGCGGCATGCCATGAGCGGTCACGTCCCCGTCATGCTGCAGGAAGTGATGGCAAGCCTGAGGCCACGCTCCGGAGCCACCTATCTCGACGCCACCTTCGGCGGCGGCGGCTATGCCGCGGCCATCCTGGGGGCGGCGGACTGCACGCTGTGGGCGATCGACCGCGACCCGCAGGCGATCGCGCGCGGCGCCGAACTGGTGGCGCGCTACCCCGGCCGGCTCCATCTGGTGCATGCGCGCTTCGGCGACATGCTGGACAGCCTCGCGGCGCGCGGCGTGACGCAGCTCGACGGCGTTGTGATGGACCTCGGCGTGTCCTCTTTCCAGCTCGACGAGGCGGAGCGGGGCTTCTCCTTCCGCGCCGACGGCCCGCTCGACATGCGCATGGGGCGCGAGGGCCCGACCGCCGCGGATCTCGTCAACACCCTGCCCGAGGACGAACTGACCCGGATCATCGCCGAGTTCGGCGAGGAGCGGCATGCGCGCCGCGTGGCACGGGCGATCCTGCGCGCCCGCGCCGAGTCGCCCATCGTCACGACCGCGCGGCTGGCCGAGATCGTGCGCCGCGCCGTGCCCCGCGACCCGTCCGGGCTCGACGGCGCCACCCGGTCCTTCCAGGCGCTGCGCATCGCGGTGAACGACGAGCTCGGCGAGGTGCAGCGCGGGCTGGCGGCGGCCCTGCGGATGCTGGCGCCGGGCGGCCGGCTGGTGGTGGTCGCGTTCCACTCGCTCGAGGACCGCCTGGTGAAGCGCGCCATGGCGGAGGCGGCGGGGCGCAGCGGCAGCGCCTCGCGCCACGACCCGGCCTCGCTGCTGCGGCGGGATCGGCCGGACTTCGCGCTTGTCACGCCCCGCGCGCTGCGCCCCTCGGACGCCGAGACGGCGTCCAATCCACGGGCACGCTCGGCCCGGCTGCGCGCCATCGAGAAGCTGCCCCACGACACCCTCGCGACCGGGACGCAGGTGCACGCATGATCAGGCCCTTCACGCTGCTCTGCTTCTGCGCCTTCGCCGGGGCCGGGGCCTGGCTCTACCAGGTCAAGCACGCCGTCGCGGTGAAGGACCGCGAGCTGACGGAGATCCGCCGCCAGACCGAGCAGGCGAGGCAGCGGATCGACATCCTGCGGGCGGAATGGGCGCTGCTGAACGAGCCGGAGCGCCTGCGCCAGACCGCCACGCGCGTGCTGTCGCTGCAGCCGATGCAGCCGCAGCACTTCGTGCGCGCCAGCGACTTCGAACGCCGCCTGCCAGCGCCGGTCGCCTTCGCCGGCGCGCCCGACCTGTTCGCGCCGCCGCCCGGCGCCGCGCCGCCCGCGGCCGGCAT
>NZ_JAPSMD010000223.1 GCF_027856955.1 Falsiroseomonas oryzae | reverse complement strand
GGCGGCGGGCGTGCCCGGCGGCCTGCCGGGCGGGCGGATGCGGGCGGTGCCGGCGGCGCGCAAGGCGGCGTGACGCCGGGAAGGCGCCGCTGGCTTCGGCGCTCGCCGCGCTGCTAGAATCAATGGCATGCGCGCTGCGCTTGCCATACTGCTTCTGCTCGGCCTTGCCGCCTGCGGCAGCACGCGGCAGGCCGGGCTGCCGTCCGGCGCGGCGGTGTCCGAACCGGTCTCCTGCGTGCCCTACGCCCGCGCCCGGTCCGGCATCCAGCTGTCCGGCGATGCCTGGACCTGGTGGGACGCCGCGGCGGGGCGCTACGCCCGCAGCCGCGCGCCGCAGCCCGGCAGCGTGCTGGTGCTGAACCGCACGGCGCGCATGCGCGACGGCCATGTTGCGGTCGTCAGCCAGGTCGTCGGCCGGCGCGAGATCCTGGTGGACCACGCCAACTGGGCCTCCGGCGCGGCGCGCGGGCGGATCGCCACGGCGCAGCGCGTGGTGGACGTCTCGCCCGCCAACGACTGGTCGCTGGTGCGGGTCTGGTATACGCGCATCGGCGATTTCGGCACGACCGCCTTCCCGGCCCGCGGCTTCGTCCACCCCAGGGTGGAACTGGCCGCGGCGAGATGAGCTTGCCACGCGCGGCCCGTCGGGCATGGTGGCGCCGCAACGCTTCCCCGGGAGGATCACCCATGCGCCTGACCCGTCGCGGCCTGGTCGCGGCCGCCACGACCGTCGCCGTCCCCCTGGCCGCCCCCGGCGCACTGCGCGCCCAGCCGGCCTGGCCCGAACGCCCCGTGCGGATCATCGTCGCCTTTCCCGGCGGCTCCACCCCCGACATCGCGGCGCGCGCCGTGGCCAGCCACTTCCAGACCGTCTTCGGCCAGCCCTTCGTGGTGGAGAACCGGGCCGGCGCTGGCGGTGCGATCGGCACGGATGCGGTGGCCAAGGCGAATGACGGGCACACCCTCGGCGTCTCCATCGGCGGGCCGGCCAGCACCGCGCGCATCCTGAACCCGCAACTCTCCTACGATCCCGCCACCGACCTCGTGCCGGTCTCGCTGCTGACGCGCCTGCCCTTCGTGGTGGCGGTGCATCCCTCCGTGCCGGCGCGCAGCCTGGCGGAGCTGGTGGCGCATGCGAAGGCCAATCCCGGGCGGCTGAACTACGGCTCGGTCGGGGCGGGCACGCTGGGCCACCTGGTGATGGCGGAGTTCGCGGCGAAGCACGGGCTGGACATGACGCATGTGCCGTTCCGCTCCGTGCCGCAGTCGGTGACGGAACTGGTGGCGGGGCGCATCCAGGTCATGGCCGCGGCCTCCGGCGCGGTGCTCGGCCAGGTGCGCGAAGGCACGGTGCGCGCGCTGGCGATCACCAGCGACGGGCGCTTTCCGCAGGCGCCCGACATCGTCACGACCGCCGAGGCCGGAGAGGGACAGCCGGCCTATGGCTGGATCGCGCTGTTCGCGCCGCCCGGAACGCCGGCCGAGCGCGTGCAGCGCCTGGCGGCGGAGGCGGCGCGTGGCCTGGCGGTGCCGCAGACCCAGGCGGCCATGACGGCGGCCGGCTTCGAGGTGGTGGGGAGCGGGCCGGACCAGCTGCAGCAGCTGGTCGCCGCCGAGATCGGCCGCTGGGGCCCGCTGATCCAGCGCCTGGGCATCCGGCCGGAAAGCTGAGCGCCCTCGACGGGCCTCGACAGCAGAAGGGGCGGTCCCTCGCGGGACCGCCCCTTCGCGTCTCAGCCGATGGCCGGGATCACTCGGCCGGCTGCAGCTTCGTGGTTTCCGGCTTCTCGTTCCGGGTCTTCCAGAGCGAGTAGAAGATGCCGCCCATGATCATCGCCAGCGTGACGCCGAGCGAGATGGCCGGGTCCACCTTCCCGAAGATCTGGTTCCAGAAGATCTTGCCGCCGATGAACACCAGCACCAGCGCCAGCGCGTACTTCAGATAGTGGAAGCGGTGCACCATCGCCGCCAGCGCGAAGTAGAGCGCGCGCAGGCCGAGGATGGCCATGATGTTCGCGGTGTAGACGATGAAGGTGTCGGTGGTGATCGCGAAGATCGCCGGCACGCTGTCCACCGCGAAGATCAGGTCGGCGATGTTGATGATGATCAGCGCCAGGAACAGCGGCGTGGCCCACACCACCAGCTTGCCGGTCTTCGGATCCGGCTTGCGCACGAAGAACTTCTGGTCATGCAGTTCGTCCGTGACGCGCATGTGCTTCTTGAAGAACTTCACGACCGGGTTCTTCGAGATGTCCGGGTCGCTCTCCGGCACCACCAGCATCTTGATGCCGGTGGCGATCAGGAAGGCGCCGAAGATGTAGAGGACCCAGCCATACTCCTGCACCAGCGCCGCGCCGACCGCGATCATGATGCCGCGCAGCACGATCACCGCGATGATGCCCCAGACCAGGGCGCGGTACTGGTACTTCCGCGGGATGGCGAAGAAGGTGAAGATCAGGCTGATGACGAAGACGTTGTCGATCGACAGCGCCTTCTCGATGAAGAAGCCGGTGAAATAGGTCACGCCGGCATGCAGGCCGTCGGATGTCTCGATGTAGCCGCGGTCGAAGGCCCACCAGATCGCGCCGCCATAGAGGATGGCGAAGCCGATGTAGAAGGCGGACAGCCACAGGCTCTCCGCGATGCCCATCTCCTTGTCCTCCTTGTGGAGGACGCCGAGGTCGAAGGCGAGCAGGGCGAGCACGATGGTGAGGAAGCCGGCCCACATCCAGACCGGCTTGCCGATCCATTCGGCGACAAGGAATTCCATGCGGAACGGCTCCTGGCATGCCCAAGGCGCCACGATCCGGGCCCGGGGTCGTTGCGATGCGATCCGACATCACGGCGACGGACCGGGCTGCCTTCGGCACCCCCGGCCGCCGGGTCCGCCAGAGGGGCCCGGATCAGTCGCGCCAGATGGCGCAATGATTGTTGGGTTTCAAGGGTGGACGATCGGAAATCTTGCCGACACGCCGGGGTCACGCGGTCGGTCGCTCCCGGGGGGCCGGAATCGGGTGCGGCCCCCGTTGTCTGCCGGCGTCAGCCGGGCCATGTGCGGTTTGCGCCGGATCAGAACGCGGACTAGTGTCCGGCCGAGGCAACCCGGACGATGTGGGATACAGGCCCGCAGGCCGTCCGAAACTGGGATCGAGGCGTCACGATGGGTTCGTTCAGCATCTGGCACTGGCTTGTGGTGCTGCTGGTCATCCTGCTGCTGTTCGGCAGTGGCAAGATCAGCGGGCTGATGGGCGACCTGGCCAAGGGCATCAAGTCCTTCAAGCAGAACATGAAGGAAGACGAGGTCAAGGACGCCTCCATGGCGGCCGACGCCGCCGCCCAGACCCCGGCGCAGCCGGCCGGCAGCATCCAGGGCCCGCAGGCGCAGGCGGCTCAGGCAGCGCAGGCGCAGCCGGCCAACCCGACCCGCCCCGCCGCCTGATCGCGCATTGATCGACCCGGCGCGCGCCACTAGGGTGCCGCGCGAACGGGTTGGCCGCCTGGCGCCCCCAAGGGCGTTCCCGGCCACGCGCCGACCCCGGGACACCGGGGCCGGCGCGATGCGTTTCAGGGGGGCGCCATGACAGCCACGCAGGCCGGGCCGGGGCCGAAGCAGGGCGCGGCCGCCGCGCCGCCGCCCGAGGCCGTGGTCAACACCAACGTGGACGACATGGAGTTCGCCTCCGCCCGCCGTGAGCTGGCGGGCTGGCAGGGACTAGCCTGGCGCGCTGCGGCCGCGGCCTTCGTGCTGTGGCACATGTGGATCCTCCTGGTGGACCCGGTGGATCCTACCGTCTCCCGCGCCGTGCATGTCTTCCTCGGCGCCGCGCTCGGCTTCGCGATCTTCGCGCCGCGCGCCAGTGGCAGCCCGGGCAACCGCGTGCCGTGGTACGACTGGCTGCTCATGATTCCCTGCCTGCTGGTGCCGGCGCACTACATCCTGGACGCCGACGGCATCGAGATGCGGTCCTTCATGGGGCCGAACTGGCAGGACCTGGCGGCCGGGCTGGTCGGCATGCTGATCGTGCTGGAATTCGCGCGCCGCACCGCCGGCCTCGTCATGCCGCTGATCGCCGTGGTCTTCATCGCCTACTGCTTCGTCGGGCCGTGGATGCCGGGCATCCTCTATCACCGCGGCGTGGAGTGGCAGGCCGCCGTGGTCGAGCTGTTCGGCAACAACGGCGTGCTCGGCACCATCGTGCAGGTCTCCGCCAGCTTTATCATCCTCTTCGTCACCTTCGCCGCCTTCCTGCAGGCCTCCCGCGCGGGCGACTACTTCAACGACCTGGCGCTGGCGCTGGTCGGGCGGGCGCGCGGCGGGCCGGCGAAGGTCACCGTGGTCTCCGGCATCCTGTTCGGCACCATCTCCGGCAGCGCGGTGGCGAACGTCGTGGCCTCCGGCGCCTTCACCATCCCGATGATGCGCCGCGTCGGCTACGACCGGAACACCGCCGCGGCGGTGGAGGCGACCAGCTCCACGGGCGGGCAGATCACGCCGCCGGTGATGGGCGCGGGCGCCTTCATCATGGCGGAGGTGCTCGGCCGCCCCTACACCGACATCGCGTTGGCCGGGCTGATCCCGGCGCTGCTGTTCTACATCGCCAACTACATCCACTGCGACCTCAATGCGCGGAAGTCCGGCATCCGCGGCCTGACGCGGGACGAGCTGCCGCGCTGGGTGGATATCGCGCGCCGCGCCTACATGGCCGCGCCGCTGGTGCTGCTGATCGCGGTGCTGCTCTCCGGCTACTCGCCCTTCCGCGCGGCGGCGATCGGCATCGCGGCGACGATCGCCATCATGGTGTTCACCGCGCTGGCGCACCGCGTCTCGCTCGGCGGCCAGTCGCTGCCGGCGGCCCTCGTCGGGGCCGTCGCGGAGACCTTGCGCGCCATCGAGCAGGCGCTGTCCGGCAGCGCGAAGGAGGTGATGCAGCTGATCGCGGTCTGCGCCGCGGCGGGTGTCGTCGCGGGCGTGATCGGGCTGACCGGCGTAGGCGGGCGCTTCGCCACCATGCTGCTCGACATCGCCGGCACCTCCTCCTTCCTCGCGATGCTGTTCGCGATGCTGGTGGCAATCATCCTCGGCATGGGCGTGCCGACCACGGCGGCCTACGCGATCGCCGCCGCGGTGGTGGCGCCGGGGCTGATCCGCATCGGCGTGGAGCCGCTGGTGGCGCACATGTTCATCTTCTACTTCGCCATCCTGTCGGCCATCACGCCGCCGGTCGCGCTCGCTTCCTTCGCCGCCGCCTCCATGGCCGGCGCGGACATGTGGAAGACCAGCGTGGTCGCGGTGAAGCTCGGCCTGGCCACCTTCATCGTCCCCTACATGTTCTGGCTGTCCCCTGCGCTGCTGGCGCAGGGCGAGCTGGCCTTCATCCTGCAGTCCTTCGTCACGGCGTCCTGCGGCGTCTTCCTGCTGGCCTGCGCCACCGAGGGCTGGATGCTCAACGGCCGGCTGGCAGTGCCGCTGCGACTGGCCGCGGGCGTGGCGGGCCTGCTGCTGATGGTGCCGGAAGGCTGGACCGACCTGGCGGGCCTCGGCATCGGCGTCGCGCTCCTGCTGTGGCAGCGCCGTGCCTTCCCCGCGGAGCGCCTGGCATGAGCGTGCCGGCGCATGTCGCCGAGGCGATCGTCGCCGCCGGGCGCCGTCTGGACGCGCTCGGCCTGGTGCCGGCGACGGCGGGCAACTTCTCTGTCCGGCTGGATGCGCGGCGCCTGGCCGTGACGGTCTCCGGCCGGCACAAGGGCTTCCTGACGCCGGACGACGTCATGGCGGTGGACCTGGACGGCGTGGCGGAGGACCTGGCGAAGCGCAGCTCGGCGGAGACGCTGCTCCATTGCGGCATCTACCGCCGCTTCCCGGAGGCGGGGGCCGTGCTGCACGGCCATTCCATCGCCAACACGGTGCTGTCCCGGCTGGCCGGGAACGGCCTGGTGCTGTCCGGCTACGAGCTGCTGAAGGCCTTCCCCGGCCTGCCGACGCACGACGCCGAGGTGACCGTTCCGGTCGTGTCGAACGACCAGGACATCCCGCGCATGCAGCGCGGGCTGGAGGCGTTGTGGGACGGGCTGCCGACCGGTTCCATCCCGCCGGGCTACTTGATCCGCGGCCACGGCTCCTATGTATGGGCGCCCGACATGGCCTCCGCGCTGATGCGCCTCGAAGCGCTGGAGTTCATGCTGGCCTGCGAGCTGGAAGAGAGGAGGCAATCGCGATGAGCCGCCTGACCATCTGGGATGCCGACAGCAACGCACAGGTCCTCGTCACCGAGGATCCGGACCGCATCGCGGCCGAGCTGAAGGCCGTCGGCGTCCGGTTCGAGCGCTGGCCCCTGGCCGACCTGCCGGCCGATGCCGACGCCGACGCCATCCTGGCTGCCTACCGCCCGCATCTCGATGCCTTCCTGGCCTCGACCGGGGCGGGCACGGCCGACGTCATCAAGCTGACGCCGGACCATCCGCAGAAGGATGCGATGCGCGCCAAGTTCCTGTCGGAGCACACCCACACCGAGGACGAGGTGCGCTTCTTCCACGCCGGCACCGGCAACTTCGTCCTGCACCTGGCCGGCAAGGTCTACGACGCGCATTGCGGCGCGGGCGACCTGATCAGCGTGCCGGCCAACTCGAAGCACTGGTTCGACGCGGGCGAGAACCCGTCCTTCGCGGTCGTCCGCGTCTTCACCGACACCTCCGGCTGGACGCCGCACTACACCGGCACTGACATGGCGGAGCGCTTTCCGGCGCATACGTGATGCCCCAGGCGCCGGCGCGCCCTCCGGGCGCTTGGCTTTCGCGCAGGCCGCCGGGCCGCAGGGCCCCGCGGCCGGGCCGTGCGCGGGCCGCATGCGCGGCCTCCTGCGCATGAGTGTCCGGGCGGTCGTCACCGACATCGAGGGCACGACGAGCGCGATCGCCTTCGTGAAGGAGACGCTGTTCCCCTTCGCGGAGGCCGCGCTGGACGGCTTCCTCGACGCGCATGGCGACGAGCCCGCGGTGCGCGCCATCCTGGCCGAGGTGCCGGGGCCGGAGCCGCGGGCGACCCTGCGCCGCTGGATGGCGGAGGACGCGAAGGTGACGCCGCTCAAGTCGCTGCAGGGGTTGATCTGGCGCGCCGGCTTCGAGGATGGCCGCCTGCGCGGCCATCTCTGGCCGGATGTCGCGCCCTGCCTGCGCGCCTGGGCGGCCGGCGGGCTGGCGCTGGCGGTCTATTCCTCGGGCTCGGTCGAGGCGCAGCGCCTGCTGTTCCGCCATTCCGTGGCCGGCGACCTGGAGGGGCTGTTCCGCGGCTTCTTCGACACGCGCGTCGGCGCGAAGCGCGAGTCTCCCTCCTACGCTGCGATCGCGGCCGCGCTGGGCGAGGAGCCGGGCGCGATCCTGTTCCTGTCCGACGTGGCGGAGGAACTGGACGCCGCGGCCGCCAGCGGGCTGCGAAGCTGCCAGCTGGTCCGTGCGGAGGACGGCACGCGCCCCAGCGGTCGCCACCCCGAGGCGGCGACCTTCCCCGAGGTCGCGCGGCGCTTCGGGCTGCCCGCTGCGGCGTGACAGCCGGCATGGGCCCGGGCTAGATGCCCGCGATCCCGCGCCGGGAGGCTTCGCGATGCTGACGTCCTACGCCCTGGCCGAAGGGCGCATCATGGTCCGCGAAGGCCTGCTGCCCACGGCGGAGCTGTCGCGCGCGGTCTGGATCGACCTGCTGAACCCGACCGCGGAGGAAGAGCGCGCGGTGCAGGCCGCGCTGCGCCTGGAAGTGCCGACCCGCGAGGAGATGGAGGAGATCGAGAGCTCCTCCCGCCTCTATCGCGAGGACGACGTGCTCTTCCTGACGGCGAACTTCCTCTACGGGGTGGATGGCGGGGAATACGGCTCCACCCCGATCACCTTCGTGCTCGGCGGGCAGGCGCTGGTGACCGTGCGCTACCAGACGCCGAAGGCGTTCAGCGTGTTCAGCCTGCGCTGCCAGAAGAGCCCGGGGCTGCTCGCCTCGCCCGACGGGGTGATGCTGCACCTGTTCGAGCAGATCGTGGACCGGCTGGCCGACATCCTCGAGCGCGTCGGCAGCGACATGGACCGCGCCTCCGCCGCCGCCTTCCGCAGCGCCCGGGCCAAGGTGAAGGCGAACCAGCGCGACGCCGATCTGCGCGAGGCGCTGATCACCCTCGGCCAGGTCGGCGAGGTGACGACGCGCGCCTCGGAAACCCTGCTCGGCCTGACGCGCATCCTGACCTTCGTCGGCGCGGAGAAGGCGACCGCGGTCCGCAAGGAGAACCAAGCGCTGATCAAGACGCTGGTGCGCGACGTGCGCAGCCTGGTGGACCACGCCAGCTTCCTGAACAGCAAGGCGAACTTCCTGCTGGACGCCGTGCTGGGCATCATCAACGTCGAGCAGACCAACATCATCAAGACCTTCACCGTGGCCTCCGTGGCGCTGATGCCGCCGACGCTGATCGCCAGCATCTACGGCATGAACTTCGCGCACATGCCGGAACTGGCGGAGGTCTGGGGCTATCCGCTGGCGCTGGTGCTGATGGTGATCTCCGCGCTGCTGCCGATCTTCTACTTCAAGCGGAAGGGCTGGCTCTGATCCGTCGCGCCGCGCTGCTCCTCGCGCTGCTCCTGCCCGGCGTCGCGCTCGCCCAGGGCGCCGCGCCCGACGCCGTCGCGGGCCCGGCCTGCCCGCCG
>NZ_JAPSMD010000222.1 GCF_027856955.1 Falsiroseomonas oryzae | reverse complement strand
GCTCGAACCGGGCGCGGCTGTCGCCGACCAGCAGCGCCTGGCCCGCCAGGCCGGGCAGCAGGAGCAGCGCGGCGCCATCGGCCGTGGTGGAGGCGGCGAAGCGATTGGCGGCCGTGATGCCATCGGGCCCGCCGAGCACCACCACCCGCAGGGCCGCCGCCTGCACCAGGCCGCGGGCCAGGCCGCGCGCCGCGCGCATGGCGAAGCTTGCCGCGGCACCCTCCTCGGGTCCGGGTGCGAGAAGCGTCGCATCCTCCGGCACCGCCGTCGCCGCCCCGACAGCCCGGGGCAGCCCGATGGGCGCCGCCAGCGTGGCGCCGAGGAATGCCCGGCGGGTGGCACTGCGACCTCTCATCCGCCTGCCTCCGTCCGATGCCGGGGCAGCTAAGCCGCCCGATTGGGGCGAAACGGTGGCAAGACGCGATGGCGGGGCCCCGCGCCCGCCCGTCAACCCGACCCGCCGGCGGTCACGCCGGCCGCGCGCGACAGCGCATGCAGTGTGCGGTCCACCAGGCGTGGCAGCGTCTGCACAACCTGCGCCACTCCGTCCGGGTCGCCTGCCGCGGCGGCGCGTTCCAGCGCCGTCCCGGCCTCCCGCAGGGCGGCGGCACCGAAGGTGCCGGCGGCGGATTGCAGCGCGTGCGCCTCCTGCTCGATCGTGGCGAGCGGCGGGTGCTCCGAGAGACGGCGCAGCCGCGCCAGCGTCTCGGCGGCGAAGACGCCGATCAGGTCGGGCAGCCGTCCGGGCCCGACGGCCGCCCGCAGTTCCTCCAGCGTCTCGCGCACCAGCAGTGCGTGCGCCGGGCCGGGCTCCGCGGCCGGGGCGGCCGCGCGGGGGCGGGTCGGCACCGCGGCGAGCAGTGAGGCCACGGCGCCGAGCAGCCCGGCACGGTCCACCGGCTTGGTGAGATGTGCGTCCATCCCCGCCGCCAGGCTGCGCTGCACGTCGCCCGGCATGGCGGAGGCGGTCAGCGCCAGGATGCGCACGCGTCCCGCTGGCCCTTCCAGGGCCCGGATGCGCCGCGTCGCGCCGTAGCCGTCCAGGCCGGGCATGCGCACATCCATCAGGATGGCGTCGTAGGACCCGCTGGCGGCAGCCTCCACCGCGCTCTCGCCGTCGCGCACCAGGTCAACCTCGTAGCCGGCCTTCCGCAGGATGGCGGCGGCGACCAGCTGGCTCGCCTCGCTGTCCTCGGCCAGCAGCAGGCGGGCGAAGGGGGCATCGCCGGCCAGCCGCCGCGCCGGCAGTTCGGACGCCGACGGCGCGGGCAGGCCGGGGGCATCGTCGGCGGCCGGGCGAAGCGGCAGGTCGAAGCGGAAGACGCTGCCGGCGCCGGGCTCGCTCTCCACGCCGATCTCGCCGCCCATCAGCCCGACCAGGCGCCGGCAGATCATCAGGCCGAGGCCCGAGCCGCCATGCCGCCGCGCCGTGCCGGCATCGGCCTGCTGGAAGCGGCGGAACAGGCGGCGGCGGAGCTGCGGCGGGATGCCCGCCCCGGTGTCGCGCACCTCCACCTCGATCCGCGGCCCGTTGCGCGCGACCTTGATCTCGACGGCGCCGGCGGCCGTGAACTTGATGGCGTTGTCCACCAGGTTCATCAGCACCTGCCTGAAGCGCCGCGGATCGCCCATCACGCGCGGCGGCAGCGCCGCATCCAGGCTTGCCGACAGGCGCAGCCCCTTGTCGGCGGCCGCGGCGGCCTGCAGCGACAGCACCTCCCGCACCGGCTGGCCGGGGTCGAAGGCGATGTCCTCGAGCTCGAGCTTGCCGGCCTCGATGCGGGAGAGGTCGAGCAGTTCGTTCACCGTCCACAGCAGCGTCTCGCCGGACCGCCGCGCGGTCTCGGCATAGGCGCGCTGCTCCGCGTCGAGCGCGGTGTCGAGCAGCAGCGACAGCGTGCCGAGCACGCCGTTCAGCGGCGTGCGCACCTCGTGGCTGACGAAGGCGAGGAAGTCGGACTTCTCGGCGCTGGCGCGTTCCGCCGCGCGGCGGGCCACCACTTCCGCGCGCTGCGCGCGGCGCGCGGTCTCCTCGGCCTTCACGCGCTCCGTCACGTCGTGCTGGATGCCCATGAAGTAGAGCAGCCGGCCCGTGGCGTCGTGCACCGGGGAGATGTGCAGCTCGTTGACGAAGCGCTTGCCGTCGCGGCGGTAGTTCACCAGCCGCACATCGACCGGCCGCGCCTCCGCGATGGCCTGGCGGATCGCGAGCACGGTCGTGGGGTCGGTGCCCGGGCCCTGCAGGAACCGGCAGTTGCGCCCGATCACCTCGGCCCGCGGATAGCCGGTGATCCGGTAGAAGGCGGGATTGGCGAAGACGATCGGGCAGTCCGGCAGGTTCGGGTCGGAGATGACGACGCCGGTCGGCGCCGCCGCCACCGAAGCGGCCAGCGCCTCCGCGAAGCGCGCGGCTTCCGCGGCGGCGGCCTGCTGGCCCTCCGCCGCGTCCGCCTCACTCGTCGTAGGCGACGAGCGCTTCGAACGGGACATCCAGGCGCTCCCGGCCCTTCAGGAAGGTCAGTTCGATGAGGCAGGCGGCGCAGGGCACCACGGCACCGGCCTGGCGCAGCAGGGAGATGCCGGCCGACATCGTGCCGCCGGTCGCCAGCAGGTCGTCCAGCACCACAACCCGCATGCCCTTCTGCACCGCATCCGCCTGCATCTCGATACGGTCCGTGCCGTATTCGAGCGCGTAGTTCAGGCCGATGGTGAGCCCCGGCAGCTTGCGCGGCTTGCGCAGCATGACGAAGCCCAGGCCGAGTTCGAGCGCCAGCGGCGCGGCCACCAGGAAGCCGCGGCTCTCGATGCCGGCCAGCACGTCCGGCTTGTGGGGCGCGATCTTCTCGGCCAGGCGCGCCATGGCGGTGCGCCAGGCTGCGCCGTGCCGCAGCAATGTGGAGATGTCGTAGAACAGGATGCCGGGCTTCGGAAAATCCGGGATGCCACGGATATGCTGCCTGAGGTCGATGCTCGGGTCGGCTTCGAGCCGCGAGAGCGGCGCAGGACTCGGTCGGTCGTTCATCGTGCGGGTCGCGCGGCTCCGATCGGGGCGTCGGGAAAGCGCACGCACCCGACGCCCTGCGCGGCCCGCGCAGGCGCCCCGAGCCGCTCGCCTTCCTCGCCGCCGAAGCTACGCCCGGCGGGGGCGTGGCCGCAACGGGTACGGTCCGGAGGGCTTGGCGGTCCCGCCAGGGCAGGCCACATCGCCGTCATGCCGCGACCGATCATCGCCCTTCTCGCCGGAGTCCTCGGCTTCCTGGCCTATGTCGCAGTGGTGGTGGCCATCGCCGACTGGGTGCTGCATCTGCACTGGATCGTGCAGCTCGCCTATTTCGTGGTCGCCGGCATTGCCTGGGTGCCGCCGGCGCGCGCGCTGATGTTCTGGGCGGCGCGCGCCGGCTGAGACGTCCGGTGACCCGCAAGGCCCGACCGTCCGATCGGGTCGCCCGACAGGCCCCGCCGTTCAGAACGGGCGGGTCAGCGTCGCGACCACCCGTGTGCCGCAGATCTTCTGCCCGCCGAAGCATTCCGCATCGTTGATCGTCGCCTGGCTCACGGTGACCGCGCCGATCACGCCGAAGGCGATCTCCCGCGACAGGGAGGCGGAGAAGACGCCGTAGTCCGGCGCGCCCCAGGCGCCGTCCTGCGGGCGGTTCACGCTGGGGAAGTTGCGGTCGATCCACTGGTAGCCGGCGCGCAGGCCGAGCGTGAAGGCCAGCGGCAGCGTCACGTCGAGGCCGCCTTCCAGGTAGAAGGCGTTGCCGGACTCGAAGTTGTAGTTCGGTGACCAAGCGAACAGGCCGACCAGCTTGAAGGGCTCGAACTCGTAGCTGGCGCGGATGTTCGCCTCCCACCACGCCGCCTCGAAGCCGCCGGGCGGCTTGTCGTAGCCCGGATAGCCGAAATAGGTGGCGCCCACGTCCAGCTTCACGCCCGCAACGCTGAACCGGTAGCCGAACATGCCGTCCACCTCCTGACGGATGTTGGTGCCGGCGAAGTTGGCGTTGGAGACGAAGGCGCCGACATAGAGGCCGCTCTCGTGCTCCACGTCGAGGGTGAGCTGCACGGCCGGGCGTCCGCGGGTCTGGCTGATGCCGCGGAACAGGTAGTCCGTGGTGGCGGCCGGGGTGGTGGTGATGGTGAGGCCGAGGCTCTCGACGGTCTGCTGCGCCGAGGCGGCTGCCGGCGCGAGGAGGGCGGCCCCGACGATGGCGACAACGCCCAGAGTCTGTGCAGGATTCATGGATGCTCCTTGGAATGCGAGGTGTTCCGCGCGATGCGGAGCAATCGTCACGCCAGCGGAAGGATCATGACTGGGATGTAATGCGTCGTGTATGCACGCGGCTCGGTAACGAAAAAACCCCGCCAGGGCCTGCCCTGGCGGGGTTCACGCGCCGCGCGCGATGGTCGGAGTGAGAGGATTCGAACCTCCGGCCCCTGCGTCCCGAACACAGTGCTCTACCAGGCTGAGCTACACTCCGGCACGGCACCTCCCAGCGGGCGGCGCGCTATCCGGCAACGCGGCGAGGCGGGCCGTATAGCGAAGCCCCCGCGAGGCGGCAAGCCGGGTCACGTCCCGTAACACGGCGGCCCGTTGCCAGCGCACCGCTTCGCTGCGAGGGTGCAACGCCCTTCAGGAGATCGTGCATGAGAGCTTGGGTTCTGGCCGCGGCCGTTGCCGCGACGGTGGGTTCGGCTGGCCTTGCCTTCGCGCAGGGCAATGTCGTCACGGAACGGCGCGCCGGCTTCCGCGAGATGGGTGGCCATATGGAAGCCATCGCCGCGGTGGTGCAGTCGCGCGGCGACCAGCGACAGATCGCCGCGCGGGTGGACCAGATGCTGCCCTTCTACCAGTCGCTGCCGAACCGCGTGCCGGCCGCCAGCCTGACGCCGCCGCTGCCGCAGGGCACGCAGGACGGCCAGACCCGCGCGCTCGCCGCCATCGAGGCGAACCGCGCCGATTTCGGCACCCGCAACCAGAACATGATCGCCGCGCTCGGCGCGCTGAAGACCGCGGCCGAGGCGGGCAACGTCACGCCCGACCTGCTGCGCACGACGGGCGGCACCTGCGGTGCCTGCCACCAGCAGTACCGCGCGCGATAAGGAAGGCGGCGGGCGCTACTTGCCCGCCACCACCACCATCGCCGGCTTCAGCAGCCGCCCGTGGAGCGTCCAGGCCGGCGTCCAGGCCTGGATCACCGTGCCGGGCTCCACACCCTCCGGCGCCGGCTGCTCGGCCATGGCCTGGTGCAGTTCCGGGTCGAAGGGCTTTCCCTGCGCCTCCACTTTCTGCACCCCATGGCGTTCCAGCACGGCGACGAAGCCGCGCTCCACGCCCTCGAAGCCGTTGCGCAGCTTGGCCAGCAGTTCCGGCTCGCCGTCCTCGGCCGCGGGCAGGCTGTCCAGGCCGCGGCGCAGGTTCTCGGCCGTTTCCACGACATCGCGGGCGAATTTCTGCACGGCGTAGAGCCGCGCCTCCTCCGCCTCGCGCCGGGCGCGGGCGCGCAGGTTCTGCATCTCGGCCTCGGCGCGGAGCCACTTGTCGCGCAACTCCGTCACCTCCGCCTCCAGGGCGGCGAGCCGCTCGGACTCCGTCGCGGGCGGCGCGGCTGAGGCGTCAGGCTGGGCCGGCGCCGCCTGGTCGGTCGGGTTCTCGGTCTTCTCGCTCATGCTCGTCATCGGGGAAGGATGGGGAAGGCCGCCCGTCGGGCGGCGCAGGCTCCCCACCTAGGCGCGACACGGCGCCGGGACAACCCGGCCCCGGTGGCCGGGCCTTCCGGGACCCGGCCTGGGCTGCTAACGCCCGCGCATGCTGCGCAGCGTCGCGACCGTCGGCGGCTGGACCATGGCCAGCCGCATCCTGGGCTTCGCCCGCGACATGCTAATCGCGGCGAAGCTGGGCGCCGGCCCGGTGGCGGACGCCTTCTTCGTCGCGCTGCGGCTGCCCAACCTGTTCCGCCAGCTCTTCGGCGAAGGCGCCTTCAACGCCGCCTTCGTGCCGGCCTTCGCCGGCACCTATGCCGCGGACGGCCCGGAGCGTGCGCGCGCGCTGGCCAATGCGCTGGCGGGGCTGATGACGCTGTTCCTGACGGGCCTCGTGCTGCTCGGCATCGTCTTCATGCCGCAGCTGCTGTTCGTGCTGGCGCCCGGCTTCGTGGGAGAGGCGCTCCGCTTCCCGCTGGCCGTCGAGTTCACCCGGATCACCTTCCCCTATCTGCTGTTCATCTGTCTGGCCGCGCTGGTCTCCGGCGTGCTGAACGGCATGGACCGCTTCGCGGCCGCCGCCGCCGCGCCGGTGCTGTTCAACCTGGTCGCGATGGCCGCGCTGCTCTGGCTCACGCCCTTCGTCGCGACGGCCGGGCACGCGCTGGCCTGGGGCGTCGTCGTCTCGGGCCTGCTGCAGCTCCTGATGCTGCTCTTCGCGGCGCGGGTCGCGGGGATGGCGATCAATCCGCTGTCCCGCCCGCGCCTGACGGGCGACGTCACGGCGGTGCTGCGCCGTATGGTGCCCGGCCTGATCGGCGCCGGCGTCACGCAGCTCAACCTCGCCATCGGCATCGTGATCGGCTCGCTGCTGCCGGAAGGCGCGGTGAGCTTCCTCTACTACGCCGACCGCATCGCCCAGTTGCCGCTCGGCGTGATCGGCGCGGCGGTCGGCACGGCGCTGCTGCCGCTGCTGTCGCGCCAGCTGCGGGCCGGCCAGGCGCTGTCGGCGCATCGCAGCCAGAACCGCGCCATCGAGCTGACGCTCGCCTTCGCGCTGCCGGCCGCCTTCGCCCTGGCGGTGGTGCCGCATCCCATCATCAGCGCGCTGTTCGAGCGCGGGGCCTTCGACGCGGCCGCCGCCGTGGCCACGGCGCAGGCGCTGGTGGCCTATGCCGTCGGCCTGCCGGCCTTCGTGCTGGTGAAGGCGCTGACGCCCGGCTTCTTCGCGCGCGGCGACACGGCGACGCCGGTGAAGGTCGGGCTGGTGGTCGTGGCGCTCAACCTGGCGCTGAACCTGATCCTGACGCGCTACCTGTCCCATGTCGGCATCGCGCTCGCGACCTCGCTCGCGGCCTGGGTGAACGTCGCCGTGCTGGGCTGGCTGCTCACGCGGCGCCGGCGCCTCGTGCTGGACCGCCGGTTGCGGCGCGCTGTCCCGCGCCTGCTGGCGGCGGCGCTGGCAATGACGGCGGTGCTGGCGATGCTTCAGGCGATGCTGTTCCCGCTCGAATCCGGCTGGGCGCGGCTGATCGCGCTGGCGATGCTGGTGGCGGCCGGGCTCGGCGCCTATTTCGGCACCGCGCAGGCGATCGGCGCGCTCGACCTGCGCACCACGCTGCCCATGCTGCGCCGGCGGCGGAGCTAGCCTCCGATCACCTCGACGCCGCGCAGCCCGGCCTCCAGCAGGGCCCGCAGGTCGCGCGGCGCCAGCGCCACGCAACCCTCGGTCGGGCGGTAGTCCGGCCAAGCCTGGTGCAGGAAGATCGCGCTGCCGCGCCCGCGCTCCACCGGGTCGTCGTTCCAGCCCAGCACGCCGATCACATCGTAGAGGTGGTCGTCCCGCCACAACTTCTCGTGCGAGGCGTCGAAGGGCAGCCGCACCGGGCGGTTGTAGGACCGGTGCGCTGGGTCGTCGCACCAGCCATCCTCGGGCGCGATCGGCTCCACCGGCACGGCGCAGCGCGGCGGCGGGCCGCGATCCGCGCGGAACAACACGCGGCGCAGCGCCATCCGGGCCGCGGGCGTGGCGCCATCGCCCTCCCGCTTCTCCGTGGCCGGCCGCACACCGCCCTTGCCCAGGGCGCAGCGCAGCACGAGGCCGTCGAACACCAGCCGGCCTTCCGGCAGGACGCGCGCGAAGCCCGCCTCAGCCGGCGCCATCAGGCCAGCAGGTGCCCGAAGCGGCGGGCCTTGGTCTCGAGATAGGCGTCGTTCACCCCGTTGGCGGCGAACTGGTGCGCCTCCCGGCCCTCGACGCCGATCCCGCAGGCGGCCAGTCCGGCCAGCTTGTCGGGGTTGTTGGTCAGCAGGCGCACGCGGTCCACGCCGACCGCGCGCAGCATCTCGGCCGCCACCCAGAAGTTGCGTTCGTCGGCGCCGTAGCCCAACGCACGGTTGGCATCCAGCGTGTCGAGCCCCTGGTCCTGCAGCGTGTAGGCACGCAGCTTGTTGACGAGGCCGATGCCGCGGCCTTCCTGAGCGAGGTAGAGCAGCACGCCGCCCGCCGGATCGCCGGCCATGCGCTTGATCGCGCCGCGCAGCTGCGGGCCGCAGTCGCAGCGCAGGCTGCCCAGCAGGTCGCCGGTGAAGCATTCGGAATGGACGCGGGCCAGCGGCGCCCGGCCCTCCGCAAGGGCCTGCTCGGGCTGGCCGACCAGGATGGCCAGGTGCTCGATCCCGCCATCGGCAGCGCGAAAGGCGACGATGCGGGCCTCTGGCGCGTCCTCCAGCGGCACACGGGCCTCGGCGACGCGGGCCAGGGTGGTGGCGGCGGTCACGGGATAGGCCAGCACCTGCTCCGCCGTGACCGACAGCAGGTCCAGCCGCGCGGCCGCCGCATCCGACGCCGGGGCGACCACCAGGGCGGGCAGCAACCGGGCCAGCTTGGCCAGCGCGACGGCGGCCGGGGCGAGCGCCGGCGACGCCACGCGCTCCGGCTCGGCCGGCAGCAGGCGGTCGGCGGTGGGGTCGGCCAG
>NZ_JAPSMD010000221.1 GCF_027856955.1 Falsiroseomonas oryzae | reverse complement strand
GTGGGGGCGACGGCCTCGGCGCAGGCGGCGCTGCTCGGCATGGCGAACGCCGCGCCGCCGCTGGTGCTGGCGGCGATCGCGCAGGTCGGCGCGGGCGACCTGGCGGCGGCTTCCGCGACCTTTGCGCGGCTGCACGAGACGGCGCCCGCCCTCGCCGCTGCGCGGCTGGCCGGGCGTTGGCTCTCGACCAACCCCGACTACCAGGCCCGCGCCCAGACCTTTCTGCGCGTTGCCGCCGGGCTGGCGCCGCCCGATGACGCCGACGCGCTGCGATAGGCGGCGATCTAGGTCCCCTTAGCGCGGCGTGTTCCGGCCGGCCCCGCCGTGTGGCGAGGCTTGCCCTGACAGTGGGGACCGACTCCGCCATGCAGACTTCCGGCACGAGCGGACGCCTCTGGGGTGCACGTGCACGCGATTGGGCGGAGGTGCAGGAAGGCCAGTGCGCCGCCGCCTTCCGCGCAGTCCTGGACCATGCCGGCGTGGGCCCGGGCACGCGCCACCTCGATGTCCGCTGCAGCGCGGGCATGGCTGCCGCGCTGTCGGCCACCTGCGGCGCCGCCGTCAGCGGGATCGATGCCGCCGAGGCGCTCCTGGAGATCGCGCGCGAACGCACGCCGGCCGGCGACTTCCGCCGGGGCGACATCGAGGCGCTGCCCTTGGAGGACGACAGCTTCGACCTCGTCACCGGCTTCAACGCCTTCCAGTATGCCGGTGACGCCGAGCAGGCGCTGCGCGAGGCGGTGCGTGTCGCGAAGCCCGGCGGGATGGTCGTCATCATGACCTGGGGCGAGCCGGCGGGGATGGAGGCCTCGTCGCTCGTCGCCGCGCACCGCACCGCCCTCGCGCCGTTCCGCCAGCCCGACGGCAGTTAACGGGTCGGCGCGCGCTTCCGCTGCCTGGTCGCCGCGCCATGAAGATCATGATCGTCGGCGCCGGGTTCGGCAGGCACGGCAGGGATGGCCTGCGCCAGGCGCCAAAGGGGCCTCCGACGACTGCGACTGAATGATGGCCGCGACGACGCGTGTGTGACGGGCAACGGGAGAGGGGTGCCCTGGCGACGCGCTGATCGACCTGATCGCCGCGCATCAGTCCATCAATGAGGGTTCGGCATGAACGCACGACGCCTGCTGTCCTTCCCTCTCGCGCTGGCCCTCACGGCCCTCGGCGTTGTCGCCGCCGCGGCGCGATCCGTCACCATCACGGCGAACCATCCCAACGTGGTGTCCTTCTGGAACGACGTCGCCAACCGCACCATCGTGGCGCAAACGTCGGCCGCCACCACGCCGGAGGAGCAGCGCGCGCCTTTCGTGAACGATCCGGCGGCCGTGTACCTGGCGATCTACGACGCCGTCGTCGCCATCGAGGGCCGCTACCGGCCCTTCGCGGTCATGCCGACCGCGCCGGCCACCGGCGCTTCGGTCGATGCGGCCATCGGCGCGGCAGCGCATGGCGTGCTGCGCGCCCCGTTCCCGAACCGCGCCGAAATCTACCAGCCTGCCTACGACCAGCGCCTCGCCGCGATCCCGGACGGTGCCGCGAAGACGCGCGGCGTTGCCCTCGGCACCGAGGTCGCTGCCGGCATCGTCCGGCTACGCGCCGATGACGGGCTCAGCGTGGCATTGCAGCCATATGTCTCCGGCACTGCGCCGGGCCGGTTCCGCGCCGCCAACCCGCACCCGGTGCTGCGCCACTTCGCGGCGATGCGGCCTTTCGTGCCGAACGGCCTCGACCCGGTACGTCCGGCGCCGCCGCCGGCGCTGGACAGCGCGGGCTATGCCGCTGCGTTCAACGAGGTCCGCTCGCTGGGCGGCATGACGAGCACGACGCGCACCGCCGAGCAGCTTGAGATCGCGCGCTTCCACACCGAACCGCCGCCCAGCTTCGTCACGCGCAACATCGGCCGCCTCGCCGCCAGCACGGCGGACGTGGTGGAGGCGGCGCGGCTGATGGCGATGGTCCATGTCTCCTTCGCCGATGCGATCGGCGTCTGCTTCGAGACCAAGTACCACGACGCGACCTGGCACCCGCTGACCGCCATTCCGCTCGCTGCCGACGACGGCAACGACGCAACCGGCGCGGATCACGGCTGGACGCCGGTGCTGTCCACGCCGAACCATCCCGAATATCCGGCTGCCCAGTCCTGCACCTCGGGCGCGCTCGGCCATGCGCTGCGGCACCTCCACGGCACGCCCGACGTGACCTTCAGCCTGGACAGCACGGTCACCGCTACGACGCGCAGCCACGCCAGCGCGGAAGCCTTCAATCTGGAGAACCGGTTGGCCCGCATCGCCGGCGGCATGCACTTCCACTTCTCGGCCGTCGCCGGCGAGGAGATCGGCCGGCGCGTGGCAGACTGGGTCGCGGCGCGGCATTTCGGGCGCCAGTGATGACCGGCGTCGACACAGCAGGGAACGCCCTCATGCAGCGCCGCCATCTTCTTCTGGCTGCGGGTGGATCGCTCGCGCTCGCCCGCCGCGCCGTCGCACAGCTGTCCTGGCACAGCCGGCGGTGACCATCGTCGTCCCGTTCGGCCCCGGATCGGCGCCGGACGTCATGGCGCGCCTCGCCGTCCCGACGCTGGGCGCGCGCTGGGGTCCGCCGGTCATCGTGCAGAACGCGCCGGGGGCCGCGGGCGCGCTCGGCGTGGAGCGCGTGGTGCGCGCCGCGCCCGATGGCTACACCCTCGTGCTGCCGGGAGACGCCGCCGTCGTGGTGCGCGTCAGCATGGGCCCGCGTCTGCCCGACGAACCGGTGCGGGACCTCGCCCCCATCATGCAGATCGGGAGCGTCACGACGCTGCTCGTGGTGTCGGGTGAATCGCCGCATCGCAGCCTTGCCGACATCATCGCCGCGGCGCGGGCCCGGCCTGGGAGCGTCTCCTTCGCCCATGCGGGCATGGGCACATCGCAGCATCTCGCCGGTGAGATGCTGGCGCAGATGGCGGGCCTGCAACTCACCGGCGTCCCCTACAGCGACAGCGCGCAACAGGTGCTCGATGTGCAGGCCGGACGCGCCAACATGTCCTTCCAGGGCAGCGTCCTCGCCCTGCCGCGGGTGCGTGACGGGTCTTTGCGCGCGCTCGGCGTCTCCTCCGCCGCGCGCTACCCAGGTCTGCCCGATGTGCCCACCATCGCCGAACTGGGGCTGCGCGGCTTTCAGGCCACTGCCTGGTTCGGGTTGTACGCGCCGACGGGCACGCCGGCACCGGTCATCGCGCGGATCAACGCCGACATGAAGGCCGCGACGGAGGATGTTGAGGTGCGTCGCCGGCTTCACCTGCTCGGCGTGCAGATCATCGGCCGAACGCCCGAGGAGCTTCGGCAGGTCATCGCGGCCGAGAGTCCGAGCATGCGCGCCGTGCTTCGCGCGGCCGGCATCCAGGGCGAATGACGCAGGCGGCAGAGACGTCGCGCCTGTTCGTGCCGGTGGCGATCCGCGCCGTGTTCGCGCGCGTCGCGCCATGCCTGGACGCCGTCGCGGGGCGGTCCCTGTCGCCGGCGGACGCCTGTGGACCGTAGCGGAGACCTCATCGCCGTGGATTGATCTGGGTCATGGGTCGCAGGGCCGCGGAGGTGCAGTCTGGCGACGCTAGACATGCGTCGCGGGACTTGCACAGGAATGCGGAAGGGGAGGATCGGGGTTCTCGAACTCATCGCGGCGACGGCCGCGGTGAACAGCCGGCTCAGGCCGAGCTGCTGGATCGAGCTTACCGTCAAGCCGCAGTACTGCGGCTTCATGCCCCAGGCGCTCTCGGCCTGGTCCCGGGCGCGCGGGCACCAGACCCAGTACGCCACCTTGCATGGGCTCGGGCGGCCAGAGGATCTGCTCCCGGCGGATCTCGACATCGCCTTCCTCGCCACCCCCACCCAGCACAGCCTGTTCGCGTATGCGCTCGCCGCCGTCTTCCGAGCGCGTGGCGCCCGCGTGGTGCTCGCCGGGCCGGACGCCCACGCCTACCCCGCGGATTGCGCGTGGGCGCCGGTATTCGACGACGAGCCCGTTCAGGCGCATGTCTGACGCCGAATGACGCGCGTCATCGCAACTGCGCCAAGGCCCTGTCGGGCCGACGTGCCGGTACCCTCGCGCGCGCCACGGCGCCGGATCCGGTGACGTGACCACGCCATCGGACACCCTGGTCTCCGAGCTTCTCGCGTGGTTCGACACCTGGCCGCGCGGGGCCCAGGCCTCCGCTGCCGACTGGATGATGGACGGCAGCCTCCATCCGTACGACCATCTCTTCGCGCCGCTGACGGTGAACCGGCTGACGCTGGCGAACCGGGTCATCATGGGTCCGATGGGCAACCTGTCGATGGCAGACCCGTCGGGCCGACCGAGCGAGCGGATGATCGCCTACTTCGAGGCGCGGGCACGCGGCGGGGCGGGGCTGCTCATCTCCGGCCTCGTTCCGACCTCGCCCGCCATCGATCCTTCGGTGATCCAGCCCGGCGGCTTCGCCTGGTTTCCGCGGATCGACGGCTCGCGCGCCGTGCTCGCCGGCTGGCGCGACCTGGCGGAGGCGGTGCATGCGCATGGATCGCGCTTCTTCATCCAGCTTACCCCCGGGCTCGGCCGCGTGGGGTCGCCGGAATGCGTGACGCAGCGCTGGAAGCTGCCTGTCTCGGCGTCCTGGAATCCCAACTTCTACCTGCCCCAGGTGCCGTGCCGACCGCTGCTCGGCATGGAGATTGCGCGCATCCTGCGCGACACGGGGCAGGCAGCGGCCGACGCGATGGCGGCCGGCATCGACGGCGTGCAGCTGCACGGCCATGAGGGCTACCTGCTCGAGCAGTTCGCGAACCCCGCCTTCAATCGTCGTCGCTTCGGCCGCCATGCCGACCCCGAGCGGCTGGGGCTGGACCTGGTGGCCGAGATCCGGCGGCGCTGCGGGCCAGGCTTCCCGATCATGTACCGCATCGACCTGTCGCTGGCGCTGCGCGCGGCCTTCGGCGAGCGGCTGGAGTCCGAGCCCGGACTGCGGCGCTTCCGCGCCGAGCGATCGGTCGCGCAGACCCTGGCGTATCTAGGCCGCCTGGTCGCGGCCGGCGTGGACATGATCGACGTGGATCTCGGCTGCTATGAAACCTGGTGGCTGCCGCATCCGCCGGGCCCGATGCCGCCCGGCGCGTTCCTGCGCGTCGCGCGCTGCGTGAAAGACCACTTCGCGGCGCACGGCATCACCGCCGCGAACGGGGCGCCGGTGCCGGTCGCCGCCATCGGCAAGCTCGGCTACCCCGACATCGCCGAAGCGGCGCTGCGCGACGGCATGTGCGATGCGGTGCTGCTCGCCCGACCGCTGCTCGCCGATCCGGACTGGCCCCGCAAGGCCCGCGCGGGGAAGGTCCGGGCCATCATTCCCTGCATCGGGGATCATGAGGGCTGCCTCAACGAGATCGTCCGCGGCGGGCATATCCAGTGCAGCGTCAATCCGCGCACCGGCTTCGAAGCGACGTATCCCGCAGAGCCGACCCGGGCGCGACGCCCGCGCCGGATCGCCGTGGTTGGCGCGGGGCCCGCCGGCGTCACGGCCGCCTGCCTGGCCGCGGCGCGGGGCCATGCGGTGACGCTGTTCGAGGCCGAGGCGCGGATCGGCGGCTGGCTGCGCGCCGGATCGGCGCCGGCGATCAAGTTCGACGTGGCCAACTACCTCGTGCATCTCGGGCACCGCCTGGCCGAGGCGATGCGCGAGGACGGCCTGACCTTCCGCCCCGCCACCGCCGCCTCGGCCGAGAGCCTCAAGGCCGAAGGGTTCGACGCGATCCTCTGCTGCACGGGATCGAAGCCGCTCCTGTCGCCGCTCGCTCGCGACGCGCCCCTGCCGACGGCCTTGGCGGTGGAGGTGCTGCTCGACCCGCGTCGCGTCGCCGGCGCGCACCGCATCGTCGTGGTTGGCGGCGGCGAGGTGGGCTGCGAGACGGCGCACATGCTCGCCTTCGAGCACGGCAAGGCGGTGACCATCGTCGAGCAGGCCGACACCTTCATGACCGCAAGCTGCACTGCCAACCGCGGCTACCTGCTGCGCACCCTTGCGCGGCAAGGCACGCGGCTGCTGCCGGCCGCGCGCATCACCGCGCTGCGGCCGGACGGCATCGAGGCGATGGTCAACACCTCCGGCATCGTGCCCGAGCCAGAGGCCGTCTGGCGCCCCGTCCTGCCGCGCAACCTCCACAATCCCTTCGCGCGCCGTTCCGTGCTGGCCGAGAGCCCGACCTTCGTGGCGGCGGAGATGGTGGTGTTCGCCACCGGGCTGACGCCCGACGGCGCCCTGCAGCGTGCCTGCCTCGAGCAGCAGGCGGCGGAGGAGGTGCTCGGCATCGGGGACTGCTTCCGGGTCGGTCGCATCTTCGACGCCACCAAGGCCGCCTACGCGGTCGCCTCGGC
Source organism: Falsiroseomonas oryzae (assembly GCF_027856955.1). GTDB lineage: Bacteria > Pseudomonadota > Alphaproteobacteria > Acetobacterales > Acetobacteraceae > Falsiroseomonas > Falsiroseomonas oryzae. The sequence goes on along the minus strand of NZ_JAPSMD010000221.1, from coordinate 2,341 downwards.
GCTCTGATATCGGGCGGCGTTCTGAACGCGAGGTGGGCCGCCGGATTGTGCCCTGGGCGGCGCGCTTGATGTCTGTCAAAGACTGTAAATATAGAAGGCCGCATATTTGTCCCCGGAATGAGGCGAAAGGCTTCGCAGCCGATGCGCGCGACACCGGGCAACCTGCCGATCCGCATGCCACAGGCGCCGGCCGCGCCCGGCCTTGCGGCAACGACGCGACACCGCGCGGCGGGAGCCGGCTGACAGACATGCCCAGAGCCCTCGTCACCGGTGCCAACGGCTTCCTTGGCCTCAACCTCGTCGAGCAGCTCTGCGCCGCCGACTGGCAGGTGGACGCGCTGGTGCAGCCAGGAACCGACACCGCGCTGCTCGGCCGCTTTCCGGTCCAGGTGGTGACCGCCAGCATCACCGATGCCGGCAGCCTCTCCGCCGCCATCCGGCCCAGGCTGGACACGCTGTTCCACCTGGCTGCCTCCACCTCCGTCTGGCGGCGGCGGAATGCGGAGCAGGTGCAGGTCAATGTCGAAGGCACCCGCAACGTGGCGCGAGCCGCGCTGATCGCCGGCGCAAGGCGCCTCGTCGCCACCTCCACCTGGAACACCTACGGCCTCGGCCGAGCCGAGATCTCGGAGGCGTCGGACCAGCGCGGCGGCGCGTCCGGGATCGGCTATGTGCGCACGAAATACCTGGCGGAGGAGGAGCTGCGCGCCGCCGGTCGCAATGGGCTGGACGTGGTCATCCTCAATCCCGGCCACATGATCGGGCGCTACGACACGCGCAACTGGGGCCGCATCATCCGCATGGTGGACACCGGCACGCTGCCCGGCGTGCCACGCCTGCGCGGCTCCTTCTGCCATGGCGCCGCCGTGGCGGCGGCCCACATCGCCGCCGCCGAGCGCGGCCGGCCCGGCTGCAACTACCTGCTGCCGGGCGTCGAGGCGAGCTTCGCCGAGATCATCGGCCGGGTGGCGGAGCTGCTGGGCCGGCCGGTGCCGACGCGCACCATCCCCACCTGGCTGCTGATGCTGATGGCGCGCGCCAAGGTGCTGCGCGCGGCGATCACCGGGCAGGAGCCCGACCTGACGCCCGACGGCGTGGCGCTGATGGCGAACGATCCGCGCATCACCTCGGACCGGGCGCACCGCGAGCTCGGCTACGATCCGGTGCCGCTGGGCGAGATGCTTGAGGATGCCTGCTTCTGGCTGCGCGACCAGGGCCTGCTGCAATCGCTGCGACCCGGGGGAGGGTAAACGCGATGAGCATGATGACCGGCGCGGAGCTCGTCGTCGCGGCACTCGAGGATGAGGGCGTTCCCTTCACCTTCGGCATACCGGGCGCGCAGAACCTCGAGCTCTATGACGCGCTCGAACGGTCGAGCCGGGTGCGCGCCATCCTCGTCACGGACGAGCAGGCCGGCGCCTTCATGGCGGATGGCGTCTCGCGCGCCTCGGGCCGGCTGGGGTGTCTGAACCTGGTGCCGGGGGCCGGCCTGACCCACGCGCTCTCCGGCATCGCGGAGGCGTTCATGGACGGCGTGCCGCTGCTGGTTCTGGCGAGCGGCGTCCGATCCGACATCGGCAAGGCCTTCCAGCTGCACGACGTGCCGCAGCTCGAGATCGTGCGCCCGGTGACCAAGGGCCAGTACCGCGTGACCGAGGGCGCCGGGCTCTACCAGGCGGTGCGCGCGGCCTGCCGGCTGGCGCGCACGCCGCCCTGCGGGCCCGTGGCGGTGGAGATCCCGGCCAACCTCTTCATCTTCCGCCACCCGGTGATGCGCGACATGCCGGAACCGGCGCCCCTGCCCACACCGGACGACGCCACAGTGGCAGACCTGACGGCGAGGCTCGCGGCGGCGAAGCGGCCGCTTCTCTATCTCGGCGCCGGTGCTGCCGCTGCAGGAGCGGACCTCGTCCGCCTGGCCGAGCTGCTGCAGGCGCCGGTCGCCACCACGATCCAGGGCAAGGGAGTCTTCCCCGAGAGCCATCCCCTCTGGCTGTGGTGCGGCTTCGGACCCGCCGCCCCGGATTTCGCGCGCGGCATCGCCCGGGACTGCGACGCGACGCTTGCCATCGGCTGCCGCTTCGCCGAGGTCGGCACCGGCAGCTACGGGCTCGATCCCCCGCGACCGCTCCTGCATGTGGACATCGACCCTGCGGTGTTCGGGCGCAACTATGCGGCGGAGCTTGCGGTCTGCGCCGATGCCCGGAGCCTGGTGGCGGCCCTGCTGCCGCGTCTCGCGCCGCGCGCCGCGGATGCCGGGATGCGCAGCGCCATCGCCGCCGGCCACCGCACGGTGCAGGCCGCGTGGGACGCGCTGGACGGCCGGCACGGCGTGCCCGGG
>NZ_JAPSMD010000220.1 GCF_027856955.1 Falsiroseomonas oryzae | reverse complement strand
GGCGACCCCCGCACCGCCCCGCACTTCGCCGCCCGTCCCGCCCCCTGTCGCCATCGTCGCGCCTCCCGCCGCGCCGGCCATCGACCCCGCCCTGGTCGAGGCGATGCTGCGGCGCGGGCAGGCGCTGCTCGACATCGGCGACATCTCGGGCGCCCGGCGCTTCCTGGAACGGGCGGCGGCCGGCGGCAGCGTGACGGCCGCGATCGCCATGGCCGAAACCTTCGACCCAGTCGCCCTGGCGCGCCGCCACGTCGTCGGCATGGCGCCCGACCGGGCGGCCGCGCTGGACTGGTATCGGCGCGCCGCCGCGCTCGGCTCCAGCGAGGCCGCCGCGCGCATCGCCAACCTCGAGGCCCAGAGATGACCCTCCACCACATGGGCGGGGCGACCCGCCGCGCCCTCCTGCTGGCCGGGCTGGCCGCCGCCCCCGCGGCCGCCCAGACCGGCCTGACCGCGGATCTCAACCGGCGCGTCGCCCAGGCCAATGCGGGCACGGTCGGCATCATCGCCGGCGGCGTGGATGGCACCTACATCCGCATCGCGGCCGACCTGGCCTCGGTGCTCGACGACGGCGACGCGCTCCGGGTCATCGCCATGATCGGCAAGGGCTCGCTGCAGAACATCGCCGACATCATCCTGCTGCGCGGCGTGGACATCGGCATCGTCCAGTCCGACGCGCTCGCCTTCGCCCGACGCCGGAACCTGGTCCCCGGCGTCGCCTCGATGGTCCAGTACATCGCCAAGCTGTACGACGAGGAGATCCACGTCCTGGCCCGGGAGGGGATCGCCTCCGTCGCGGACCTCCGGGGCCAGGTGGTCAACGTGGACGTCGAAGGCAGCGGCACGGCGATGACCGCCTCCCTGGTCTTCGAGGCGCTCGGGGTGAGCGTCCGCTTCGCCAACGACCGGCAGGACGTGGCGCTCACCCGGCTGCAGCGCGGCGAGATCGCAGCCATGGTGTTCGTGGCGGGGAAGCCGGCCCGTCTGTTCAGCGGGGTTCCCGCCGGCGGCGGGCTGCGCTTCCTGCCCATCCCGGCCACGCCGGCGCTGCTGGAGACATACCTGCCGGCCAGCCTCGTCGCCGCCGACTACCCGACGCTGATCCCCGAGGGCGGCAGCGTGGACACCATCGCGGTGGGGGCGGTGATGGCAGTCTACGCCTGGGCGCCCGGCGCCGAGCGGCACCGCAAGGTCGCGCGCTTCGTCGAGGCGCTCTACGCCCGTTTCGACGAGTTCCTCCGGCCGCCGCGCCACCCGAAGTGGCGCGAAGTGAACCTGACCGCCGCGGTGCCGGGCTGGGTGAGGTTCGACCACACGGGCGCATCGCGCCCGGCGACGCGGCGCGAGCCACCGCCAGGCGGCTGACGCTCCCCCGAGGATCCGCGGGCCCTTCGTCCCGGAGGCCTGATCGTCCCCAGGCTTGTCCTGCGCCGGCCGCCCCGCGTGCCCAGGCACAGCAGGCGTGCGAGCACGCCCGTTCCCGTTTCTTTCCCTGCTTCCCGCATACGATCGGCGCGGCGCGTGTAGCGCTACATCACGGAGAAGTAGCACTACGACAGAGGCGTCGCGGCTCGGGCGGCCGATGTAAAGTCATTTACAATATCATCGGTGCGGATCAGGCGTCGCCGCGTTCCGCGGCCTTCACGGCAGCCCAGGCGGCTTCCATCGCGTCCAGCCCAACGTCCTGCGGGGTCTTGCCCTCCGCGGCCAGCAGCCGTTCGATACCGCCGAAGCGGCGCTCGAACTTGGCGTTGGCGGCGGCGAGGCAGGCCTCCGGGTCGAGATCCAGCTTCCGGGCGAGGTTCGCCACCACGAAGAGCAGGTCGCCCACCTCGTCGGCCTGCCGCGCCTTGTCGGCGGCCGGCAGCTCGGCGCGGAGCTCCGCCGCTTCCTCCTCCAGCTTGTCCAGCACGGCGCCGGCATCCGGCCAGTCGAAGCCGACCCGGGCGGCGCGGCGTGTCAGCTTCAGCGCGCGGGTGAGGGCAGGGAGCCCTGCCGGGATCCCGGCCAGAGTTCCGGCCTCGGCGCGTGCCGCGCGCTCGGCTGCCTTCTGCGCCTCCCAGGCCTGGGTCTGCGCGGCCGCGGAGCGCGCCTCTGCCTCCCCGAACACATGAGGATGGCGCCGTATCATCTTGTTGCTGATGCTTTCTGCCACCTCGGCGAAGGCGAAGCGGCCGGCTTCCTCGGCCATCCTTGCGTGATAGACGACCTGGAACAGCAGGTCGCCGAGCTCGTCCAGCAGCGCGGGAAAATCCGGCCCGCGGGCGATCGCGTCGGCCACCTCGTAGGCTTCCTCGATCGTGTAGGGCGCGATGGTCGCGAAATCCTGTTCACGGTCCCAGGGACAGCCATCCGGAGCCCGCAGCCGGGCCATGATGTCGAGCAGACGCCGCAGGGCGGCGCCAGGGTCGGTGCGGGAGGCGGCGTCAGGCGCGGGCATGGGGCAGGGCACTCCTCGAGACTGCCGGGGAAGCTGTTCCGCGCGATCGGCGCAGGCAAGCCGGTCATGGTGACATCGCTTTCGCGATGGTTTCGGATTGCCTTCGGGACGAGGCGCGGCCGCAGGTGTTCTTTTGTGTCTGGGCGGCGCTCCGGTCGCCCGGACACGAAGGGTTCGCGCGATGACTCCGATGCCTCGCCTGGCGGCCGTTGCGGCCGTCCTTGGCTTTATCCTCGCCGCGCCGGCCATGGCGCAGACCGTCACGCCGCAGCCCGCGGGCCCGCCGCAGTCCACCCCGGCACCGGCGGTGCTGCGCGGCGCGCAGACCGACCGCTGCGCCGAGCCGCGCGCGTGGCTGGCCGCAGAGGAGACCACGCCAGGCATCCTGCAGCGCCTGGCCCGGGAGGCACTGGCGGCCTGCGAGGCAGCGCCGCCGACCCAACCCGCGACGGGGAGGTGATCCGGGACGGTGAGCCGGGCGCTGTCCTGCGCGCCCTGTCCACAGCCCGGCTTGTCGCATAAGATATATTATGGAAATAAAAAGGCTGTGGGTAAGGTGTCGGATAACCGTGGACGGATGCGTCGCCCGGCTCGCTCCCGCTTGGCCGTTGACAGCTTGGGCCGGCTCTTCAATGAACTCCGGTCATGGCGCCAGGCTCTCGCATCGTGCTGTTCGGAGCCGGCGGTCCGCTCACCCCCGATATCGAGGAGAGCTGCACGCGGCGCGGGATCGAGGTCGCCGCCGCGGTCATGAACCGAGCGGGCCCGGGCTATGCGCTGGACGACGCGAAGCTCGTGCCGCTGGCGGCGCTGGATGGCGCGCTGCTGGCTCTGCCCTTCCTCTGCCCCCTCTTCACCCCCGCCAACCGACGCGCCGCCGTCGCCGAGGCGTCGGCCCTCGGACTGCGACCGGCCGCTGCGCTTGTGGACCCGACGGCCATCGTCGCGTCCTCCGCCAGCCTGGCGGACGGCGTCTTCGTCGCCGCCGGCGCCATCCTGGCCGCCCTGGCGCGCCTCGGCGAACATGTCCTGGTCAACCGGGGCGCGAGCATCGGCCACCACACGGAACTCGGCACTTTCGCCTCGATCGGGCCCGGCGCGGTGCTGACCGGCCAGGTGCGGATCGGTCCCGGCGCGATGATCGGCGCCGGGGCGGTGGTCTGCCCGGGCGTGACGGTGGGCGCGGACAGCGTCGTCGCACCGGGCGCCGTCCTGCGACGCGACCTGCCGGACGGGTCGCGGGCCGCGGGCAACCCGGCCGTGATTCTCGGCCGCCCGCGCCTGTCCGCCTGAGCCGCGCGCCATGCCGCTGCGCACCCGCCTCCGGATCCATCTCTACAGCATCTGCTGGAACGAGGCCGCCATGCTCGGCTTCTTCTTCCGGCACTACGATCCCTGGGTCAGCCGCTACGTCTTCTACGACGACGGCTCCACCGACGGGACGCTGGACATCCTGGCCGCGCATCCTCGCGTCGAGATCCGCCGCTTCCAGCGGAGCGTCCCGGATTCCTTCGTGCTGTCGATGCAGGAGCTGCAGAACGACGTCTGGCGCGAAAGCCGCGGCGCGGCGGACTGGGTGGTGATCACCGCGGTGGACGAACATCTGCACCATCCGCGCCTGGTGCCCTTCATCGAGGCCTGCCACGCGGCCGGCGTCACGGCGATTCCGGCGCTCGGCTACCAGATGGTCGCCGATGCCTTCCCGCCGCCCGACACCGATCTGTGCCGCAGCCTGACGCTCGGCGCGCCGCATGCGCCGATGAGCAAGCTCAGCCTGTTCCGCCCGGACCGCCTGGCGCGCACCAACTTCGGCCGCGGCCGACACCGCGCGCGCCCGACCGGCCGGGTGACGTTCCCGGAGCGGGACGAGCTCATGCTGCTGCACTACAAGTATCTCGGCGAAGGCTACACCGCCGCGCGGCACGCCCTGCTCGCCACCGGCCTCGGCGCCCGCGACCAGGCCAGCGGCTGGGGCGGCCACTACACCGCGGAGTCCCGTCGGCTGGCGCGCGAATTCGCCGGCTTCCGGGCCGCCGCCGTGGACATCGCCGACCCCGGCCACGAACCCTGGCGCGACCATCGCGAGCCGCGCTGGTGGCGCGCCGATCCGGATCGCCAGGACGACGGCTGACCGGGCCGGGTCAGCCCCCCGGCACCTCCAGCACCATGCCGTCGTGACCGGGCTCGATCCCCGGCGGCAGGTTCGCGTGCAGCCAAGCCCAGTCCAGGTCGAAGCCCATATGCGTCAGCACCACGCGCCGCGGCTTCAGGCGGTCGGCCCATTGGCAGACAAGGTCGAGATGCGCATGCACGGGGTGCGGCGCGCGCTGGAAGCAGCCGACCACCCAGGTGTGCAGGCCTTCGAGGGCCGCGAAGCTCTCTTCCGGAAGCTTCACCAGGTCGGTGCTGTAGGCGAAGCGCCCGATGCGGAAGCCGAGCGTCTCCATCACCCGGTGATCCTGGCGCAGCACGCGCACGGCCATCCCGGCCATCTCCACCACCTCCCCCGGCGCCACCGGGCGCGGCTTCAGCGAGGGCCGGAAGAAGCCCTGGGCCGGCGGCGGGTGGAAGGCGTAGTCGAAGCGGCTGCGCAGCTCGGCCAGCGTCACATAGGTGCCGAAGATGTCCAGCGCGCCGCCGATGTTGCGGTTGACGATGCGCAGCTCGTCCAACCCCATGACGTGATCGGCATGGCTGTGGGTGATCGCCACCGCGTCGAGCTGGCCCACGCCCGCCGCCATGAGCTGCGCCCGCAGGTCCGGGCCGGCATCGATCAGCAGCCGCCTGACGCCGGCCTCCACCAGCGCCGAGGTCCGCGTGCGGCGGTTGCGCGGCTCGGCGGGATCGCAGGCCCCCCAATTGCCATGACCGTCCGGCCCGCCGATCTGCGGCACCCCGCCCGAGCCGCCGCAGCCGAGGAGCGTGACCCGGATCACGCCGCGCGGGACCTCTGGAACAGACGGTGAAAATTCGTCGTGGTCAGCTCCGCCAGCGTCGCCATGCCCATACCGCGGACCTCAGCCAGCCGCGCGGCGGTGTGCGCCACATAGGCCGGCTCGCAGCGCTTGCCGCGCAGCGGGACGGGGGCGAGGTAGGGGCTGTCGGTCTCCACCAGCAGGCGGTCGGCCGGGACCTCCGCGGCGATCGCGCGGTTCTCCTCGCTCTTCGGGAAGGTCAGGATCCCGCTGAAGGAGACGTAGCCGCCCAGGCGGATTGCGGTGCGCGCGAGTTCCGCGCCGGAGGAGAAGCAGTGCAGCAGGAAGGGAAAGGCCCCCTTCCCCGCCTCCTCCTCCAGGATGGCGGCCATGTCGGCGTCGGCGTCGCGCGCATGGATCACCAGCGGCAGCCCGGAGGCACGCGCCGCCGCGATGTGCCGGCGGAAGCTCTCCGCCTGCATCGGCCTGGGCGCCTTGTCATAGAAGTAATCCAGCCCGGACTCGCCGATCCCGATCACCTTCGGATGGTCGGCCTCGCGCAGGATCTCGTCCACCGCCGGCGGCTCGCGCTCGCCGGCATTGTGCGGGTGGATGCCGACGGTGGCGAAGACGCCCTCGTAGCGGTCCGCGATGTCCCGCACCGTCGCGGCCTGCGCGCCGAGCCGCGTGCCGATGGTCACCATCTCCGTCACGCCTGCCGCGCGGGCGCGCGCGACGACATCCGCCTGCTCCTGCCCCTGGAAGTGGTCCAGGTGGCAATGGCTGTCCACCAGCATGGTCAGCCCGCGGCCTCGATCTTGGCGAAGAGCGGCGCCGGCGGCGGCAGCGGCAGACCGCCGGGCAGGGGCGTGCCCAGCGCCCCGAGCCCCCGCGCCGCCTCGGGCACGCCAAGCTGGTCCAGCAGCTTCGCCATGGTCGTCGGCATGAAGGGTTGCAGCACGGTGGCGAAGACCCTGAGCGCGTCGTGCAACTGGCGCAGCACGGCTTCCATGCGGGCGGGGTCGGTCTTTTTCAGCGCCCAGGGCGCTTCCACCGTGATGTACCCATTGGCCTCCCGCGCCGCGGCCATCACCGCCTCCAGCGCCAGGTGGAACTCCTGCCGGTCGAGATGCGCGCCGACCTGCCCGGGCAGCGCATCCACCAGCGCGCCGAGCGCCGCGTCGGAGGCGGCGCGCGCCGCCGGCCCCGGCAGCTTCGCGTCGCAGTTCCGCTGGATCAGCGAGAGCGTCCGGTTCGCGAGATTGCCGAGCGCATTCGCCAGCTCTCCGTTGTTCCGCCCGATCAGCGCCGCGCGGGAGAAGTCGCCATCCTGGCCGAAGGGCACCTCGCGCAGCAGGAAGTAGCGGATCGGGTCCAGGCCGAACTCCGCGACAAGAGCCACAGGATCAATGACATTGCCGAGGGACTTCGAGATCTTCTGCCCCTCGTTCGTCCACCAGCCATGCGCGAAGACGCGCTTCGCCGGCGCGAGGCCCGCGGCGAGCAGGAAGGCCGGCCAGTAGATCGTGTGGAAGCGGACGATGTCCTTCCCGACGAAGTGGATCTCCGCCGGCCACCACCTGGCGAAAGCTTCAGGATCATGCGGATAGCCGGCCGCCGTGATGTAGTTCGTCAGCGCGTCCATCCAGACGTACATCACATGCGCCGGGTCGCCCGGCACCTTCACGCCCCAGGTGAAGGAGGTCCGGCTGATCGACAGGTCCAGCTTCTCCGGCGTCTGCCCGAACTCCTTCAGCCCGTTCTGGACGAAGGCGCGCACCTCGTTGCGGCGCGACTCCGGCTGGATGTCGATGCGGTGCGGATCACCCTCCGGCAGGTCGAAGCGCCGCAGCAGCTCGGGCAGCCACTTCGACAGGCGGAAGAAGTAGGAGGGCTCCCTCACCCACTCCACCGGCGCGCCGCTCGGCGCGTATCTCACCCCGTCCCGTTCGGTCAGCTCGTCCGGGCCGTAGAAGGCCTCGTCGCGCACGGCGTACCAGCCCTCGTAGTGGCCGAGGTAGATCTCCCCGTTCGCGACCAGCTTCTCCCACAGCGCGGCGCAGGTGCGCTTGTGCCGCTCCTCCGTGGTGCGGATGAAGCCGTCATTGGAGAAGCCCATCGTCACCGCAAGGTCCCGGAAGTGCTGGCTCACCTGGTCCGTGAAGGCCTGCGGGTCCATCCCGGCATCCTTCGCCGCCTTCTCCACCTTCTGCCCGTGCTCGTCGGTGCCGGTCAGGAAGAAGACGTCGCGCCCCTCCAGCCGGCGCCAGCGCGCCAGCACATCGGCCGCCAGCGAGGTGTAGGCGTGCCCGATATGGGGCCGGTCGTTCACGTAGTAGATCGGCGTGGTGATGAAGCAGGGCCGCCGATCGGACACGGTATCGGGCAAGGTGGTCTTCCCGGGTTGTTGGCCGCCGCCGGCTCAGCGCCGCGGCGGGGTCAGCCATCCCAAGGCGGTCAGCACGGCCTGCTTGCGATCGAGGCTCAGCCCATCCGTCTCGGCGGCGAGGCGGCCGAGGCTATCCCACAGGGTCGACCACTCGGCAAGCGGACGCAGCGCGAGCCAGCCCGGCGTGCCGGCCTCGCCCCGCGCGGCCCGGCGCGTGGCGGCCGAGATCTCCCGCCGCAGCAGCGCGATGAAGGTCACGAAGGCGCTGCCGTCGCGCTTCGCCGCCACCGCATCCGCCACGGCATGCCAGCGCCGCCGGTCGCCGGCCGCGAGCCCCGCCAGCACCTCCTCGACCAGTTGCTGGATCGCGAGCCCCTCGCCTTCGGCGAGTTCCATCGCGCGGCCGGGCGAGCCCTCCGCCATCGCGGCCAGCCGCGCGCGGTCGGCCTGCGGCATCTCCGGCCGCAGCCGCGCCAGCACCTGCGTCATCTCCGTCGGCTCGAGCGGCGCCAGCTGCAGGCGGCGGCAGCGGCTGCGGATGGTCGGCAGCAGCCGGTCCGGCGCGGCCGTGGTCAGCATCAGCACGGCGCGCGGCGGCGGCTCCTCCAGCGTCTTGAGCAGCGCATTCGCGGCCTCCATCCGCATCGCCTCCGCCTGGTCCACCAGCACGAAGCGCCAGCCGCCTTCGGCCGGTGTCAGCGACAGGGCTTGGATCGCCTTGCGGACGGGGTCCACGCGGATGGTCCGCTTCACCCCGTCGCCGGCTTCCGGGCGGAGCGCGACGAAATCCGCATGCGCACCCGCGAAGATCCGCCGGAACACCGGATGGTCGGGCGGCAGGTGCAGCGGCGGCGCGCCGGGCTGCGGCGGGCGCTCCGCCCCGCCCGCCAGCAGCCAGCGGGCGAATCGGTAGCCCAGCGTCGCCTTGCCGATGCCGGGCGGCCCCGCGACCAGCCAGGCATGCGGCAGCCGGCCGGAGCGC
>NZ_JAPSMD010000219.1 GCF_027856955.1 Falsiroseomonas oryzae | reverse complement strand
AGCGCCTGCTCGGCGTCGGCCGCCACGGGCACGAGGACACGCCGGCGGCCCCCGAGGCGCCGGCCGCGACGCCGCAGGCATCGGCGGCAGCGCCGGGCGCGGGCCCGGTGAAGATCTACATGTCCAACCCGACGCTGCCGACGCGCTGGTCGAAGCCGGTGCCGGTGGAGGTTCTGGAACGCACCGCGCGCATCGTCACCGCGCAGCCCCTCGCTGCGCTGCCGGGCGGACAGGCTGAGATCCGGCCGCTCGCCGCGCCAGGGGCGGAGGTGGTGCTGGTGGCAGGCACGCTCGACACCAAGGGCGAGGAGTTGCGCTACATGCGCGACCTGCTGCGCGAGGCAGGCGTGCCGGTTCGGCTGGTGGACCTCTCGACCACGGGCGGCCATGCCGGGGCGGACATTCCCGCGCACCAGGTCGCGGCCTTCCATCCGCGCGGCGCCTCCGGCGTCTTCACCGGCGACCGCGGCGCGGCGGTGGCCGGCATGACGGAGGCCTTCACGCGCTGGATCGAGCGGCAGTCGGGCATCGCCGGCATCCTCTCGGCCGGCGGGTCGGGCGGGACAGCGATGGTCGCGCCGGCGATGCGCGCGCTGCCGCTCGGCGTGCCGAAGCTGATGGTCTCGACCGTCGCGAGCGGGGAGGTGCGGCAATATGTCGGCACCGCCGACATCATGATGATGCACTCGGTCGCCGACGTGCAGGGGCTGAACGCGATCACCGAGGATGTCCTCGGCAACGCCGCGCAGGCGATGATCGGCATGGTGCAGGCGCGCCGCGCCGCCCGGCCGCGCCGCGTGCAGCGCCCGGCCGTCGTGCTCTCCATGTTCGGCGTGACCACGCCCTGCGTGCAGCAGATCGCCGACGCGCTGCGCGACGAATGGGACTGCCTGGTCTTCCACGCGACAGGCATCGGCGGGCAGTCCATGGAGCGGCTGGTGGACGACCGCAAGGTCGCCGGCATCCTGGACATGACCACCACCGAGATCGCCGACATGCTGTTTGGCGGCGTGCTGCCCGCCACCCCCGACCGCTTCGGCGCGGTGATCCGCACGCGCCTGCCCTATATCGGCTCGGTCGGCGCGGTGGACATGGTGAATTTCGGCGCGCCGGAGACGGTGCCGGAACGCTACGGCGGCCGGACCTTCTACCGGCACAACCCGCAGGTCACGCTGATGCGCACCACGGCTGATGAATGCGCGGAGATCGGCCGCTGGATCGCCACGCGGCTGAACCTGATGGAAGGGCCGGTGCGCTTCTTCCTGCCGGAGGGCGGCGTCTCCGCGCTCGACGCTCCCGGCAAGCCCTTCCACGACAACGCGGCGCGCCAGGCCCTGTTCCGTGCCATCGAGACGACGCTGCGGCCCGGGCCGAACCGCCAGCTCATCCGCGTCCCGCACCACATCAACGATCCGGCCTTCGCCACCGCCGTCGTGGCGGAGTTCCGCCGGCTGCACGGCGTCGACAGGCCGAACCGCAAAAGGAGGAGCCTGCCATGAGCGCGCCGCCGCGCAACCGCGCGGAGATCCTCGACAGATTCCGCGCCATGATCGCCCGGGGCGAGCCGATCATCGGCGGCGGCGCGGGCACCGGCCTCTCCGCGAAATGCGAAGAGGCCGGCGGGATCGACCTGATCGTCATCTACAATTCAGGGCGCTTCCGCATGGCGGGCCGCGGCAGCCTGGCTGGGCTGATGCCCTATGGCGACGCGAATGCGATCGTGATGGAGATGGCGGCGGAAGTGCTGCCGGTGGTGCGGAAGACGCCGGTTCTGGCCGGCGTCTGCGCCACCGATCCCTTCCGGCTGATGGACGTCTTCCTGGACGAGGTGAAGCGCGTCGGCTTCGCCGGCGTGCAGAACTTCCCGACCGTCGGTCTGATCGACGGCGTCTTCCGCCAGAACCTGGAAGAGACGGGGATGTCCTATCGACAGGAAGTCGAGATGGTCGCCCTGGCGCGGGCCAAGGGCCTGCTGACGACGCCCTATGTCTTCAACGAGGCCGATGCGGTCGCCATGGCGCGAGCTGGGGCGGACATCATCGTGGTGCATCTCGGCCTGACCACGGGCGGGAGCATCGGCGCCGAGACGGCGCTGAAGCTGGCCGACTGCCCTGCCATCGTCGACCGCATCGCCGTCGCGGCGCTGGCCGAGAAGCACGACGCCATCATCCTGGTGCATGGCGGGCCGGTCGCCATGCCGGACGACGCCGATTTCGTGCTGAAGAACACCAACTGCTGCCACGGCTTCTACGGCGCCTCATCCATGGAACGCCTGCCGGCCGAGGTCGCCCTGACCGAGCAGACCCGCGCGTTCAAGCATATCAAGGGCCGTTAAGGCGAGAGGGGACCGAGCATGACCGGCCAGATCATCGGTGACCTGATCCTTTTCCTGATCGTCGCCGTCGTCGTCATCGCCATCGTCTACTGGGTGATGCAGCGGCTCTACCGGCGTTCCACCAAGGAAGTCGCCTTCGTGCGCACGGGCTTCCTGGGTGAGAAGGTGGTGATCGACGGCGGCGCCTTCGTTTGGCCCATTGTCCATGACATCACGCCCGTGAACATGAACGTGCTGCCGCTGCAGATCAGCCGCGCCAAGAGCGAGGCGGTGATCACGCGCGACCGCATGCGCATCGACCTGGAGGCCGAGTTCTACGTCCGCGTGCGCCCGGAGCAGCGCGCGGTTGCGATGGCCGCCTCCACGCTCGGCCGGCGGACGATGGAGCCGGAGCGGCTGAACGCCCTGCTGTCCGGCAAGTTCGAGAGCGCGCTGCGCGCCGTCGCGGCCGAGATGGATATGGCCGGCATGCACGAGAAGCGCGCCGACTACGTCGCGCGCGTGAAGGCGCTCGCGCAGCAGGATCTGGAAAAGAACGGGCTCGAGCTGGAGAGCGTGGCGATCCTCGACATCGACCAGACCAGCCTCGAGTTCTTCAACCCGTCCAACCGCTTCGACGCCGAGGGCCTGACCGCGCTGATCCGCGACATCGAGGCGAAGCGCACGCTGCGCAACGAGATCGAGCAGGAGGCGATGATCCAGATCCGGGCGCGCAACCTGGAGTCGGAGAAGCAGGCCCTCGACATCGAGCGGGAGAGCGAGCACGCGCGGCTGGAGCAGGAGCGCGAGATCGAGTTCCGCCGCGCCCAGCAGCGCGCGCAGCTGGCCCGTGAGCGCGCCGCCCGCGACACCGAGGCGGAGGAGGCGCAGATCGCCGCCCGTGAGGCGATCGAGAAGGCGCGCATCGCCAACGAGCAGGCGATCGCCGAGGCGCGCATCGCGTCCGAGCGCGAGGTCCGCGCGCGGGAGATCGCCCGGCAGACGGCGATCGAGGCGCAGGAGATTGCCGCCCGCGAGGACGTCGAGAAGCAGCGTATCCTGCAGGAGCGCGCGGTGCGCGAGGCCCGCATCGAGAACGAGCGCGAGACCCAGTCGCGCGAGATCGAGAAGCAGCAGGCCCTGCAGGAGGCGGAGATCGCCGCCCGCGAGGCGACCGAGCGCGCGCGCATCGCGCAGGAGAAGGCCATCGAGGAGGCGCGCATCGCCAAGGAGCGCGAGACCCAGTCCCTCGAGATCGAGCGGCAGCGGACGCTGGAACAGGCGGAGATCGTCGCCCGCGAGGAGACCGAGAAGCGCCGCATGGCCCAGACGCTTCTCCTCAACCAGACCCGTATCGCGGGCGAGGAGAAGGTGCGCAAGCAGGAGATCGAGCGGCAAAGGACGCTGGAGGAGGCCGAGATCGCTGCCCGCGAGGCGGTGGAACGCGCCCGCATCGCCCAGGCGGCCGAGGTGAACGAGGCCCGCATCGCCGAGGACCGCCGCATCCGCGAGCTCGAGGTCGAGCGTCAGAAGGCGATCGAGGCGGTGGAGATCGCCGCCGCCGAGGCGACCGAGGCCGCGCGCATCGCGCGAGAGAAGCGCCTGGCCGCCGAGAGGATCGCGGCCGAGGAGGCGACGCGGGAGCGCGAGATCGCGCGCGAGAAGGCGGTGGAGGCCGCCGAGATCGGCCGCCGGGAGGACGTCGAGAAGGCGCGTATCGCCGCCGAACTGGCGCTCGAACAGGATCGCATCGCCAGCCGCCGCGTGCGCGAGATAACCGACATCGAGCGCGCCAAGGTCGTCGAGACGGCCGAGCAGTCCAAGGTCGTGGCGCTCGCCGGCGAGAAGGCAAAGGCCGCGCAGGCGGACGCCGCCGTGCGCCAGGCGCAGATCGCCGCCCAGCGCGACGTCGAGGCCGCGGAGGTGGAGCGCGAGCGCGCCGTGGAGGCGGCGAAGGTCGAGCGGCGCCGCTCGCTGGAGCAGATCGAGATCGCGCGCGTCCAGGCGCTGCGCGAGGCCGAGATCGAGAGCCGCGAGGACATCGAGCGCGCACGCATCGCGTCCGAGCGGGGCCTCGACGAGATCCGCATCGACCACGAGACCATCCGGCGCCGGCTGGAGGTCGAGCGCGAGAAGGCGGTCGAGACGGTGCAGATGGAGAAGGCCATCGCGCTCTACCGCAAGTCGCTGGAGGAATCGGCCGCCCGTGCCGAGGCCGAGGCGGCGCGCGCCCTGGCCGCTATTTCGGAAGAGAAGGTCCACACCGCCCGCGAGACCGAGGCCGCGAGCCGCCGCAAGTCGGTGGACGTGCTGATGGCCGAGAAAGCGGCGGCCGAGGCGCGGCTGATGGCGGAGGCCGCGAAGGTCCGCGCCACTGTCGAGGCCGAGGCGCAGAAGCTGCTCAACGAGGCGGAGAACATCCTGACCGACGAGGCGCGGCATTCGCTGTTCCGCCGCAAGCTGCTCGAGCATGTCGAGGGCATCGTTGCCGCCAGCGTGAAGCCGCTCGAGAAGATCCAGGACATCCGCATCGTGCAGCTCGACGGCGTGACCGGCGGCAATGGCGGGGGTGGCGGATCGCCCACGGACGAAGTGATCAACTCCGCGCTGCGCTACCGCGTGCAGGCGCCGCTGATCGACAGCCTGCTCGGCGACATCGGCATCGAGGGCGGCAGCCTCGCCAAGCAGGGCGGCCTGATCCGCGAGGCATCCGACATGCAGCGCATCGCGGAGGCCGCGCGCAAGTCGGGCAAGGGAGAGCAGAAGTAGGATGGCGCGGGTCTATGTCAGCTCGGTCATCGACGCGCCGGTCGCGCGCGTCTGGGAACGGGTGCGCGACTTCAACGGCCTGCCGCGCTGGCTGCCGGCGGTGCGGGAGAGCCGGATCGAGAACGGCGAGCCCTCCGACCGCGTCGGCTGCGTGCGCGACTTCCGGCTGCAGAATGGCGACCGGCTGCGGGAACAGCTGCTCGCGCTGTCGGACTACGACTATTTCTGCACCTATTCGATCCTGGAAAGCCCGATGCCGCTGACGGGCTATGTCGCGACGCTGCGGCTGACGCCGATCACCGACGGCGACCGCACCTTCGCGGAATGGACGGCCGAGTTCGACTGCGCGCCGGAGATGGCGGACGAGCTGGTGAACGGCATCGGCACCAACGTCTTCCTCGCCGGCTTCACCGCGCTCAAGCGCCAGATGGCGTCGTGACATGCCGAAGGTGGTGCGCAGCACGGTGATCGAGGCGCCGGTCGAGGCGGTGTGGGGTGTGCTGCGCGACTTCAACGGGCATGACCGCTGGCACCCCGCCGTCGCGGAGAGCCATATCGAGCGCGGCCAGACCTCGGACCGCGTCGGCTGCGTGCGCCGCTTCCGGCTGCAGGACGGATCGGAGCTGCGGGAGCGGCTCCTGACGCTTTCCGACGCCGATATGGCCTTCACCTACTGCCTGCTGGAGACGCCGATCCCGCTGCTGAATTACGTGGCGCATGTGCGGCTCGCCCCGGTGACGGATGCCGACCACACCTTCTGGCACTGGGAGAGCCGCTTCGACACGCCGGCGGGCCGCGAGGATGAACTCGCCCGCATGGTCGGCGAGAACATCTACGAGGGCGGCTTCGCGGCGATCCGCGACTACCTGGTACGGGAGGCGGCCTGATGGCGGTCACGGTCGAGAGCCACGCGACGCTGGGCGAGGCCGCGCGTGCGCTGGGATCGGGCGCGACCTATCTCGGCGGCGGCACCATCGTGATGCGCGACCTCAACGCCGGGCTGGTGCAGGGGCGCGTGGTGCGCAGCACGGATCCGGCGCTGACGCAGATCAGGCCGATGGGCGACGGCATCGAGATCGGCGCAGGCGTCACCATGGCCGCCATCGCGGCGCATCCCGATCTCGGCTTCCTGCATCCGGTGGTGCGTGCGGTCGGCGGCCCGCAGGTGCGGAACATGGCGACCATCGGCGGCAATCTCTTCGCCGCGCATCCCTATGGCGACCTTGCCGGCGCGCTGCTCGCGCTCGGCGCGCGCGTGACGATCGCGGGCGGGATGCAGCGGCCGGTCGAGGACGTGCTGCGCGACCGTGCGCGGGTGGGCCTGGTGGCCGCCATCCAGGTGCCGCGGCCGCGCGACGCGCGCGCCTTCGGCTTCCGCAAGGTCAGCCGCGTGAAGCCCAAGGGCGTGTCGCTGATGTCCTTCGCGGCGCTGCTGCCGCGGGAGGGCGGCAGGCTGCGCGGCGTGCGGATCGCCTGCGTTGGCCTCGGCCCGGCGCCGCTGCGCTCGCCCGCGGCGGAACGCGCGCTGGAAGGCGGCACGCTGGACGCGGCGACCATCGCGCGGGCGGCGCAGCTCGTCACCGACGGGCTCGATCCGCCCACCGATGCGCTGGCCTCGGCCTGGTATCGGCGCGAGGTGGCGGGCGTGCATCTGCGGCGGCTGCTCGAGGGGATGCTGTGACATGGCGCTGAAGCCGGTCACCTTCACGCTGAACGGCGAGGACAAGGCCGCCTTCACGGAGGACGGCCAGAACCTGCTGGATCTGCTGCGCCGCGGCGTTGGCGACCTCTCGCCAAAATACGGCTGCGGGCAGGGCACCTGCGGGGCCTGCACCGTGCTGATCGATGGCGAGCCGCAGCTCTCCTGCCTGGTGCTGGGCGAGGCGGCGCAGGGACGGCGGATCGAGACGGCGGCGGGCCTAGGCGGCGCCGCGCTGCATCCGCTGCAGGACGCCTTCATGGAGCGCTTCGCGGCGCAGTGCGGCTACTGCACGCCGGGGATGCTGATGGCGGCCAAGGCGCTGCTCGACCGGAACCCACGGCCCGGGCGCGAGGAGGTCATCG
Organism: Falsiroseomonas oryzae; assembly: GCF_027856955.1. GTDB lineage: Bacteria > Pseudomonadota > Alphaproteobacteria > Acetobacterales > Acetobacteraceae > Falsiroseomonas > Falsiroseomonas oryzae. The sequence goes on along the minus strand of NZ_JAPSMD010000219.1, from coordinate 1,651 downwards.
AGGCGATCGCTGGCAACCTGTGCCGCTGCACCGGCTACGAGCCCATCATCGCCGCCATCCTCGACGTGGCGGAGGGGAGGAAGCGGGCATGAGCGGAACCCTCACGCAGCAGCCGATGGTGGAGTTCCGCAAGGAGATCTTCGCCGACGAGCGCGACGACAACCTCAACGAGGTCGGAAAGCCGACGCGCCGGCAGGACATCACGGGCCACGTCACCGGCCGCTCGCCTTTCTACGACGACCACCTGTTCGAGGGACTGCTGCACATGCGCTGCGTGCGCTCGCCGCACCATGCGGCGCGCGTGCGGCGGATCGACACCGCCGCGGCGGAGCGGATGCCGGGTGTGGTGCGGATCCTCACCGGACGGGACGTGCCGCGCAACCTGAACACGCTGCTCTCGCTGCTCGATTTCGGCATCGACGACGAGCCGCTGCTCTCCACCGACCGTGTCCGCTACAAAGGCGAGCCCGTCGCCGCGGTGATCGCGACGAGCGAGGCGCGGGCGCGCGATGCGGTGGCGAAGGTGACGGTGGAGTGGGAACCGCTGCCCCATGTGCTCGACGTCGAGGAGGCGATCCGCCCCGGCGCGCCGACCGTGCTCGACATCTATCCCGGCAACAGGTTCGTCTATCACGGCAAGTACGATCACCAGAAGCTGCGATACGGCGACGTCGAGGCCGCCTTCCGCCAGGCCGATCATGTTGTCGAGGGCCGCTATCAGATGTCGCCGATCGAGCAGGCGCCGATCGAGACCTGCGGCGCCATCGCCGCACCCGAGCAGAACGGCCGCTATGTCTGCTACACCTCGACGCAGGCGCTATTCTTCTCGCTCGCCACCTCGTCCAAGGTGCTGGAGATGCCGTCGAGCCGGCTGCACTTCATCGGGGGCACAGTGGGCGGCGGCTTCGGCGGCAAGGTGGACAGCATCCACGAGCCGCTGGCGATCCTCGGCACGATGCTGACGGGCCGGCCCTGCAAGTACATGTGGGACCGCGAGGAGGAGATGCAGGTCGGCGCGCCGCGCGGCGCGGAGCGCTGGTACATCAAGGACGGCGTCATGCGCGACGGCCGCATCGTCGCGCGGAAGTTCACCGGCTACTTCGATTCCGGCGCCTACACGCGCCTGTCCTCCTACGCGATCATCAAGGGCGTGGGGCACCTGCCGGGGCCCTACACCATCCCGAACGTATCGGCGAACGTCTATTGCGTCTTCACCAACCGCACGCCGGCGACGGCCATGCGCGGCTTTGGCATCACGGGCGTCGATTTCGCGATCGAGGCGCATATGGACAAGGTGGCGGAGGCGGTCGGGATGAATCCGATCGAGCTGCGCATCCTGAACGCCTATCGCGACGGCGACATGAAGGCGCATCGGCGACTGGCGAAGAACTGCGCGCTGATCGAGTGCTGCCAGGTGGTGGCCGAGAAGGCGGGCGTGAAGCTGAGCCCCGCCATGCTCGCCGCTGCCTCCCGTCGCGACGGCGGCGGAGAGCGTGCGCTCCTGCCAGCCTTCACCGCGACGGACGAGGACGGGCGCGTGCAGGGCTTCTCCGGCGGTTCCTACGCCCGCAAGGGCGCGCGGCCGGCGACGCTTTCGGGCGCGTCGGCCGAGCCGATGCGCGCTGCGCCGCCGCGCCCCGCTGCCACCCCG
>NZ_JAPSMD010000218.1 GCF_027856955.1 Falsiroseomonas oryzae | reverse complement strand
CGCTGGCCGGCAGCCCATGCGCGGCCAGGCGCGCCGCGAGCCGGCGCGCGCTGTCGCCGCTGCGCGACCAGATCGCCACCTCCTCGATCGGGAAGCGGGCGGGCCAGGCTTCCGCCAGCGCCGCGGCAACGCGGCCGGCGCCCAGCACCAGCAGCCGCCGGCTGTCGGGCCGCGCCAGGAAGCGGCCGGCCAGCGTGCTGGCGGCGGCGGTGCGGCGATCCGTCAGCTCGCCGCCATCGAGCAGGGCGATCGCCTCCCCGGTCGTCGCGTCCGACAGCAGGTAGGAGGCCTGCACGGCCGGGATGCCGCGCGCCCCGTTGCCGGGCAGGACATGCACGATCTTCACGCCGCTGTGCCGACGGCCCGCCTTGCCGACGGGATCCCAGGCCGGCATGAGCAGCAGCATGCCCTCCGGCGCGCCCTGCTGCGGCAGCGCGTGGCGGTGGCGCAGCGGCGCCTCGCAGCCCTCGCGGAAGACGCGTTCGAGCGCGGCTTCCAGCCTGTCCCAGGGCAGGGCGCGGCGCAGCTCCTCGGGCCCGATGATGCGCAAGGCGGCCTCCTATGTTCGGCGGCCGGCCCTGTCGCATCCCGGCGCCGGTGCGGGAAGGGGTGAGTTGACGACCACAGGGATGCGCGCCGAAAGAATGGCACCGTTGATCCCCGCGCGGGGCTGGCGCAGTCTCGTCCACCCAAGGCGGGGCAGCCGAACCGCTCCGTTCGGGGCGGTGCACGAAAGGGAGAGCACTGAATGAAGGCCTTGCGCCTTGCCGTTGCCTGCGCCGTCGGGGGCCTTGCCCTTGCGGCCACGATGACGACGCCGACGCGCGCGCAGCAGCCGGCACCGGCTGCCGGCAACGCGCCGACGATGGACGCGATCCGCGCGCGCGGGACGCTGATCTGCGGCGTGACCACGGGTCTCGCCGGCTTCGCCCAGCCCGACAGCCAGGGCGTCTGGCGCGGCTTCGACGTGGACTACTGCCGCGCGGTGGCGGTCGCGCTGTTCAACGACGCCAACCGCGTGCGCTACGTGCCGACCACCGCGCAGGCGCGCTTCACCGCGCTGCAGTCCGGCGAGGTGGACATGCTGGCGCGCAACACGACCTGGACGCTCTCGCGCGACACCTCGCTCGGCTTCGACTTCACCGGCATCAACTTCTATGACGGCCAGGGCTTCATGGTGAAGGCGTCCACCGGCGTGCGCACGGCGCGCGAGCTGGAAGGCGCCACGATCTGCGTGCAGCCCGGCACCACCACCGAGCAGAACCTGACCGATTGGGCGCGCGCCAACCGCATCCGGTTCACCCCGGTGGTGATCGAGCGGCTGGAGGAGGTGGTGCAGGCCTATGTCGCCGGCCGTTGCGACGCCTACACCACCGACGTCTCGGGCCTGGCGGCGACGCGCTCCGCCCAGCCCAACCCGCGCGAACACACCATCCTGCCCGATGTCATCTCCAAGGAGCCGCTCGGCCCGCTGGTGCGGCACGGCGACCAGCGCTTCGCCGACCTGTTGCGCTGGATCCATTTCGGCCTGCTCGGTGCCGAGGAACTCGGCATCACCTCGGCCAACGTGCAGCAGCGCATGACCGACGCGAACCCGGAAGTGCAGCGCATGCTGGGCCGCAGCGGCGACCTCGGCCGCATGCTCGGCGTGGACAATGCGTGGATGGCCAACATCATCCGCACGGTGGGCAACTACGGCGAGATCTTCGCGCGCAACCTGGAGCCGATCGGCATCCAGCGCGGCCCGAACGCGCTGTGGACGCAGGGCGGCCTGCAGTACTCGCCGCCGTTCCGGTGAGATGTCCGGGGGCCACGGCGCAGGCCGTGGCCCCCTTCTTGCTGGCCTATGTCGGCGGGCCGGGGCGCCGGCCTTCCGCATCGTGACGGGCCCCGGCCCAGGGCCGGAAACGGGGTGAACCGCATGTCCTCATCCGCCGCCGATCCGCGCTTCGCCTCCGCCGGTCCGCCCAAGCGGCCGCTGCGCCTGTCCTGGGGCGACGAGCGGGTGCGCGGCATCTTCTGGCAGGTGCTCGTCGTCGGCATCGTCGGGACCGTCATCTGGTGGCTGTGGTCGAACACCGTCCACAACCTGGAGGTCCGGCGGATCGCCACCGGCTTCGGCTTCCTGAGCCGAGAGGCCGGGCTGCCGATCGGCGAGAGCCTGATCGAATACGATCCTTCCAACACCTATCTGCGGGCGCTGACGGTAGGCGTGCTGAACACGCTGAAGGTGGCGGTGATCGGCATCGTGCTGGCCACCATCCTCGGCACGGTGATCGGGATCGCGCGGCTGTCGAACAACTGGCTGCTGTCCAAGCTGGCCGGCGTCTACATCGAGGTGATCCGCGACCTGCCGCTGCTGTTGCAGCTGCTGTTCTGGTACACCATCCTGCAGGGGCTGCCCGGGCCGCGGCAGGCGCTGAACCCGGTGGATGGCGTGTTTCTGTCCAACCGAGGGATGAAGCTGCCCTTCATCGAGTGGACGGCGGCGCACTGGTGGACGCTGCTGGCGATGGTGGCGGGCATCGCGCTGACCTGGGCCTATGCGCGTGTGATGCGGCAGCGGCAATACGCGGACGGCCAGCCGCGCAAGGTGTGGCCGGCCGGGCTGGCGCTTATCGTCGGCGTTCCGCTGGCTGTCTGGGTGGCCTTCGGCGCGCCCTTCACGCCGGACATCCCGGTGCTGCGCGGCTTCAACTTCCGCGGCGGCATCACGGTGAGCCCGGAATTCTTCGCGCTGCTCATCGGCCTCGTCACCTACACCGCCGGCTTCATCGCGGAGGTGGTGCGCGCCGGCATCCAGTCCGTTCAGCACGGCCAGTGGGAGGCGGCGCAGGCGCTCGGCCTGCGGCGCGGCGAGATCCTCCGCAAGATCGTCATGCCGCAGGCGCTGCGCGTCATCATCCCGCCGCTGACCTCGAACTACCTGAACCTGACGAAGAACAGCTCGCTCGCGGTGGCGATCGGCTACCAGGACATCGTCAGCATCGCGAACACCACGCTGAACCAGACCGGCCAGGCGATCGAGGGCATCGCGATCATCATGCTGGTCTACCTGACGATCAGCCTGTCGATCAGCCTCTTCATGAACTGGTACAACGCGAAGATCGCGCTGGTGGAGCGCTGAGCCGATGAGCGACATCACCCTCGACGCCGCGGCCCGCGCGCCGGAAGCCGCGCCGCGATCCGCCCCGATCACCGCGATCGGGCCGATCGCCTGGGCGCGGCAGAACCTGTTCGGCAGCTGGTGGTCCACCGCGGTCACGCTGGTGCTGGCCTACCTGATCGTGCGCTGGACGATCGGCTTCGTCGAATGGGCCTTCCTCAACGCCATCTGGGAGGTGCCGGTCGTCAACGGCCAGGCGCAGACCCAGGCCTGCCGCGAGATCAAGGGGGTCGGCGCCTGCTGGGCGGTGATCACGGAGAAGCACCGCTTCATCCTGTTCGGCACCTACCCATTCGAGCAGCACTGGCGCCCGGCGCTGGTCTGCCTGCTGTTCGTGGGGCTCTACGTCGTCTCCGCGATGCGGCGGTTCTGGACCTGGCACCTGGTGCCGATCTGGGCGGTGACGCTGACGGTCATCGGCGTGCTGATGTGGGGCGGCGTGTTCGGCCTGCCCTATGTCCCGCAGGAGCGCTGGGGCGGGCTGCCGATCACGCTGATCCTCTCGACTTTCGGCCTGGCGATGGCCTTCCCGCTGGCCATCCTGGTGGCGCTGGGGCGGCGTTCCAAGCTGCCGGCGATCAAGATGCTCTGCGTGCTGTATGTGGAGCTGATCCGCGGCGTGCCGCTCATCAGCCTGCTGTTCATGGCCAGCGTGATGTTCCCGCTGTTCCTGCCGGAGGGCATGAACATCGACAAGCTGCTGCGCGCGCAGATCGCCATCACCCTTTTCGCCGGCGCCTACCTGGCGGAGGTGGTGCGCGCCGGGCTGCAGGCCCTGCCGCGCGGGCAATACGAGGCGGCAGACGCGATCGGCCTGTCCTACTGGCAGAAGACCGGGCTGATCATCCTGCCCCAGGCGCTGCGCCTGGTGATCCCGCCGCTGGTGAACACCTTCATCGGCTTCTTCAAGGACACCTCGCTGGTGCTGATCATCGGCATCTTCGACCTGCTGACCGCGGGCAAGACCGCGATCGTGGAGCCGGCCTGGCAGGGCTTCGGCATCGAGGTCTACGTCACCATCGGCGTGATCTACTTCGTCTTCTGCTTCGCCATGTCGAAATACAGCCAGGACCTGGAGCGCGACCTGAACAGGCATCGCCGCCGATGAGGCGGCAGCCCAAGGCCGGCGCTTGCGCCCGGCCCCGTCATTGCGCATCTAGGGGCCAAAGAAGCGCCGGCCGGCCGGGAAACAGGGAGCTATCCAATGGGTGAGTCCGTCATCACGGCGCAGGTCGCCTCGGCGGTCAAGGCAGACGCGCCGCCGGCCATCGTGCTGGAAGGCGTCAACAAGTGGTTCGGCGCGCTTCACGTGCTGCGCGACATCAACCTGAACGTCGCCGTGGGCGAGCGCGTCGTGGTCTGCGGCCCGTCCGGGTCCGGCAAGTCCACCATGATCCGCTGCATCAACCGGCTGGAGACGCACCAGGAAGGCCGCATCGTCGTGGACGGCATCGAGCTGACCGACGACCTGCGCAGCCTGGACGCGATCCGCCGCGAGGTCGGCATGGTGTTCCAGAGCTTCAACCTCTTCCCCCACCTGACCGTGCTGGACAACTGCACCCTCGCGCCGATCTGGGTCCGTCGGATGCCCAAGAAAGAGGCGGAGGAGGTCGCGCGCGGCTACCTGAACCTGATGCGCATCCCCGAGCAGGCCGAGAAGTATCCCGGCCAGCTTTCCGGCGGCCAGCAGCAGCGCGTGGCGATCGCGCGCGCGCTGTGCATGAAGCCCAAGATCATGCTGTTCGACGAGCCGACCTCCGCCCTCGACCCCGAGATGATCAAGGAGGTGCTGGACACCATGGTCCTGCTGGCCGAGATGGGCATGACCATGATGGTGGTGACGCACGAGATGGGCTTCGCCCGCCAGGTCGCCGACCGGGTGGTGTTCATGGACCGCGGCGAGATCGTCGAGCAGGGCGAGCCGGAGAGCATCTTCACCAACCCGCAGACCGACCGCCTGAAGCTGTTCCTGTCGCAGATCCTGCGCGGGCATTAGGCCGGCGCAACCGGGGGCGGCGGTGCTTGCGCGGCTGCCCCCTGCGGCATTAAGCCTTCGGCGTTCCGCTTCCGGAGCGCGATCTTGAGCCATCCCGCCGCGGCCGACCGAAGGATCTCGACGGCCGCCCTCATCGGTGTCCTGGGTGTCGTCTACGGCGACATCGGCACCAGCCCTCTCTACGCCTTCCGTGCCGCGCTGCAGCACTTCTCCGCCGACGGCGTCGAGCGGTGGGAGGTGCTGGGCCTGCTCAGCCTCATCTTCTGGGCGCTGGTGCTGACCGTCACCGTGAAATACGTCGCCTTCATCCTGCGCGCCGACAACAAGGGCGAGGGCGGGATCCTGGCGCTGATGGCGCTGGCGCAGCGCCATACGGTGACGGAGCGCGGCCGCTGGATCGTCGCGCTGATCGGCATCGCCGGCGCCAGCCTGTTCTTCGGCGACGGCATCATCACCCCCGCGATCTCCGTCCTCTCGGCGGTCGAGGGGCTCAAGGTCATCTCGCCCGCCTTCGAGGAGGCGGTGATCCCCATCGCGCTTGGCATCCTGCTCGCGCTGTTCCTGGTGCAGTATCGCGGCACGGGCAGCATGGGCGCGGTGTTCGGCCCGATCACGGCGCTGTTCTTCGGCACGATCGGGCTGCTCGGCCTGATCGAGCTGGTGCGGGAGCCGGGCGTGCTGGTGGCGCTCTCGCCGCATTACGCCCTCACCTTCTGCGCCCACTACAAGCTGGCCGCCTTCATCGCCTTCGGCTCCGTGGTGCTGGCGGTGACCGGGGCGGAGGCGCTCTATGCCGACATGGGGCATTTCGGGCGCAAGCCGATCCAGCTCGCCTGGCTGTTCTTCGTGCTGCCCGCGCTCGCGCTGAACTACTTCGGCCAGGGCGCGCTCGTGCTGTCCGACCCCGAGGCGATCGAGAACCCCTTCTTCCTGCTGGCGCCGGAGTGGTTCCGCCTGCCGATGGTGGTGCTGGCGACGCTGGCCACCATCATCGCGAGCCAGGCGATGATCTCCGGCGCCTTCTCCATCGCGCGGCAATGCGTGCAGCTGGGCTTCCTGCCGCGCCTGCAGGTGGTCCACACCAGCGAGACGGAGCAGGGCCAGATCTACATGCCCCAGGTCAACATGATGCTGCTGATCGGCGTCGTGATCCTGGTGCTGGAGTTCAAGAACTCCGACAGCCTGGCGGCCGCTTATGGCCTGGCGGTGACCGGCACCTTCCTGGCCACTTCCTGCCTGGCGCTGCTGGTGTTCCGCCGCGCCTTCCGCTGGCCCTGGCCGGCGGTGGTGGCGGTGTTCGTGCCCCTGCTGCTGCTGGATGCGGCCTACTTCATCTCCACCGCGCTGAAGATCCCGGAAGGCGGCTACGTCCCGCTCATCCTGGGTATCATCACCTTCGTGCTGATGCTGACCTGGAAGCAGGGGCGGGAGCTGCTCTTCGCCCGCTTCCGCCAGGACAGCCTGCCGCTGAAATCCTTCATCGCCCGTCTGCCGCAGAGCCGCACGGTGCGCGTGCCCGGCATCGCGGTCTTCATGACGGGCCAGGAGGATTTCGTGCCCGGGGCGCTGCTGCACAACCTGAAGCACAACAAGGTGCTGCACGAGCGCGTGCTGTTCGTCACCGTCGTCAACGAGGACGTGCCGCGCGCCGAGCAGCGGCGCGCGGTCACGGAGCTCGCGCCCAGCATCCACCGCATCATGCTGCGCTACGGCTTCCAGGAGAGCCCGAACATCCCGAAGGAGCTCGAGAGCCTGCGCGAGGTCGGCATCCCCTTCGAGGCGATGCAGGCGAGCTACTTCCTGGGACGGGAGACGGTGGTGGCGGCCGCGGTGCCCAAGATGTCGCGCTGGCGGCAATGGGTCTTCACGCTGCTCAGCCGCAATGCGATCTCGGCGACCGAGTTCTTCCGCATCCCCTCCGATCGGGTGGTGGAACTGGGCGTCCGGGTCGCTATCTGAACCCTCCGGCAGCCCCGGGCGTTCGGGGGCTTCCGGCTGGAAAGGGAGCTTGGCGTGGCGGCCGCAAGCCTGGTGACGGTGACGCTGGCGCGGGCCTGGGAGCCCGGGGATGCTGCGTCGGAGACGGGGCGGATCGACTTCGCCATCGCCCTCGACCCACAGGGCCATCCCGATGTCCAGGCCTGGCTGGACGATCCCGCGCCCTGGCCGGCCGTGCGCGTGCGGCCGGATGGGCCGCCGCAGCAGGGGGACGTGGCGCATGACGAGGAGGGGTGGCAGATCCGGTTCTTCACCGAGGAAGACCGCGACACCCCGCCCCACCGCATCTGCCACATCGATGGCGGGCTCCGGCCCGGCGAAGTACTGACGCTGCGCGCGCCAGACGGCGAGGAGGCCGCCTGGCGCGTCGTCGGGGTATCGCCGCGCACGGCGTAGCGATCACTCCGCCGGCATCATCGCCGGCGCCCGTTGCCGCGCACCTGCGAAGGCCAGCCGCAGGAGACGGCCGAGGAACAGCAGCGCGCCGGCCGTCCAGACCATGCCCGCGACGATGGCGAGACTTGGCTGGCCGTGCACATGTGCGAAGTAGATGCCGGGCGGAAAGGCGAAGGCCGAGCCGGCGGAGAGCGCGAACTGCGTCACGGCCAGGCGCCCCGTGGCGAGTTCCGGCCAGGCGCGGAAGGTCAGGCCCATCAGCGCCAGAGAGGTCCAGCCGACCAGGTTGGTGTGGGCATGCACCGGCGCCAGGCTGAAGTCGTGGGCGATGCCCATGCCCATGCCGAGGGTGACGCCGACCACCAGGCAGGCTGCGGCGGCGGCCATGAAGAGCAGCGGGATGCGTGACATGAGGGTTCCCTCCGTTTCGGTTTGCGGAGAGCCTTGTTGCGCGGCGCTGTTTCGCGACGATGCCGGCGCAGCCGGAATCGGGTTCCGCGCGTGACAGCCGCCCGTCACGCACGAAACATGGTGGCCTTGCATCTTGGGCGAGCCGATTCAGACCTCCGGGGCCCCCTGTAGTCCTCGGATCGCCTCAGCCCAGCATCTGGCCGCCATCGACGATGATGGTCTGCCCGGTCACCCAGCGCGCTGCGGGGCTGGCCAGGAACAGCACGACATCGGCCACCTCCTCCGGCGTGCCGAGCCGGCCGAAGGGGATGGAGTCGCGGATGCGCCCGTAGAGCACCGGGTCGCTCGTGCGCCGCTGTTCCCAGCTGCCGCCCGGGAACTCGATGGAGCCGGGTGCGACGGCGTTCACGCGCACGCCATCGCGCGCGAAGGCGGCCGCCTGGCTCTGCGTGTAGTTCACCAGCAGCGCCTTCACGGCGGCATAGGCCGGCGTGCGCAGCGACGGGCGGAAGCCCGAGATCGAGGTGACGTTGACGATGCAGCCCTTCGCCGCGCGCAGCAGCGGCGCCGCGGCGCGGCTGGCGCGCACCGTCGCCATCACGTCCACGTCGAGGCCCTTCGCCCAATCCTCCTCCGTGTCCTTGGAGCCGAAGCCGCTGGCGTTGTTGACCAGCACGTCGATGCCGCCCAGCGCGGCGGCCGCCTGCTCCACCCAGGACTCCACGGCCTGCCTGTCGGCGAGGTCCGCGGCCAGGGCATGCGCCGCGACGCCGCAGGCGGCGATCTCGGCGCGCGTCGCCTCCAGCGGGGCGGTGCCGCGCGCGCAGATCGACACCGCCGCGCCGCGCCGCG
>NZ_JAPSMD010000217.1 GCF_027856955.1 Falsiroseomonas oryzae | reverse complement strand
CGCCGGCGCGGCCCAGTTCGCGCCGGTCAGGCCGGCCCGCAGGCCGGCGGCGACCGCCAGCTGGCTGCTGCCGTTGGCCGGGTCGCGATAGGCCCCGCCGATCTCGGCCAGCGCCACGTCGGCGAAGCCGCGCGCCGCGTTGCGCGCTGCCGCCATCGCCAGCGAGGCGACCGGCGTCGGGCGCATCTGGTCGAGGTCGGAGGCGATCGGGTTCTCCAGCTGGAGGCTGTCCGGCGTCTCGCCGAACAGCGCCGCCTGGCCGCGCGCCAGGAAGCCGTACGTCACGCAATCCTGCATCCCGCGTGCTGCCAGCACCCGCCGCGCCAGCGCCGCGCGCGCCTGCTTCGCGCTCAGCGCCGGCCGCGGCACCGGCGAGGCGAGCGGGAGCGACACGGCCGGCACGGCATCCAGCCCGCCGAGCCGCAGCACCTCCTCCACCAGGTCGCATTCCGGCTCGACCGCGGCACAGCCCTCCGCGGCGGCCTTCGCGCGATCGGCGGGCAGGGCGCTGTCCTGCGCCAGCGCGCCGGCACCGGCGACATCGTTGCGCCAGGGCGGCACGGCGACGGTGACGCGGTCTGTCTCGCGCGCCACCGTGCAGAATCCGAGCGCCGTCAGCCGACGCACCGCCTCGTCATCCGGCAGGTCGAGCCCGCCGAGGTTCCTGATCCGCTCGAAGCGCAGCGTCGCGTTGCGCGCCCAGGCCGGCTCCGCGCCGGCCGCCGAGACCTCGGAGGCCTCGCCGCCGCAGAGCTCGATGATCATGTGCGTCGCGGCATCCAATGCCTTGGGCAGCAGCGCGGGATCGATGCCGCGCTCGAAGCGGCTGCGCGCATCCGTCCGCACGTCGTGCCGCCGGCCCGACAGCGCGATGCGCACGGGGTCGAACAGCGCGCACTCGATGAAGCACTCCGTCGTGCCCTCGTCGCAGCCGGAATGCTCGCCGCCGATCACGCCGCCCAGCGCCTCCACGCCGTTGGCGTCGGCGATGACGCCGTCCTCCTCGGTGAGCTCGTAGCTCTTGCCGTTCAGCGCGACCAGCTCCTCCCCGGCGCGGGCCATGCGCATGGAGAGGTCGGGGCCGGCGACCTTGGCCACGTCGAAGACGTGCAGCGGCCGGCCATAGGCGAAGGTGAAGAAGTTCGTCACGTCCACCAGCGCGTTGATCGGGCGCAGCCCGATCGCCGTCAGCCGCTCCTGCAGCCACTTCGGGCTCGGGCCGTTCCTGACGCCCCGCACCGCGCGGCCGAGCACCCAGGTGCAGGCGCGCGGATCCTCGATGCGCCAGCGCAGCGGCGACGGATAGGCCGGCGTGACGGGCGCGACGTCCCACGGCTTCAGCGTGCCGAGGCCCGCCGCCGCCAGGTCGCGCGCGATGCCCCGAACGCTGAGCGCGTCGCCGCGGTTCGGCGTCACCTTGATCTCGATCACCGGGTCGTCGAGGCCGGCATAGTCCACATAGCGCGCACCGACCGGCGCGTCGGCCGGCAGGTCCACGATGCCCGAATGGTCGTCGCCGAGGCCCATCTCGCGCGCGGAAAGCATCATCGCCTCCGACTTCACGCCGCGGATCTCGCCCACCTTCAGCGTGATGCCGGTGCCCGGGATGTAGGCGCCAGGCAGGGCGGCGACGCCGACCATGCCGGTGCGCGCATTCGGCGCGCCGCAGACCACCGAGTATTCCTTGCCGTCGCCGAGATCCACGCGCAGCGCCCTCAGCCGGTCGGCATTCGGGTGCTGCACCGCCTCGATCACGCGGGCGATGCGGAACATCGCGAGCTCCGCCGCCGGGTCGTGGATGCCTTCGACCTCGATGCCGATGGCGGAGAGGGTGGTGGTGATCTGCTCCAGCGAGGCCTCGGTCTCGAGATGCTCGCGCAGCCAGGACAGCGTGAACTTCATGGGACCAGGCCTTCAGGCGCCGAGAATGGGCAGGGCAGGCGCGCCCCCACCCCGACCAGCGGGAGAGGGATCAGGCCGTGACGACGATCCCTCTCCCGCGCAGCGGGGGAGGGTGCCCGAGCGAAGCGAGGGCGGGTGGGGGCGCGAGCGACCGTGCCAGCCATCTCACACCCCCTCATGCAGCGAGGCCGGCGCCAGCGGGTCCGCCGCGTAGTGCTTCAGCCAGCGCAGGTCGCATTCGTAGAACGGCCGCAGGTCGGGCATGCCGTGCTTCAGCATGGTGATGCGCTCGATGCCCATGCCGAAGGCGAAGCCCTGCCACTCCCGCGGGTCGAGGCCGCAATTGGCCAGCACCTTCGGGTGCACCATCCCGCTGCCCAGGATCTCCAGCCAGTCGCCGCCACCGCCGAGCTCGCCGGTCCTGCGGTTCCAGCCGATGTCCACCTCCATGCTGGGCTCGGTGAAGGGGAAGTAGCTGGCGCGGAAGCGCACCGGCAGGTCCGCGATGCCGAAGAAGGCGCGCAGGAAATCCACCAGGCAGCCCTTCAGGTGACCGAGGGTGATCCCACGATCAATGACCAGCCCCTCGACCTGGTGGAACATGGGCGAGTGCGTCGCATCGTGGTCGGCGCGATAGGTGCGGCCGGGCGCGATGATGCGGATCGGCGGCGGCTCCGCCAGCATGGTGCGGATCTGCAGCGGGCTGGTCTGGGTGCGCAGCACGCGGCGATGCCCGTTTGGGTCGGTGCCGGGCATGTAGAAGGTGTCGTGGTCCTGCCGCGCCGGGTGGTGGTCCGGGATGTTGAGCGCGCCGAAATTGTGCCAGTCGCTCTCGATGTCCGGGCCTTCCACCACGCGGAAGCCCATGGCGCCGAAGATCGCCGTCAGCTCCTCGATGGTGCGGCTGATCGGGTGGATGCCGCCATCCGCGGCGGTGCCGGGCGCAAAGGGGCGGGGTGGCAGGGTCACGTCCACGCGCTCCGCCTTCAGCCGGGCGTCGAGCTCCGCCTCCTCCAGCGCGCTGCGGCGGACCTCGAGAAGCGCCTCGATCTCCGCCTTCAGCCTGTTCAGGGCGGCGCCCCGTTCCTTGCGCTGCTCGGCGGGCACCTGGCCCAGCCCTTTCAGCAGCCCCGACAGGCTGCCCGACTTGCCGAGCACCGCGACGCGCACCGCATCCAGCGCGCGGAGATCCGCGGCGGCGGCCAGCGCGGCTTCCGTCTCGGTGCGGAGAAGCTGAAGATCGTCGCTCATGATCCGTCCCGGATAAGCAAAAGGCCGCCCCCGGAGGAGCGGCCCTCTGTCGTTCTGGAAGTCCCGATCGCCTTGCGGCGAATCAGGCCTGCGCGGGGAGGGCGCCCTTCGCCTTCTCGACGATGGCGGCAAAGGATGCCGCGTCGTCGAAGGCGATCTCGGCCAGCACCTTGCGGTCCATCTCGACGCCCGCGGCCTTCAGCCCGGCGATGAAGCGGGAATAGGTCAGCCCGTGCTCCCGCACCGCGGCGTTGATCCGCTGGATCCACAGCCCGCGGAACTCGCGCTTCTTGTTGCGGCGGTCGCGATAGGCGTACTGCAGCGCCTTCTCGACCCGCTCCAGCGCGGGGCGATAGGCGGTGGAGGACCGGCCGACATAGCCCTTGGCGAGCTTGAGGACCTTCTTGTGACGAGCGTGCTTGGTGACGCCCCGCTTGACGCGTGCCATCTCTCAGACCCCTCCGCTCAGCGATCCAGCCCGTAGGGCAGCCACTGCTTCACCGTATCGCCGTCCTGCTTGTCCAGCACGAACATGCCGCGGTTCTGGCGCTTCATGGTGGTGGTCTTGGCGGTCAGGCAGTGGCGCTTGTTGCCGGCGCCAGCCTTGACCTTGCCGGTCGCGGTGAGTCGGAAGCGCTTCTTCACGCTCGACTTCGTCTTCATCTTGGACATTTGGCCCTCCTGTCGGGGTCGCGGCCCCCCACCTTGCGCCCCGGCGGAACCGGGGGCCGCACCATGCGGCGGGGGGGCTGGGCCGGCCGGGCATGTCCAGGGAGCCACGGCGCGGGGAGGGCGGCGTATAGTCCGCCCGTCCCCCCGGCGCAAGCGCGCCGGCCGGGCGCCTTGCATCTCGGGCGACCCGGTCCGGGCCTCCGGGCCTTGCCGCCCTGTCGTCAGCGGCGCGCCTCAGAAGCCGAGGACAGTGCGCGCCGCGAAGCCCGCCGCCGCCGTCACGGCCAGCGTCCGCACCAGACCTAGGTGCAGCACGAAGAGGCAGACCGCCGCCAGCGCCGTCAGCGCCAGCGCATCCGGCACCAGGGAGAGCGGGTCGGGCAGGCCGAGGCGCATCGGGCCGATGGCCACCGGCTCCACCCGCTCGAACACCACCCTGAGGCCGAACCAGACCGCCAGGTTGGCGATCACGCCGACAACCGCCGCCGTCACCCCGGCCAGCGCGCCCTTCAGCCGCGCCGCGCCGTGCAGCCGCTCCACATAGGGGGCGCCGAGGAAGATCCAGGCGAAGCAGGGCGCGAAGGTGACCCACACCGTCAGCAGCGCGCCGGCGAAGCCGCCCAGCACGCCGGAGTCCCGGTAGCCCGCCAGGAAGCCCACGAACTGCAGCACCAGGATCAGCGGGCCCGGCGTGGTCTCCGCCAGGCCGAGGCCGGCCAGCATCTCGGAGGCGGTCAGCCAGCCATAGCCCTCGACTGCCTCCTGCGCGACATAGGCCAGCACGGCATAGGCGCCGCCGAAGGTCACCACCGCCATCTTGGAGAAGAACCAGGCGATGTCGCCGAAGGTGCCGGCCCCCATCAGCATGGCGACCGGCCAGACCCAGAGCGCCACGGCCACCAGCCCCGCCCGTTTCGCCGTGCCCGCCATGCGCTGCGGCCGGTCCGGATCGGTGACGAGCACCGCGTCCAGCAGCGCGGGCGGGCCGTCCTTCGCCGCGCCGTGTCCCGCCCCGGCGAAGGCCTGCGGCAGCAGGTAGCCGACCAGCGCGGCGGTGAGCACGACGATGGGGAAGGGCACGTCGAAGGCGAACAGCGCCACGAAGGCCAGCGCCGCCACAAGCCAGGGCACCGCGCCCTTCAGCGCGCGCCGGCCGACGCGGATCAGCGCCTCCACCACCACCACCAGGACGGCGCATTTCAGGCCGAAGAACAGCGCCGCCACCACCGGCACGTTGCCGAGCGTGGCGTAGATCAGCGACAGCACCATCATCACTGCGATGCCGGGCAGCAGGAACAGAAGCCCGGCCGCGATGCCGCCCTTCACTCCATGCATCAGCCAGCCGAGATAGGTGGCAAGCTGCGTCGCCTCCGGCCCCGGAAGCAGCATGCAGAAGTTCAGCGCATGCAGGAACCGCGCATCGCTGACCCAGCGCCGTTCCTCCACCACCTCCCGGTGCATCAGCGCGATCTGCGCGGCCGGGCCGCCGAAGGACAGCAGCCCGATCCGCGTCCAGACCTGCAGCGCCTCCCGGAAGGTCGGGAAGGCGGTGGTGTGCGTCGGCGTGTCCATCAGCCCGCCCTGGGTCCCGGCCAGTTGTGCGTCTCCTCCGTAGCGTCGCGGCACCAGAGGTGGAAGGCGTCGTACAGCGCCATCCCTGCCTCCAGCTGCGCCAGGTCGTCGCGGTACTGGCGCGACAGGCCGAGCGAGGCGGCCAGCAGGCCTGCGCATTGCGGCGCCAGCTCGAGCCGGGCGGTATCCGCGCCGCGCACGATCACCGCCAGGCGGTCGAGCGCGGGGGTTGAGAGCCCGAACTCCGCCAGCATCGTGTCGAAGGTGCAGGTCTCGCCGCGATGGCTCCAGAACACGCCATCCACGTCGAAGGGCGTGGCGCCGAAGCGCTCCGCCACGGCCAGGACCTCCGCCGCCGCCACGAAGAGGAAGACGGCGGAGGGATCCAGGAAGCGGCGGATCAGCCAGGGGCAGGCGATCCGATCCACCTTCGGCCGCGCGCGAGTGACCCAGAGCGTGCGGCCTTCCGCGTCGCGCGGCGGGATGCGGTCCGCCGCGACCAGCGGCAGGCCGGCGGCGGCCCAGCCGGCGAAGCCGCCCTCCAGCACCTCGGCCCGGGCGCCGGCATGGCGCAGCCAGGCGGCGGCGCCCTCGCTGAGCTTCAAGCCCTGCTGGCAGACCGTGACGACGGCCTGGCCGCGGAACGCCTCCGCCCAGGCGGCGACGTCACGGTGGTCGCGCCGGATCGAGCCGGGCAGCAGGCGGGGGTCGGCGGCGGCATCCTCCGCCGTCCGCACGTCGATCAGCACAGGCGCATCGGGCAGCCCGATGCGGCGGGCAAGCTGTTGCGGTGCAATGGTGTTGGGCATGAGCGTCCATCCGAGACGGGTGGTGGACGCGATGCTTGGGCCGTGGCCTCACGGGGCGATCGCGGAAGCCCCTGGCCCGCAGGCTAGGAAGGGGCTCCCGCGCAAGTCAAGCGCATCGCGACGCCGTCACGACACCTTTCCGCGCGACGCCGTCACGACACCTTGCGCCGGCTGCCGCCGCGCCGGTTCTCGTTGGCGCTCTCCGCCTCCTCCGCCTCTGCGCGCGCCTCGCGGATGAAGGTCGGGTTGACCTCCCGCTCGGCCACCTCGGTCAGCTTCTCGTCGGTCATCTTCTCCTCGGCCAGGGTCTGGCCGAGCAGCTTCGCGATCTCGTCCTGGCCCGCTGCCTTGGCCAGCGCCACCATCGTGCCGTAGGCGGCGATCTCGTAGTGCTCGATGCGCTGGGCGGCGGCGATGATCACCACGTCCATCATCGGGCCCTTGTCGTGGTCGCCCATCTCGTGGTTGGCCTCCTCGATCAGGCCGCGCATCGCCTCGCACACCTTGCGGCCGGGCTTGCCGCCCAGCCGCTCCAGCGCCTGTTCCACCCGCTCGATCTGCACCTCGGTCTGCTCGATGTGCATCTGGAAGCCCTGCTTCAGCTTCTCATTCGTCGAGGTCTTCATCATCTTCTGCATGCCGCGCAGGGCCTGCTTCTCCGCGCTGTAGGCGTCGCGGAGCTGCTCCGTCATCAGCCTGGTGATCTCGTCCATCCGTCCGGTCCTCCGATGCTGCGGCCACGAATCCGCGGCGCCGGTGGGGGAACGGGGTGGCGCGGGGCCGGGTTGCCCGGCCCCGCGTGAACTATTCCGCGGCCACCGCCGCCAGCAGGCTCTCGCCCGGGCGTACGCGGCTGAACGCCACGGGCTGCCAGGCCAGCGCGATGCGGCCATCCCCGCCGAGCGTCGTGACGGTGGAGGCAAGGCCTGCCGCCGCGTCCCGGGTCTGCGGGAAGTCCTCGCGCCAATGCGCGCCACGGCTCTCCTCCCGCGCGGTCGCGGCGGCCACGATGGCGCGGCTGACCAGCAGCAGGGAGCGCAGGTTCAGCCAGTCGTGCCAGGCCAGGTTGAAGGCGCGCGCCCCGCCATCCACCCCGGTCCGGTCCAGTTCGGCCTCCAGCGCGTCGAGCCCGCGCGCGGCCTCCGCCAAGCCCGGTGCGTCGCGCAGGATGCCCGCCTTCTCCCACATCAGCGCGTGCAGCGCGTCGCGGATGGGGGAGAGCGGCGCGGCGGGCTGCGCGAAGGGCGCGTGCACCAGCGCCAGCGCAGCTTCCAGCGCGGCCGGGTCGGGGTCCTCGATGGCGCCCTCGCGCGGCACCCAGGCGGCCATGCTGTCGCCGGCGATGCCGCCGAACACCGTGGAGTTCGCGACGCCGTTGCCGCCCAGCCGGTTCGCGCCATGCACGCCGCCGGTGTCCTCTCCGGCCGCGAACAGGCCGGGCAGGGCGGTCGCGCCATCCGGGCGGAACACCACGCCGCCCATCATGTAGTGCGCGGTCGGCACCACCGGCACGCGGCCGCCGGCCAGGTCGAAGCCCATGTCGGCGCAGCGTTCCACCATGCCCTTGAACTCGCGCCGCACGCGGTCCGGGCCGAGATGCGCCATCTCGATCCAGAGGCCGCCGGCCTCGTTCACGTTGCCCGCCAGCATCTCACGGTACATGGAGCGGGAGACGATGTCGCGCGTCGCCCGTTCGTTGCGCGGATCGTATCTGTGCATGAAGCGCTGCCCGTCGCCGCCGAGCAGGTAGCCGCCGGAGCCGCGCAGCCCTTCCTCGATGATGGTGCCGGTCATGCGCGTGCCCGGCCCGGCCAGAACGCCGGTCGGGTGGAACTGCACCATCTCCATGTCGCGCAGCGCGAGGCCGGCGCGCAGCGCCATCGCCATGCCGTCGCAGGACTTGTCGCCGGATGGCGTGTGGTAGGTGTACATGGTCGGCCCGCCGCCGGTGCCGAGCAGCACGGCCTTCGCCTGCACCAGCACCAGCGCGCCGCTGCGCACATCCACCAGCAGCACGCCGGCCAGGCGGGATCCGTCGCGCGCGGGCAGCAGCGCCACCGCGCGATGCTCCTCCATCCGCTCGATGCCGCGCGCCCAGGTCTGTTCGGCCAGGCGGTTGATGATCTCGATGCCCGTCAGGTCGCCCTTGTGGACGGTGCGGTCGAAGGTCTGCCCGGCAAAGGCCTTCTGGTGGATGGTGCCGTCGGCGTTGCGGTCGAAGAAGCAGCCCCAGCGGTTCTCGAGCTCGCGGATGCGGCGCTGCGCTACCGTTACCAGCGTCCAGGCCAGGTCCTGGTCGTTCAGCCAGCCGCCGCCATGGATCGTGTCCATGAAATGCCGCTCGGCAGAATCCTCCGGCGCGAGGGCGACGTTGTAGCCGCCCTGCACCATGCGGGTGCAGCCCGACTTGCCGAGCAGGCCCTTCACCGCGACGGTCACGCGCAGATCCGGCCGCGCGGCCTTGGCATGCAGCGCGCCGAGCAGCCCGGCGCCGCCGGAGCCGAGGACCAGGATGTCGGTCGTGCGCCGTTCGAGGGTGGTCATCGCGGGCCTCGCGGGCTGGCGGGAACGCCGCAGCCGCAATCCTCCTGCGGCGGCGGGGAGGGCTGGGCGGGCTGCGCCGCGGCCGGTGCGGCCAGCAGCAGCGGCGCCAGCGCCAGCGCGGCGG
>NZ_JAPSMD010000216.1 GCF_027856955.1 Falsiroseomonas oryzae | reverse complement strand
CGCATCGCCTCCGCCTCGCGCTGCCCGGCGCGCACTGCCGCGCCGCCGAGCGCCCCGGCCAGCGCCAGGGACAGCACGAAGACCAGGCCGTTGCGCAGCAGCCGGCGCTCGAAGGGAGCCAGCACATGCGCACGCGACTGCAGGACGACCGCGGTGACGGGCATGGTCGGCGCCGCGCGCCATGCGACCAGCCGGCGCATGCCATCCGCCCCGGTCTCCTCCGTCAGGCCCGCTGCGCCGTCGCGTGGGGCGCTCGGCACCCGCGCCACGGCGCCCGGCCGCGGCCAGTTCATCAGCGGCGTGCCGTCGTGGCGCATCAGCTCGACCTCGGCGCCCGGCCCGAGCTGCAGGCGCTGCACGAGGCGGGCGAATTCGTCGGCGTGCAGCGCGGCATAGGCAACGCCCTCGAAGCCGGCCTCGCCGCGGATGGCGCGGGCCCAGCCGAAGAACCAGATGCCCGTGGCGCGTCCCTCAGCCAGCCCGGTCAGGTATTCGGAGCCGCCGGCCGCCAGCGCCCGGAAATAGTCGCGGTCGGAGAGGTCGATGCGCGCGGCCTGCGGGTCGTAGGTGTTGGCCACCAGCCGGCCGTTGCCATCGATGATCCAGATGGAGCTCACCTCCGGCGCCGTGCTGTCGAGGGCATCGAGCTGGCCGCGCTCGGCGTCCGTCACCGCGGCGATGCCGAGGCGCTGCACCAGATCGGCGGTGCGCGCGGCGGTCAGCTCCGCCACGCGCAGCATCCTGTCGGCCTGCTCGGCGAGCAGCGCGGCGCTGTTCTCCGCGTTGGCGCGCGCGCCCTGCAGCGTCGCCTCGCGGTCGGCCAGCATCGCGGCGGCGAACAGCGCGGAGGCCAGCAGCGCGAAGCAGACGAGCGCCAGCCGCAGCCGTCGCCAGGCCGCCCCCCTGCTCGCCACCCCGTGTCGAGCCCCTGCCATCCCGATCCCTTCGCAGGCCCGCTGCCGGACGGTATCTATCCGGAACTCGCCGGCTGCAACATGACCTCGGGACGGTCATGCTTGCCGGCCGGTCGGCCAAGGCAGGGAGATGGCCAGCATGGACGACCTCGCCGCGGCCTGGGACCGCGTGCGGCGGCTTGCCGCCAGGCCCGGCGCCGCCGCGGTGCGTGCCCGTCTCGACGCCGAACCGGACCGGTTCGCGCGGCTGGCCCGGCGGGGCGGCGGCCTCACGCTCGACCTCTCCCGCACCGCCCTGACGGACGAGGTGCTGGACGCGCTGCTCGCCCTCGCCAGCGCGCAGGGCGTGACGCGGTTCCGGGACGCGATGGCGCGCGGCGAGGCGGTGAACGGCACGGAACGCCGCGCCGCCCTGCACATGGCGCTGCGCGGCCCCGCGGGTGCGTTCCGTGTCGCGCCGCAGGCGGGCGGTCACGCCGCCGGCGAGGATGCCTCGGAGGAGGTGCATGCGACGCTGGACGCCATGCGCCGCTTCGTCCTCGCGGTGCATGCCGGGACGGTGACGGGTGCCACAGGCGCGCGCTTCACCGACGTGGTGAACATCGGCATCGGCGGCTCCGACCTCGGCCCCGCCATGGCGACGCGCGCGCTGTGGCGGCATGGGATGCCGCTTCGCGCGCACTACCTGGCGAATGTGGACGCGCATGCCTGGGAGGCGATCCGGCCCGGTCTGGATCCGGCCACCACGCTGGTGCTCGTCGCCTCCAAGACCTTCACCACGCAGGAGACGATGGCGAATGCGCAGCTGGTGAAGGCTTGGCTGGCCGCGGCGCTCGGCGACGCCGCCGTGGGCGCGCACCTGGCTGCGCTCTCCACCAACCTGGCCGCGACGGCCTCCTTCGGCATCGCGCCGGAGCGCGTCTTCGGCTTCAGGGACTGGGTCGGCGGCCGGTTCTCGATGTGGTCGGCGATCGGGCTTTCGATCGCGCTGGCCTGCGGCTGGGACGTCTTCGCCGGGCTGCTCGCCGGTGCCTGGGCGATGGACGAGCACTTCCTGGCGGCGCCGGACGAGGCCAACCTGCCGCTGCTGCTGGCCGCCACCGAGGTGTGGCACGTTGACGCGCTCGGCTATCCGGCGCGCGTGGTGCTGCCCTACGACGAGCGGCTGGCGCGGCTGCCCGCGCATCTCCAGCAGCTCGAGATGGAATCGCTGGGCAAGCGCGTAACGATGGCGGGCGACCCGGTCGCGGTGCAGACCGGGCCCGTGGTGTTCGGCGAGCCCGGCACCAATGCGCAGCACTCCTTCATGCAGCTGATCCACCAGGGCCCGACGCCGGTGCCGGTGGACTTCGTGCTGGTGGCGCGCCCCGACCACGCGCAGGCCGACAGCCACCGCATCCTGCTGGCGCATGCGCTGGCCCAGGCCGAGGCGCTGGCGCGGGGGCGGACGGAGGCGGAAGCGCGGGCGGAGATGGCGAAGGCCGGCTTGGACGCGGCGGAGGTGGATCGCCTGGCGCCGCACCGCACCTTCCCCGGCGACCGGCCGAGCGTGTCCATCCTGCTGCCCGCGCTCACGCCGGAGGCGCTCGGCGCGCTGGTGGCGCTGTACGAGCACAAGGTCGCCTGCCTCGGCGCCTATTGGGGGATCAACCCCTTCGACCAGTGGGGCGTGGAGCTCGGCAAGCAGCTGGCCGGGGGCATCCTGCCGGCGCTGGAGGGCAGGGCAGCCGCGTCGGATGCCGCGACCGCGGCGATGATCGGGGAGATCCGCAAGCTGTGGAGCTGAAGCCCTATCGCGACAATGTCGGCGCGCTGCTGTTCAACGCCGACGGCCTGGTGCTGGTGGCGCGGCGCGCCGACCTGCCGAACGCGGAAGGCGCCGCCGGCGGCTGGCAGCTGCCGCAGGGCGGCGTCGATGCCGGCGAGGACCTGCGCGTCGCTGTGCTGCGCGAACTGGCCGAGGAGGTCGGCACCGACAAGGCCGAGATCATCGCCGAGTATCCGGGCTGGCTGACCTACGACTTCCCGCCGGAGCTGGCCGCGCGCGGCTTCCGCATCGCGCAGAAGTACCGCGGCCAGCGTCAGCGATGGTTCGCGCTGCGCTTCACCGGGACGGATGCCGACATCCGGCTGGACGCCGACGCGCAGCCGGAGTTCGACGCCTGGCGATGGGCGCGCATCGAGGAACTGCCGGGCCTCGCCATCGCCTTCAAGCGGGACATCTACGCGGAGCTGGCGCGCGCCTTCGCGCATCTGGCGGCGCGGTAGGATATCTGGCGGAGCCCGGCCTCAGTTCGTCAGGCGCACGCTGGCGAGCTGGGCGCCGACCTGCTGGAAGACGGCCTGCAGCTGCGAGGCGCTGGGGCTCTCGAAGTAGTGCTGCGCGCTGGTTGCGCAGGACTGCAGGCGCGAGCGGTGCTGCGTGGCGACCTGGAAGCCGATGACGTAGATCGTGATGCCGGAATTGTTGGCCTTCATCGCGTCGCACACCGCGGTGAAGCGCTCATCGAGCCGCGCATCGGCGTTGGTCTGGTTCACCGGGTTGATCCGGGCACTGGTGAAGCGGCTGTTGTAGTCGGCAACGCGGCCATAGGCATTGTACAGCAGCTCCGTCCCGGTGGCGGAGGAGCAGACGCTGGCATCGGAGGACCCGCAGGCGGGTCCGTAGGCGGGCTGCCAGTTGTTGTCGCCGTCGGTCAGCATGACGACGACCTTGCGCATGTTCGGCGTGTTGTAGGGCAGCGGCAGTTTGGGCGTGTTCGGAATGCCGGCATTGGGGTTCTGCCACATGCCACGCCAGTTCGGGCTGAGCGTGTACCAGGCGCCCTGAAGCCCGACCGCGGTGGTGGTGCCGCCGCTCTTCGGTGGGGCCTGGATCGCGGCGAGGGCGGCGTTCACTGCCGTGCGGCTGGCGGTCAGCGGCTGCATCGGCGTCATCGCGCAGAGGATGTTCGGCCCCACCGACTGCTCGTGCGTCATGCCGTCGTCGCGCAGGAAGTCGTACATGTGGTTGGAATTGAGCATGGCCTGGGTCGGTGCGTTGCCGCCGCTCGCCCAGTCGTTGTCGCCCTTGCAGAAGCGTGTGCTGTTGCTGCTGCCGGAATAGGCGTTGGCGGCGATGCACCGGCCGGAGGCGACGGTGCCGACCTGGCGGAAGGTACTGGGCCAGAAATAAGGGCGGAAGCGGGCCGCCCCGGTGGGCGCGGCATCCGTGGTGTCGTGTCCGTTGCGGCGCGCCTCCACGCAGCCGCTCCATGCCGACAGGCTCCATCCGGCCGGCATGTTGGCGGTGTCGAGCATGTGCGTGTTCTGCGGGCCGATGTTGATGGTGCGGGAGAAGGGCACCACCGAGACCCACAGGTTCTGCTGCGAGTCGCGGCCCGCGTAGAGCACGTCGAGCATGGTGTGCACCGCGGCCCGCGCGGCATCGAGCTTGGTGCCCTGCCCGCTGCCGGCGGATTCGCGCATCGAGGAGCTCTGGTCCATGACGATCGCCAGTTCGAGGCCGGTGCCGCCGCGTGCGGCCGTCGCGCTTTCGGTGCGGGTGATGCTGCTGCCGTGGACCACGCTGAACAGCGTCATCGGGATGGTGGCGCTCGCCTGCACGCGCAGGACCGAGGCCTGGCCCGGGACCGGCGCGATGCTCGGGGCCCCGATCGTGGCGCCGAGGTAGTCGCGGGTGCCGTCGGCGCGGGTGAAATGCGACCAGAAAACGGCTGCCGCCTCCGCATCCCGGCCGGCGTCGTTGAGCCGTCGCACGGCAGCCAGGGCGGCGGCGTCCACCGCGATGCGCAGCCGCGTCTCGACCAGCCAGATGCGCGTCGTGTCCACGGCCAGGCCGGCGGCGCCCATCAGCGTCGCCAGGAACATCGCCGTCGTGACGGTGGTGATGCCGCGCTTGTCCACGGTCTGTGCTCCCCCTCAGGCAGTGCAATCGGGCTGGGTGCGCGCGGCCGGCGGCTGCTGCAGGGCCGGCGCATCGACCGCGCGCGTCAGGAACAGCGTCATGGCGTTCAGCACGCGGCGGTTGGCGCCGCCCATGATCGCGCTGGCCAGCGACCAGCTGTCGCGCGGCAGATAGATCTCGGTGACCATGAGGGTCTGGCCCGTCGGCACGACGAGGGCGCCGGGCAGCGTCGCCACGGCGCCGGCCGTGCCGATCCGACTGGCCGTGGTGGTGTTGCCGCTGCGGTGCTGCCAGACGACGCGGGTGGCGCCGCCCGACTGCGCGACCGCGCTGACGATCACCGCCCCCGTGGCGCCGGTGCCGCTGACGCTGCCGAGCGAGCCGACGATGCGCTGCGCAAAGGACCAGAACTGGTCGGTGTCGCCGGGCGTGGTGATGCGGCTGCACTGCGACACCACCTGGCCCAGCTGCATCGCCGCTGCCTCGAGCCGCATCTGCGCACGCAGCGTGTTCACGAGATCGGTGCCGGCCAGCGCCAGCGCCAGCAGCACCGGCGCGATCAGCCCCAGTTCCACAGCCGCCGAGCCGCGGCGCGATGCGCGAGGGCGGCGCGCGACGGGGTGCATGCGTCCGCGGCTGCCCGCGCTCCGTCCGTTGGCGCTAGCAGACGGCATTGTCGAAGGCCTCGTTCTTCACCACGACGCTGGCGCGGTGGATGAGCCTGTCGGGGCCGCCGATCAGGCCGAGCCAGACGCTGGACAGGAAGGGCTGGGTGTAGGTGACGGCGTAGGTGACCACCTGTCCGCCCAGCCCGGCGCCAACGACCGGCTGGGCGCCCATCGTCGCCGGGCTGCCATGCGCGCCCAGCGAGACGACGAGCCGGTCGGCGCGCAGCATGCCGCCGGTGGAACTGGTGATGATCCAGGCGATCGAGGTGGAGCGGCAGGTGACCTCCGGCGGCGCCCCGGGCGCGACGGGCTGGCCGGTCGACCCGAACCGGCTGGCCCTCAGCGTGGCCCGGTCGAGCGCCGCGGCGATGGTGCTCTGCCAGGCGACTTCGAGGATGCCGATCAGCAAGGTCAGGATGGCGGTGAGTACAAGGACGAATTCGAACGAGGCCGCGCCGCGCCGATCCCGCCGGTGCATGCAGAGTTTCTTCCGATATCGAAACAATTTATAGTCATGAACGCGCATAAGGGCGATGTTTCGTTTCCATGTTGAATAGAAGATGACGCTAAAAAATATAGCGTCGTCTATTTAAAGGAATCGTCCGGATGTGAAGTCAATCTCTGCAGACGTCTACATTGTATGATAATGTTATCGAAGGCCTATACATTGTAATCTGTTGTATATGCGCGCCGTGCTGAATAGTGCGCCTGTGTCGGGCTTTCCGCCTGGGACAAGCGCTGAATGCCTCCCGCCGTCACGGCGGGCCGAACGACGGCAGAAGGCGCAACCATCACGCGCAGGGTCAGTTCGCCGCAGTACGGAGCCGCGCCTGCGTCCAAGCGCCCTTGCGCGTCGGCGCAAGGGCGCGGCCGGGTCAGTCCAGCGTGGCGCCGGCCAGGCGCACGATGGCCGGCCAGCGGCGGGCCTCCTCCCGCACCAGCTCGGCGAAGGACTGCGGCGTGCCGCCGCGCAGCTCGAAGCCCTGCTGCACCAGCCCGTCCGCCACCTCCGGGCGCCGCAGCGCCTCCAGCAGCACCGCGTTGAGGCGGGCGACCACCGGCTCCGGCGTGCCCGCCGGGGCCAGGATGCCCTGCCACGTCACCACGTCAAAGCCGGGCTGGCCCAGCTCCGCGATGGCCGGGACGGCCTGCAGGGCGGGGTTGCGCGTCACGGACGTCACCGCGAGCGCCTTCAGCCGGCCGCCGCGGATGTGCTCGATCGCCGCCGGCAGCGTCACCAGCAGCGCGTCCAGGTGGCCAGCGACCACGTCGATCACTGCAGGGCCCCCGCCGCGGTAGGGCACATGGGTGAAGCGGACGCCGGTGCGCTGGGTCAGCACGGCAGCGGCCAGGTGCCCGATCGAGCCATTCCCCTGCGACCCCATGGTCATCGCGCCCTCGGCCTGGCCGGCCAGGCGCAGGAAATCGGCGAAGTCCTTCGCGGGGTGGTTCGGGTTGACAACCAGCACCTGCGGCGCGCGCACAAGTTCGATGATCGGTGCGAAGTCGCGGACCGGGTCGAAGCCGATGCGGCGATAGAGCGAGGGGTTGATCGTCAGTGGGTCGGAGCCGACCAGCAACGTGTGGCCATCAGGCCGCGCCCGGGCCACCAGTTCGAAGGCGAGGTTGCTGCCGGCGCCCGGATGGTTCTCCGCCACCACCGGCTGGCCGAGAGCCGGAGCGATGGCCCGGGCGAAGGTGCGGCCCAGAATGTCGAGGCTGCCGCCGGGCGCCACGGGGATGACGATGCGGACCGGCCGATCCGGGAAGGTTGCGGATGCCTGGGCGCGGGCGGGGACCGGCAGTGCCGCGGCCGCGGCGAAGCCGAGGAGGGATCGCCGGGACAGCGCCGGCGCACGGGTGCGGGAAGCGTTCATGGAAAGTCTTTCCGCATAGCCCCAGAAACTCTTCAAGAGAAAGATTTTTGTGCTATGAAACCGCCCATGGACAGGATGGGACTTGCAGGATGGCTGGTGCCGCGGAGTTGGACCGCATCGACCGGGAGATCCTCCGCCTGCTGATGCAGGATGCCTCGCGCTCCCTGGCGGAGATCGCGCAGGAGGTCGGGCTGACCCCCACCCCCTGCTGGAAGCGCATCAAGCGGATGGAGGAGCAGGGCGTCATCACTGGCCGCGTCGCCCTGGTGGACGCGGAGCGGGTGGGGTTGCCCATCTCCGTCTTCGTCGCGGTGGAGACCGGCGACCACTCGGCGGACTGGATCGCCCGATTCGCGGCGGCGGTGGAGAGCCTCCCCGAAATCGTGGAATGCTGGCGCCTGGGCGGCGACGTGGACTACCTGCTGCGCGTGGTGGTGCCCGACATGGCGGGCTACGACGCCTTCTACCGCCGTTTCGTCGCCGCGGTGCCCGCGCTGCGCAAGGTGACCGGCCGCTTCGCGATGGAACGGGTAAAGCGGACCACGGCGTTGCCGATTTGAGGCGGATGGCCGGTTCCAGCCCGGGGGCATGACGGCTAGAAGCGCCTGGACATGTCCCTGCCGAGACCCATCCGGATCGCCCCGTCCCTGCTGGCCGCCGATTTCGCGCGGCTGGGCGAGGAGGTGCGCGCGGTCGCCGCCGCGGGCGCGGACTGGCTGCACCTCGACATCATGGACGGGCACTTCGTGCCCAACATCTCCTTCGGGCCGGGGCTGGTGAAGGCGCTGCGGAAGCACGCCGCCATCCCCTTCGACGTCCACCTGATGATCGCCCCCGCCGACGCCTACCTGGCTGCCTTCGCCGAGGCCGGGGCGGACCTGATCAGCCTGCACCCCGAAGCCGGGCCGCACCTGCATCGCTCGCTCCAGACCATCCGCGCGCTGGGCAAGAAGGCGGGCGTGGTGCTCAACCCCGCGACGCCGGTGGCGGCGGTGGAGACGGTGCTGGACCTCTGCGACCTGGTGCTGGTGATGTCGGTGAACCCCGGCTTCGGCGGGCAGTCGTTCATCCGCTCGCAACTCGCCAAGATCGCCGCACTGCGCGCGATGATCGAGGCGAGTGGCCGGGAGATCGCCTTGCAGGTGGATGGCGGGGTCACGGCGGAGACGGCACGCGACTGCATCGCCGCCGGCGCCGACGTGCTGGTGGCGGGGACGGCCGTGTTCGGGGCGCGGGACTACGCCGCCGCCATCGCGGCCATCCGGGGGAGCTGACCATGGAAGGCATCCTGCGCGGCGCCCGTCGCATCCTGGCCAACCTGAAGCCGATCAAGGTGCCGGACGGCCCGGCGCGCGCCTTCCGCGACCTCTGGCCCGGCGAGGCGGCGCGCGGCGCCCGGCTCCTGCGCGGCGAGTTCGAGGTGATGGGCACCGTCCGCCCGCTGCGTCCGGCCGAGGCCGACGGCGCACAGGATTGGGGCCCGGCCGGCGGATCGCCTGCCTGGCGCGCCGCGGCGCATGGCTTCGCCTGGCTGCGCGACC
The DNA here is from genome assembly GCF_027856955.1 of Falsiroseomonas oryzae. Lineage (GTDB taxonomy): Bacteria > Pseudomonadota > Alphaproteobacteria > Acetobacterales > Acetobacteraceae > Falsiroseomonas > Falsiroseomonas oryzae. The sequence continues at coordinate 5 of NZ_JAPSMD010000216.1, read as the reverse complement.
TGCGC
>NZ_JAPSMD010000215.1 GCF_027856955.1 Falsiroseomonas oryzae | reverse complement strand
CCCGCCGCTGAGCCCCCCGCGCATGCCCCCCACCCGCCCCCGCCGTGGCGGAGGGGGCCCGCGCCTGCTATAGCCGGGGCGGCTTCCCGGGGCGCGCGTCCCGCGGCCGCGCGCGCCCAGGGCCGACCGATGGCCGGGCGCGCGGCACAGACAGGAGTTTCCCCATCCATGGCGCGCCGCCGGCAGGTCTACGAGGGCAAGGCGAAGATCCTCTTCGAGGGTCCGGAGCCCGGCACCCTGGTGCAGTATTTCAAGGACGACGCCACCGCCTTCAACGCCCAGAAGAAGGGCACCATCACCGGCAAGGGCGTGCTGAACAACCGCATCAGCGAATACCTGATGACGCGCCTGACCGAGATCGGCGTGCCCACCCACTTCATCCGCCGCCTGAACATGCGCGAGCAGCTGATCCGCGAGGTGGAGATCATCCCGCTGGAGGTGGTGGTGCGCAACGTCGCCGCCGGCAGCCTCTCCACCCGGCTCGGCATCCAGGAAGGCACGCGGCTGCCGCGTTCGATCATCGAGTTCTACTACAAGAACGACCAGCTCAACGACCCGATGGTGTCGGAGGAGCACATCACCTGCTTCGGCTGGGCCTCCACCCAGGACATCGACGACATCGTCGCGCTGACGCTGCGCATCAACGACTTCCTCTCGGGCCTGTTCCTGGGCGTCGGCATCACGCTGGTGGACTTCAAGGTGGAGTTCGGCCGGCTGTGGGAGAACGAGGACATGCGCATCGTCCTCGCCGACGAGATCAGCCCCGACAATTGCCGCCTGTGGGACGCCAAGACGGGCGAGAAGATGGACAAGGACCGCTTCCGCCGCGACCTTGGCAAGGTCGAGGAAGGCTACCAGGAGGTCGCCCGCCGGCTCGGCATCCTGCCCGAGGCGGGCGTGCGCGACATGAAGGGGCCGGAGACGGTACAATGAAGGCCCGGGTCTATGTGATGCCGAAGGCGGGCGTGCTGGATCCCCAGGGCAAGGCGATCGGCCATGCGCTGGAGGGCCTCGGCTTCGCTGGCGTCGGCGAGGTGCGCGCGGGCAAGGTGATCGAGCTCGACCTGGCCGAGACCGACCCCGCCAAGGCGAAGGCGCTGGCCGAGGAGATGGCGCGCCGCCTGCTGGCCAACACGGTGATCGAGAGCTTCCGGGTCGAGGTGGCCTGACTTGGTCAAGGCCAGCGTCCTCATCGTCGCGGTCCTGACGGTGCTGATCGCCATGGGGCTGCGCTGGCGCGAGCAGCGGCTGCCGCAGGTGGCCAGCCAGAAGCGCGCCGGCTTCCTGGCGCGCGGCAAGAAGGGCATCGACCGCTGGGTGACGGCGGCCGCGATCGCGGTGGTGGTGACGCTGCTGGTGATCGGCGGGCTGAACTGGCTGCGCGTCTGGCAGGGAGGTTAGGCCTGTGAAGGTTGTGGTGGTCGTCTTCCCCGGCACCAACCGCGAGCGCGACATGGCGATCGCGCTGGAACGCGCCACGGGGCGCAAGCCGGTGATGCTGTTCCACCGCGAGACCGCGCTGCCGCAGGGCACCGACCTGGTCGTGCTGCCAGGCGGCTTCTCCTATGGCGACTACCTCCGCTGCGGCGCCATGGCGGCGCAGTCGCCCATCATGCGCGAGGTCGCGGCCTTCGCGGCGCGGGGCGGACACGTGCTCGGCGTCTGCAACGGATTCCAGATCCTCTGCGAGGCCGGCCTGCTGCCCGGCGCGCTGCTGCGCAACGCCTCGCTGCGCTTTCTTTCGATGGACTGCCACATGCGCGTGGAGCGTGCCGGCACGCCCTATACCGCGCATTGGCAGCAGGGCGCGGTGTTCCGCGCGCCGATGGCGCATGGCGACGGCAACTGGTTCGGCGACGACCAGACGCTGGCGCGGCTGAAGGCCGAGAACCTTGTCGCCTTCCGCTACTGCGAGCCGGACGGGCGCACGACGCAAGCGGCCAACCGCAACGGCGCGCGCGACAACATCGCCGGCATCCTCTCGCCCAACCTCCGCGTGCTGGGGCTGATGCCGCACCCCGAGGACTACGTGGACCCGCTGATGGGCGGCACGGACGGGTTGCCGATGTTCACCAGCCTCGTGGAGAGCCTGGCCTCCGCCTGACGCGCTTGCGCGGCCCGCACGCCCGCACCAAGCTGGCTCAACCAGAGGTGGAGAGGACAGGGCATGACGGCCTTTCTCAAGGAGCGCGAGGTCGGCTTCGACTCCTCCAGGCTCGGCTATCCCAGCGTCGCGAACTGCCTTGCCGTCTGCTACGTCACGCCCAACGGGCTGTTCGGGCTGCACAACAACGGCGCCGTCGATCCTGGGCCTCGCGCGGAGCGCTCGACCGCCTTCGCCAACTTCGTCATGGCCCATGCGAGCTACGCGAAGGGCACGCGGCTCTACGGCGTCACCTTCGCGGCGAACAACCGCTACCCCGCCTCGCCGAACGCGAAATGGGCCGAGGAACTCGGCGTCTTCGCCACGGCGCTCGGCTTCGACGGCAAGATCCGCGGCTTCGACCTCGCCAATGCCGGCATCACCGGATCCGCCTATGTCGAGTTCCGCTGGGCCGGCGAGAAGGCCGAGATCTGGGTCGAGGCCTGGACCGGCCAGGCCACGACGACGGGCGCGCCGCTCAACCCGCACGACCAGAAGTTCATCGCCAACCGCAGCCTCGCCGGCACGCCGGTGGTGCTGCTGGAGACGAAGGCCCTGGTCGTGCGCTCGGTCGCGGTCGGCACGCTCACGCGCGCCCACTCCGTGCGGCTGCGCCACTGATCCCTGCGGCGTCGGCAGGCAGCCATGAGCGCGACTCGCTGGACAAGCGCCGCCCCGCGCCCGACAACCCGGCCATGACGCAGGCCCCCACGCCCCTCGACCCCGCCCGCGCGAAGCAGCTCTCGGCCGAGTTCGGCCTGAAGCCGGACGAGTACGACCGCCTGCTGGCGATCCTCGGCCGCACGCCCGCGCTGACGGAGCTTGGGATCTTCTCCGTCATGTGGTCGGAGCACTGCTCCTACAAATCGTCGCGGGTCTGGCTGCGCACCCTGCCGACCAAGGCGCCCTGGGTCATCCACGGCCCCGGCGAGAATGCCGGCGTGATCGACATCGGCGACGGGCTGGCCGCCATCTTCAAGATGGAGAGCCACAACCACCCCTCCTTCATCGAGCCCTACCAGGGCGCCGCGACGGGCGTGGGCGGAATCCTGCGCGACGTCTTCACCATGGGCGCGCGGCCCATCGCTAACCTGAACGCGCTGCGGTTCGGGGCGCCGGACGCGCCGCGGATGACGCGCATCATCGACGGCGTGGTGCGCGGCATCGGCGGCTACGGCAACTGCGTCGGCGTCCCCACCGTGGGCGGCGAGGTCAACTTCCACCCGGCCTACAACGGCAACCCGCTGGTCAACGCCATGACCGTGGGCATCGCGCCGAAGGACCGCATCTTCCTGAGTGCGGCCGCCGGCATCGGGAACCCCGTGGTCTATGTCGGCAGCAAGACCGGCCGCGACGGCATCCACGGCGCCACCATGGCCAGCGCGGAGTTCAGCGCGGATGCCGAGGAGAAGCGGCCGACCGTGCAGATCGGCGACCCCTTCGTCGAGAAGCTGCTGATCGAGGCCTGCCTCGAGCTGATGGCCACCGACATGATCGTCGCCATCCAGGACATGGGCGCAGCCGGCCTGACCAGCAGCAGCGTCGAGATGGCGGGCAAGGGCGGCGTGGGCATCGAGCTGGTGCTGGACAACGTCCCCCAGCGCGAGACCGGCATGACCGCCTACGAGATGATGCTCTCGGAAAGCCAGGAGCGCATGCTGATGATCCTGAAGCCCGGCCGCGAGGCCGAGGCGGAGACGATCTTCCGCAAGTGGGAGCTGGACTTCGCGGTGATCGGCCACCTGACCGACACCGGCCGCATCGTCATCCGCCACAAGGGCGCCGTCGAGGCCGAGATCCCGCTCGCGCCGCTGGAATCCGAGGCGCCGCTGTATCGCCGCCCGACCGCGGAGACGCCGAAGCAGACGGTGCTGGACGCGAGCGCCATCCCCGATCCGGTCGGGATCACGTCAGCGCTGGAGAAGCTGGTCGGCAGCCTGGACCTCTGCTCCCGCCGCTGGATCTGGGACCAGTACGACAGCACGGTGGGCGGCCAGACCGTGCAGCGCCCCGGCGGCGCGGATGCCGCGGTGGTGAAGCTGGAGGGGCTGAAGCGCGCGCTGGCCATGACCACGGACTGCACGCCGCGCTACTGCCTGGCCGACCCCGAGGAAGGCGGCAGGCAGGCGGTCGCCGAGGCCTGGCGCAACCTGACGGCGGTGGGCGCGACGCCGCTGGCCATCACCGACAACATGAACTTCGGCAACCCCGAGAAGCCGGAGATCATGGGCCAGTTTGCCGCCGCGGTGCGGGGCATGGCGGCCGCCTGCACCGCGCTCGACTTCCCGGTCGTGAGCGGCAATGTCTCGCTCTACAACGAGACCAACGGACGCGCGATCCTGCCCACCCCGGCGATCGGCGGCGTCGGCGTGCTGGAGGATGCGGCGCAGTCGGTGGGTCTCGCCCTGAAGCCCGGCCTGGACCTGATCGTGATCGGCGCGACGCAGGGCTGGCTCGGCCAGTCGCTCTGGCTGCGCGAGATCGCTGGGCGGGAGGAGGGCGCGCCGCCGCCGGTGGACCTCGCGGCCGAGCGCCGCAACGGCGACTTCGTGAGGGCGCGGATCCTGGCCGGCCAGGTCGTGGCCTGCCACGACGTGGCGGATGGCGGCCTGCTGGTCGCGGTGGCGGAAATGGCGATGGGCGGCGGCATCGGCGCCGTGCTGGAGCCGCCGCCCGCCAGCCTCCCCGCCCATGCCTTCTGGTTCGGCGAGGACCAGGGCCGCTACGTGCTGGCGGTGGCGGACGGCTCGGCGCTGCTGGCGGCCGCCACGGCCGCGGGGGTGCCGGCCGCGCGGCTGGGCCGGTCGGGCGGCGGGGACTTGGTTACCGGCCCCGGCTCCTCCATATCCGTCGCCAGTCTGCGGGCGGCCCACGAATCGACGCTGCCCGCGCTGATGGAGGCTGTGGGCTGACATGACCCCGGCGACGCAGGAGCCGAACCCATGGCGATGAACGCCGCCGAGATCGAGGCGCTGATCAGGTCGGCCCTGCCCGACGCCCAGGTCACCATCGAGGACCTGGCCGGCGACGGCGACCACTACGCCGCCACCGTCGTCTCCGCCGCCTTCAAGGGCCTGTCGCGGGTGAAGCAGCACCAGCTGGTCTATGCCGCGCTGCAGGGCCGCATGGGCGGACAGCTGCATGCGCTGGCGCTGCAGACCTCCGCGCCCGACTGAACCGACCTTCCCAGGGGAACCGCAGATGACCGATCCCGTCCACGGCCGCATCCAGGCCGAGATCACCGAGAACCCGGTGGTGCTCTACATGAAGGGCACGCCGGTCTTCCCGCAGTGCGGCTTCAGCGCCCGCGTCGTGCAGATCCTCAGCCACATGGGCGTGCCCTTCAAGGGCGTGAACGTGCTGGAGGACATGGAGCTGCGCGAGGGCATCAAGAGCTTCACCAACTGGCCGACCATCCCGCAGCTCTACGTGAAGGGCGAGTTCGTCGGCGGCTGCGACATCGTCACCGAGATGTTCCAGTCCGGCGAGCTGCAGGCGGTGCTGGAGGAGAAGGGCGTCTCGCCGAAGGCGACGGCGTAACCGAAAGCCCTCTCCCCCCGCAGGGGGGAGAGGATTGGGTGAGGGGGGCGACGGGCGTGACGCGCAGGTGTCTGCGACGCGCCGTGTTTCGCATTCAGCGTTTCGCGCCCCACCCCTAACCCGACCCTTCCCCGCAAGCGCGGGGGAGGGGGCAAGGCGCGCCCTTGACCCCTCTCCCGCTCTTGTGGGGAGGGTCCCGTCGCGAAGCGAAGGGGGGTTGGGGTGGTGCCGTCCCGGCAACGGCACCAGCGCCGGCCACCCGCGAGGGTGGGCCGCCGTTTTGCGTTCCGTGCAACGCCCAACTCGCCCTTACGATTTACCAACAAACGGCTTGCGGGGGGGGTGGATTGTAGCTTCCGCCCAAGCCTTGCCGGGACCACGCCGCGCGCCGGCGCGTGGCGATTCGCGCCGCTGGGCGAGCGGGACTTGGCGGAGCGCGCGGCGGAATGACGATCATCATCAACGGCACGCCCGATGCCGACACGTTCGGCAGCACGTCCGACGAGGTGGAGCGGATCTTCGGCCTGCAAGGCAACGACCGGATGACCGGCCGGGGTCGCAACAACACGCTGCTCGGCGGCGACGGCGAAGACACGCTGATCTCGGAAGGTGATGGCTTTCGGAATTTCTTCGGCGGCCTCGGTGCGGATGTCTACGTCATCCTGCCGGTCACCACACCGGACTTCGCAGAGACGCGTATCAATGACTTCAACCGGTCCCAAGGCGATCTCATTGACGTCTCGGCCTTCGTCAACCTGACCTTCGCCGACATCCAGCAGTTGACGGTATTCGTGCCGCAGGTCGTCGTCCTCGCCGACAACAACCTCCTCTATACCTTCCCCAGTCTCCAGGCCTCCGACTTCATCTTCTACCAGGCCCCGCCCCCGACCGGCGTGCCCGAGCCCGGCACCGCCGCACTGCTCGGCGTCGCGATGCTCGCCGGCGCGGTCGCACGGCTGCGGCGACGCTGAACGGGCGGGCGCACCCAGCCGACCCCGCAACCTGTTGATTTCCCGGTCGGCACCACACGCCCCACACCAGGGGCGTGAAGGTGTCCATTGTCACGCCGGCCTTTGATGTCGCCTGCTTCGTCGGCGACGCCATCGCCTCGGTCCGCGCGCAGTCCCACGCCGACCTCGAGCTCGTCGTGGTCGATGACGGCTCGCGCGACGGCACGGCCCGCGCGGCGGAACGCGCAGCCGAGGACGATCCGCGCATCCGCATCCTGCGCCAGGCCAATGCCGGCGTCTCTGCCGCGCGCAACGCCGGGATCGCCGCGGCCACCGGCCAGGCGCTGCTGTTCCTCGATGCCGACGATTGGCTCGCCCCGGATGCCCTGGCCCGCCTGGTCGCCGCGCTCCGCGCCGCGCCGGGCGCGGTCGCCGCCTATGGTCCCTGGGCGGCAGTGGCGGAGGCGGCACGGCCCGGCGACCCGCCGCTGCGGCTCAAGACCGGACCGTTCCCGGATGGCGACGTGCTGGAGACGCTGCTTGTGCGGAACCTGCTGGCCAATGGCGGCCACTTGCTGATCCGTCGCCGGGCCTTTGCCGCGGCGGGCGGCTTCGATCCCGCCATCCGCTACGGCGAGGACTGGGAATGCTGGGTGCGCCTGGCGCTGCAGGGCGGCTTCGGGCGCGTGGCCGGGACCGCCCCGCTGCTCTTCGTGCGGGAACGGGGCGCCAGCGCCTATCGGCGCATGGCGCGCGACCCGGCGGCCTTCGCGCCGGCGATGGCGGCGATCTGGGGCAACCCGGCGCTCGCCGCGCGGCTCGGCCCGCGCCTGGATCGGCTGCGCGCGCGGGCGGAGGCGGAGAATGCCTGGGTGGTCGGCAAGGAACTGATCCGCCATGGCGCCATGGCCGAGGGCCTGGCCCGGCTGCGCAGCGCCTTCGCCGCCGCACCGGGCCCGAAGCGGGCGGCGCTGCTGGCCGCCGCGCATCTGCTGCCGCTGCTGCCCGGCCGGCTCCACGGACCCTTCGCGCGCTACCCAGCCTGAGGCTCAGTACTGCAGCCACCAGGCACCGGTGAGCGACCCGGCCTCGATACCGGTCAGCACCGCCAGCGTCATCCGCACCGGATCCTCCTGCCACTGGTAGGTCCAGGAGGACGGGCCGGTCATCACGGCCGCCCAATGCGTCTCGGCCAGCACCAGCGTATCCGCGCCCTGCTGCTCGGCGAAGATCCGCTCGAAGACCCGGCGGAGCAGCAGCGCGTCGCCCTCGGCGCGGTCGAAATCGGCGATCACCGCCAGCGCCGGATCGGGCGAGGTGGCGCGGGTCGCACCGATCACGAAGAGGTCGCCGCCGGCGCCGCCCTCCAGCCGGTCCTGCACGACGGAGGTGCCGCCATCCAGCCGGTCGGCGCCGTCGCCACCGCGCAGCAAGTCGTCCCCCGCCTCGCCGGCCAGCCAGTTGTCGCCGGCATCGCCCGTCAGCGTGTCGTCGAAGCGGCTGCCGGCGACATTGGGGATGCCGAACAGCCGGTCGCCTTCCGCATGGCCGAAGCGGCCGGTGCCGGTTGAGAGATCCACCACGACCCGCGCATGGGAGGTCTCGTAGCTCGCCCAGTCATCGCCCGCCGGCGCGTCGCGGCCGAAGCCGCCGATCAGGATGTCGGCGCCGAGGCCGCCTTCCAGCACGTCCCGCCCGGCGGCGCCGTACAGCGTATCGTTGCCCGGCCCACCGTAGAGCCAGTCATTGCCGCTGCCGCCGGAGGCGATGTCGCGGCCGCCGCCGCAGAAGATCATGTCGTCGCCGAGTTGGCCGTCGATGGTGTCGTCGCCGTCGCGCGAATCGTAGCTGCGGTCGTCGCCATACAGGCTGTCGGCGCCGCCGCCGCCGAGGATGCGGTCATGCGGGCGGCTGCGGTCGGGCACGCCGCCTTCGGCATCGCCCCGGATCACCTCGGCGAAGTCGGTGCCGATCTTCAGGTCGCCATTCGGTGGCAGCGGCAGCATGGCGGGCTCCCTGCTGGGGCCTGCAGCGAACCACGCGCGGGTGCCGCGGTCCCGTCGCGAAACGTCGCCGCGCAACGGCGGAAACACGCCGCGCAATGCGGCGACACGATGCGCACGGCCGGCCGTGGCATGCTCCGGCCATGCACGAGGCACACATGACGACGAATGGCGACAGGCGCCCCATCGCGGCGCGCGAACTCGGGGCGACGCAGCGCGTCGCGGCCTGGCTGGTGGCGCGCGGCGCCTCGGCGGACGGGATCTCGCTGGCCGGCATGGCGGCGGGGCTGGTCGGCGGCCTCGCCCTGGCCGGCACCGCCTGGTGGCCGGAGGC
>NZ_JAPSMD010000214.1 GCF_027856955.1 Falsiroseomonas oryzae | reverse complement strand
GTGCAGCTGCGCGCCGCGGCTGCGACGCTGCGGCGCGAGCTGCTGAGCCGCGCCGCGCAGCGCTTCGGCGTGGCGGCCGGCGAGCTGCGGGTGGAGGATGGCGCCGTGCTCGCCCCCGGTGGCCGGCGCGCCACCTTCGCTGAGCTGGTCGGCACCGGCCGGCTGGAGCTGGCGGTGGATGCCAATGCCCCGATCAAGCCGCCGGAGGCGCGCCGGATCGTCGGGCGCACCGTCGCGCGCGTGGACATCCCGGACAAGGTCTTCGGCCGCTTCGACTACGTCCACGACTTCCGCCTGCCCGGCATGCTGCACGGCCGCCCGGTCCGCCCGCCCGCGATGGGCGCGGTGGCGGAGGCGGTGGACGAGGCGAGCATCCGCCATATTCCCGGCATCGTCCGCGTGGTGCACCAGGGCGCCTTCGTCGGCGTCGTCGCGGAAAGCGAGTGGTCGGCGATCCGCGCGGCGAAGGAGCTGCGCGTGCGCTGGTCCAGCTGGGCCGGCCTGCCGGACCAGGCACGGCTGTGGGAGCATGTGCGCGCCACGCCGGTGGCGCAGGTGCAGGTGACGAGCGACCGCGGCAACGCGGCGCAGGCCATCGCCGGCGCCGCGCGGCGGGTGCAGGCGACCTACGATTTCGGCATCAACAGCCACGCCTCCATGGGCCCGTCCTGCGCGGTGGCGCAGTTCGAGAGCGGGCGGCTGACCACATGGTCGGCCAGCCAGGCGACGCACAACCTGCGCAAGCAGCTGGCGATGATGCTGGCGATGCCGGTGGAGCAGGTGCGCTGCATCTACATGGAGGGTGCGGGCTGCTACGGCCGCAACGGTCACGAGGATGCGGCCGCGGACGCCGCGCTGCTGGCCCGCGCGGTCGGGCGGCCGGTGCGCGTGCAGTGGATGCGCGCCGACGAGCATGGCTGGGACCCGAAGGGCCCGCCGCACCTTGTGGACCTGCGCGCCGGCCTCGACGCGCAGGGCAACATCCTGGGGTGGGAGGCGGAGGCCTTCATCCCGAAGGGCGCCGGCGGCAACGTGGACCTCACCGCGGCTGAGCTCGGCAACCTGCCGCGGGAGAACCAGATCCACCCCGGCAACATCGTCCACAACCTTGCCCAGCCCTACGCCTTCCCCGCGGTGAAGACGACCTGCCACCGGCTGGACACCACGCCCTTCCGCCCGTCCTGGATCCGCACGCCCGGGCGGATGCAGAACACCTATGCCAGCGAGGCCTTCCTGGACGAGCTGGCCGCGGCGGCCGGCGCCGACCCGGTGCAATATCGCCTCCGGCTTCTGCCGCAGGACGAGACCCGCGGGCGGGAGGTGCTGGAGCGCGTCGCGCGCCTCGCCAACTGGCAGACCCGTCCCTCGCCGCAGGCCGACCGCAGCGGCGAGGTGCTGCGCGGCCGCGGCGTGACCTTCTGCAAATACGAGCTGGTGCGGACCTACGTGGCGGCCGTCGCGGAAGTGGAGGTCAACCGCCGGACGGGCGCCATCCGCGTCACGCGCTTCTTCTGCACGCATGACTGCGGGCAGATCATCAACCCCGACGGCGTGACGAGCCAGATCGAGGGCAACATCATCCACACCCTGTCGCGCACCTTCAAGGAGGAGCTGACCTTCGACCGCGGGGCCGTCACCAGCCTCGACTGGGCGAGCTATCAGGTCATCACCTTCCCCGAGGTGCCGCAGATCACGATCGAGTTGATCGACCGGCCCACCGAGCGCCCCTGGGGCGCCGGGGAGCCGGCGGCGGCGGTGGTGCCGTCGGCCGTGTCGAACGCGGTGTTCGACGCCACGGGCATCCGGCTGCGCTCGGTGCCCTTCACGCCGGCGAAGTTCCGCGCGGCCATCCAGGGGGCCTGACCGCGGTCGGCGCCGGGCCGGCGAGGCGTCCTCGCCGGCCGTGGCACTCGCCATGCGTGCGGCGGGCCGTCCGGCTGCACGCACGCCTTCACAGGATGGCTTCCCGTGCCAACATGCGCGGTGAGAGGGATGGCCGGCATGCGTGGCGTGCGGGCGCGGAAGGGAGAACACCGGGATGGCGCGACTGAACGTCAACGGAACCGTGGTGGAGGTGAATGCCTCCCCGGACACGCCGCTGCTCTGGGCGCTGCGCGACCATGTCGGGCTGACCGGCACCAAATACGGCTGCGGCGTCGCCCAGTGCGGCGCCTGCACCGTGCACATCGACGGGCAGGTTATGCGGTCCTGCACCCTGCCGATCTCCGAGGTGACGGAGACGCAGAAGATCGTGACGATCGAGGGCCTGTCCCCGGATGGCAGCCATCCCGTCCAGGTCGCCTGGCGCGCGCTGGATGTGCCGCAATGCGGCTTCTGCCAGTCCGGCATGATCATGGCCGCCGCCGCGCTGCTGGCGGAGAAGCCGCGGCCGACTGACGAGGACATCGACGCGGCGATGACCAACATCTGCCGCTGCGGCACCTACAACCGCGTCCGCGCCGGCATCCACCAGGCCGCCCGCGGCGGCATCACGGGCTGAGGGAGGCGCGCATCATGGCACCGCTCGATAACGCTGCGCCGTCCCGTCGCGGGCTGATGAAGGGGGCGGCCGCCGGCGCCGTCCTGCTCGGCTTCCACCTGCCGTCCAAGGGCGCGCTCGGCCAGGCCGCGCCGGCCGGCCAGGTGCCGGAGGTGAACGCCTGGGTGGTGATCCACCCGGACGACCGCGTGGTTCTGCGCATGGCGCGCTCCGAGATGGGGCAGGGCACGCGCACTGGCCTCGCCCAGATGATCGCGGAGGAGCTGCACTGCGACTGGTCGAAGGTGACGACGGAATACGTCACGCCCGGCCAGAGCCTGGCGCGCAACCGCGCCTGGGGCGCCTTCCTCACGGCCGGCAGCCAGGGGATCCGCCAGAGCCAGGACTATGTCCGCCGCGGCGGGGCGGCGGCGCGGATCATGCTGGTGCAGGCGGCGGCCAACCGCTGGGGCGTGCCGGCGGAGCAGTGCAGCGCGCGCGACAGCGTGGTGACGCACACGCCGACCGGCCGCACGCTGCGCTACGGCGAGGTGGCGGCGGAGGCCGCGCGGCTGACCCCGCCGGCCGAGGTCCCGCTGAAGGCGCCGGGCGCCTGGACGGTGATCGGCCAGTCCAAGCCGCGTCTCGACACGGCGGAGAAGACGACGGGGCGCCTGGTCTACGGGGCCGACCTGAAGATGCCGGGGATGCTGGTGGCGGTTCCGCGGCGCAGCCCGGTCTTCGGCGGCCGCGTGCGCAGCTTCGACGCGGCGGCGGTGCGCGGCCGGCCCGGCGTGCGGCACGTGCTGCAGGTCGGTGACAGCGCCGTCGCCGTCGTCGCCGACACCTTCTGGCAGGCCAAGACCGCGCTGGATGCGCTGCCGGTGGAGTGGGACAGCGGCGAGAATGCGCGCGTCCAGCAGGCGACGATCGACGCGATGCTGACCGAGGGGCTGGACGCGGCGGAGGCCTTCGTCGGCAACCAGCAGGGCGATGCCCGCGCGGCCATCGCCGGCGCCGCGCGCAGGATCGAGGCGGTCTATTCCTACCCGTTCCAGAACCACGCGCCGATGGAGCCGATGAACGCGACGGTGGTCTGGACGCCGACGCGCTGCGACGTCTGGTGCCCGACCCAGAACGGGGAGGCCGCGCTGGCCGCCGCGGCGCAGGCCGCGGGCCTGCCGCAGACGGCGGTGGACGTGCACCGGATGGACCTCGGCGGCGGCTTCGGCCGGCGCACCACGCATGACTGGCTGATCGACGCGGTGCTGATCGCGAAGCAGGTGCCGGGTGTGCCCATCAAGACGATGTGGACGCGCGAGGAGGACATGGTGCAGGGGCGCTACCACCCCGTCACCAAGTGCAAGCTGACCGCCGGGCTGGACGCGAATGGCGAGATCACCGGGCTGCACATGCGCATCTCCGGCCAGTCCATCCTGTCCTTCGTCTTCCCGACGGCGCTGCAGAACGGGCGCGATCCCGTGCAGTTCCAGGGCCTGAATCCCGGCGGCACGGAGGGCGCGATCGGCTACACCTTCCCCAACCTGCTGATCGACCACGCGATGCGGAACACGCATGTGCCGCCGCATTTCTGGCGCGGCGTGAACCACAACCAGAACGCCATCTACCTGGAATGCTTCCTGGACGAGATCGCGCATGCGACGAACCAGGACCCGCTGGCGCTGCGGCGGAAGCTGATGGCGAACCACCCGAAGCACCTCGGCGTGCTCAACGCCGTGGCGGAGCGCATCGGCTGGGGCACCCCGCCGCCGGCCGGCATCCATCGTGGCATCGCCCAGCAGATGGGCTTCGGTAGCTATGTCGCCGCCGCGGCCGAGGTCTCGGTCAGCAACAGCGGCGAGCTGAAGATCCACCGCATCGTCGCGGCGACGGATTGCGGCGTGGCCGTCAACCCGCGGCAGATCGAGATGCAGGTGGAAGGCAGCTTCGTCTATGGCCTCTCCGCGCTGCTCTACGGCGAGTGCACGGTGAAGGACGGCGCGATCGAGCAGACCAACTTTGACACCTACAACGTGCTGCGCCTGGCCGAGATGCCGAAGGTCGAGACCATCGTCATGCCCTCCGGCGGGTTCTGGGGCGGCGTCGGCGAGCCGACGATCATGGTCGCGGCGCCGGCGGTGCTGAACGCGATCTTCGCGGCCACGGGCAAGCGCATCCGCTCCGTGCCGCTGAAGAACGAGGACCTCCGCCGCGCGTGAGGGCGGCGGGACTGCTGCTGCTTGGCCTGTGCGCCGCCTGGCCGGCCGCAGGCCAGGTGGCGCCCTTCGTGGTGACGGACGACGCCATCGCGGCACCACTGCTTGGCCTGGCCGGGGACCGGGCCCGCGGTGCGGCGGTGGTGCGCAACCGGGAGACCGCGAACTGCCTGATCTGCCACGCCATTCCGGATCCGCGGGAGCGCTTCATGGGCGATGTCGGCCCGCCGCTGGCCGGCGTGGGCAGCCGGTTGACGCCGGGGCAGATCCGGCTGCGCGTCGTGGACCCGACGCTGGTGAATCCCGCTTCCGTCATGCCGGCCTATCACCGCGTGGCGGGGCTGGTGAATGTCGATGCACGCTACAGCGGTCGGCCGGTGCTGACCGCGCAGGAGATCGAGGACGTCGTGGCGTACCTGTCGGGGCTGGAGGAGTGAGCCGATGAACGCAGTGCGACGACGCGCGCTTCTCGCCGTGCCAGTGGCGGCCGCCGTTGCGCGGGACGTGGCCGCGCAGCCGGCGGTCGAGGAGGACTTCGCCGCCGCGGAACGCGCCATCCTGGCCGGGCGTACGCCTGTGGCCGGCGGCATTGCCATCGACATGCCGCAGCTCTCGGAGAACGGGAACTCGGTCGATCTCGCCATCAAGGTCGAGAGCGCGATGACGGCGACCGACCACGTCACCGCCATCCACATCCTGGCGGAGAAGAACCCGGTCCCGCGCGTCGCCCGCTTCGCGCTCTCGCCGCGCGCCGGGCGAGCGGAGGTCGCGACGCGCATTCGCCTGGCCACGACCCAGACCATCCTGGTGCTGGCCGAGACCAGCACCGGCCAGGTGCATCGCGCCAGCCGCGACGTGATCGTCATCCTCGGCGCCTGCGTGGACGGAGGCTGAGATGAGCGGCAGCATCACCGCCCGCATCACCCTGCCGGAACAGGCCCACCGCGGCGAGGTGGTGCCGATCCGCGTGCTGGTGCGGCACCCCATGGACCGCGGCATCGACGCGCCGGGCCTCAGGCCGGTGCCGCGCAGGATCCTGCACAGCTTCCGCGTGACCTATGCCGGCGAGGAGGTGTTCCGCATGGACCTCTCGCCCGGCATCGCCGCCAACCCCTATGTCGAGTTCACCACCGTGGCGGTCGAAACCGGCGACCTGGTCTTCGAATGGATCGAGGATGGCGGCGCGGTCTATCGGCGCGAGGCGCGCCTGGTCGTCGCGTGATCGGCCGCCCGGCGGCGGCGTTGCTCGCCTGCGCCGCGCTCGGCACGCTCGCGGCCGCGTCGGAGATCCGCCCGTCGCGCGACTTCCTTTCCCCGGAGCTGCGCGCGCAGCAGGACGATCCCTCGCGCCATCCCGGGTGGCTCTGGGTGGAGGAGGGGGAGGCGCTGTGGCGGCGCGGCGAGGCCAGCTGCCAGTCCTGCCATGGCGACATTGCTGGCATGGCGGGCGTGGCTGCGCGCTATCCCGCCGTCGCGGCCGATGGCGTGCTGCTGAACCTGGAAGGCCGCATCGAGCGCTGCCGCACGCAGCACCAGGCCCAGCGGGCCTTCGGCTACGAGAGCGAGCCGCTGCTGTCGCTGACTGCCGCGGTGGCGCTGCGCTCCCGCGGGATGCCGGTCTCGGTCGCGGTGGACGGGCCCGCGGCGCCCTTCGTCGAAGCGGGGCGGCGCTTCTACGAGACGCGGCAGGGCCAGCTGAACCTGGCCTGCACGCAGTGCCACGACGAGAATGCCGGCCGGCGACTGCGCGGCGACGTCATCTCCAACGGTCTCGGCACGGGCTACCCGGCCTACCGGCTGGAATGGAATGCCCTGGGCTCGCTGCACCGCAGGCTGCGTGCCTGCTCGCTCGGCGTGCGGGCGACGCAGTTCGATTTCGGCTCGCCGGAATACCTGGCGCTGGAGCTCTATCTGGCGAGCCGCGCGAACGGATTGCCAATCGAGGCGCCGGGCCTGCGGCGGTAGCGCGCCTACTCGGCCGCCTGGCGCGACGGGCCAATCGCCGCATTGACGCGCGGCAGCACCTTCTCCGCAAGCAGGATCATCGATCGGCGGCCGAGCTCGTAGTCGGTCCAGTCCTTGCCGGCATAGAGCAGCGTGCCGAAGTCGCCGACCTCCTCGCGGAAGGCCAGGATGCCGTCAGCCACCTTGTCCGGCGTCCCCCAGATCACCAGCCGGTCGAAGATGGCGTCTAGCGTGACCTCGTCGTCCGGCTGGTCGCGATGCGTCTTGAACAGCTCCAGCCGCCCGCCCTTGCGCATCTTGGTCAGCAGCTGGCTGTAGTAGAAGCGGTACGGGCTGTTGGGCCCGGTGACATACTCGCGTGCCTTCGCCTCGTCCTCGCAGACGAAGATGGACTTCGCCACGCGCCAGTTCGCGGGGTCGGCCGGCCGCCCGGCCTTGGAGCAGCCCTCGACGTAGCGCGGCCAATGCGTCTTCACCCATTGCGGCATCAGGAAGTTGGCGGAGATCGGCTCCCACCCGCGCGCCGCGGCTTCGGTCACGCCCTTGGAGAAGGGCGCGACGGCGGTGACCACGATGGGCGGGTGCGGGCGCTGCAGTGGGCGCGGCAGGATGCCCTGGCCGATCTCCGGCACGTAGGTGCGTCGCGTCGAGACCGACCAGTGCTTGCCCTGGATGTCGTAGGGCGGCTCGCCCTGCCAGATGGCCAGCACGGTGTCGATCGCCTCGAGAAACATCTCGGCGCGGTTCTTGTCGAGGTTGCCGTAGGCCTCCGCGTCGGAGAGCAGGCCGCCCGGGCTGATCCCGAAGATGAACCGGCCGTCCAGCAGGTGGTCCAGCATCGCCAGGTGCGACGCGACCGCGACGGGGTGGGTGTTCGGCATGTTCACGGTGCCCGTGCCCAGCCGGATGCGCTTGGTCGCATGCGCCAGCGTGGCGAGGAACATGGCGCAGGAGGTGATGTTCTCCGCGACGTCCGTGGAATGCTCGCCGCAATAGGCCTCGGCGAAGCCGAGCTCGTCGGCCAGGATGTAGGCCTCGCGGTCCTCGCGCAGGCACTGCCGCCAGTCCTTGTCCAGCGGATGGATCGGCATGGTGAAGAAGCCGAGCTGCATGGCCGCGCCTCCCGCGCTGTCTTCGTCGAACTCAGCCGCGGGCGCGGCCGGGCCACCAGGCCGGCAGCGTGGAGGCGTCGCGCCCGCCCCATCCCGCTGCCGAGGCGCCGTCGTACACCTCCAGCACGCGCGCCACGACGGGCAGGTCGGCGCCCAGCGCGCGCGCCTCCTCCAGCATGGTGCGGAGATCCTTGCGGACAAGATCGACGTCGAAGGTGCGCGGCGTCGGGTCGCCGCCCTGCAGCGCCTGCGCGATGGCGGGGCCGCGGTTCTTCAGCACGTTCGGCCCGCCGGAGGTGTCGGAGAACAGCTCCATCAGCCAGGCCGGGTCGCGGCCGAGGTGCTGGCACAGCGTCAGCGCCTCGCCCAGCGCCTGGTAGTAGACCAGCAGCGGCAGGTTGATGGCGAGCTTCATGGAGGCGCCGGCGCCGACCGGGCCGACATGCTCGACGCGACGGCAGAGGTCGTCCAGCACCGGCTTTGCGCGCGCGACGTCGGCCGCCTCGCCGCCCGCCAGGCCGAGCAGCTTGCCCTGGCGCGCAGGGCCGGTGGTGCCGCCCACCGGGCATTCGACATGCGCGCCGCCGCGGGCGCGCACGCGCTCCGCGAGCGCTGCCTGCACCTCCGGCCGGACGGTGCTCATCTCGATGACCAGCCGGCCGGTGAGATCGGCGGCCAGGATGCCCTGCTCGCCGCCGAACACCTGCTCCAGCGCGGCGGAATCGGCCAGGATGGTGATGATCACGTCGGCTGCGCCCGCCAGCTCGGCCGGTGTGGCGGCCCGGGCGGCGCCGCGCGCGACCAGCGGCGCCGCCTTGTCGGGCGAGCGGTTCCAGACGGTCAGCGCATGACCCTGGTCCAGCAGGCGCTCCGCCATGGCGCTGCCCATGCGGCCCAGACCTGCGATGCCGATGCGTGCCATGCGTTCCCCCTGCCGACCATATAGGCTCCGCATAGCATGGCCCCGCCCGGAGTCCGAAGGGGGTGGGGTGCAGGGGGAGGACGCATGGAGAAGGTCGTCGGCATCGTCGGGCTCGGCATCATGGGCGGGGCCATGGCGGTCAACCTGGTCGCGGATGGCTGGCGCGTGCTGGGCTTCGACACCGACCCGGCGCGCAGTGCGGAGGCCGCCGCTGCCGGCGTCACCGCGCGCGCCACGCTGGCGGAGGTCGCGGCCGAGGCGCCCGTGCTGATCACCAGCCTGCCCGGACCGGCGCCGCTGCTGGCCACCGCGCAGGCGCTGGCCG
>NZ_JAPSMD010000213.1 GCF_027856955.1 Falsiroseomonas oryzae | reverse complement strand
CGGGGCCAGCGCCGCCCCGGCGATCCCGCCCAGCACCGTGCGTCGGCCGATGCGGCCGGGATCCGCCAGCTCGTCCAGCGGCGGCGCGCCCGGCCGGCGGGCCAGGTCAGCCAGCGCGACGGCGCGGCGAAGGGCAGCGAAGAGCGGCGTGCGCGACATGGCCCCTGAGGCTCCCGGACGGTTCCCGCCCGCAGCCTAGGGTTTCCGGTGTCTCCGATGCGATCCCCTCCTGCGTGAGCGGCACGGGGCGCCCCCTCGCACCGCGGCCTCGCCCGGACTACCTTCCGCCGCCATGCGCTATGTCTCCACCCGCGGCGCGGCCCCGCCGCGCGACTTCGAAGGCGTCCTGCTGGCGGGGCTGGCCGAGGATGGCGGGCTGTTCATGCCCGAGACCTGGCCGGTCCTGACCACCGCTGAATGGCGTGCTCTGCGCGGCCTGCCCTACCCGGAGCTGGCCGCCCGCATCCTCGCCCTCTTCACCGGTGGCCAGCCCGACCTGGCCACGCTGAGGCCCCTGCTCGCCCAGGCCTATGCCGGCTTCGGCCACGCCGCGATCTGCCCGCTGGTGCAGCTCGACCCGCGGGTCTTCGCGCTGGAGCTGTTCCACGGCCCGACGCTGGCCTTCAAGGACATGGCGATGCAGGCCCTCGGCCTGCTGTTCGACACGACGCTCGCCCGCCGCGGGGAGCGCGTGACGATCGTCGGCGCCACCTCCGGCGACACCGGCTCCGCCGCCATCGAGGCCTGCCGCGACCGCAGCGCGATCGACATCGTGATCCTCCACCCGGACGGCCGCACCAGCGAGGTGCAGCGCCGGCAGATGACCACGGTGCTGTCGCCCAACGTCGCCAACCTCGCGGTCGCCGGCAGCTTCGACGACTGCCAGGACCTGGTGAAGGCGATGTTCGCCGACGCGCCCTTCCGCGAGGAGATGCGGCTGGCCGCGGTGAATTCCATCAACTGGGCCCGGGTCGCGCTGCAGATCCCCTACTACGTCGCCGCCGCCCTGACGCTGGGCGCGCCCGACCGGGAAGTGGCCTTCGCCGTGCCCACCGGCAATTTCGGCAACGTGTTGGCCGCCTGGGCTGCGCGCCGGATGGGCCTGCCGATCGCGCAGCTCATCGTCGCCTCCAACCGCAACGACATCCTGACGCGCTTCCTGGCCGGCAACGACATGACGGTGCGGACGGTGGAGCCCTCGCTCTCGCCCTCCATGGACATCCAGGTCAGCTCGAACTTCGAGCGGCTGCTGTTCGAGCTGCTGGGCCGCGACGCCGCCGCCACGGCGGAGACGATGCGGCGTTTCCGGACCGAGGGCCGCATGCCCGTGCCCGACGCCGCCTGGCGGACCGCGACCGAGGTGTTCCGCGGCTTCGCGCTGGACGACCAGGGCACGCTGGCCGAGATCGCCCGGCTGCACGCCGCCAGCGGCTACCTGGCGGACCCGCACACCGCCATCGGCACCGCCGCCGCCCAGGCCGTGCCGCCGGTGGACCCCGCCATTCCCATCGTGGTGGCCGCCACCGCCCACCCCGCCAAGTTCCCGGATGCGGTGAAGCGCGCCACCGGCATCGCGCCCCCGCTGCCGCCGCGCCTGGCCGACCTATATGACAGGCCGGAACGCCTCACCCGCCTGCCCGCCGAGCTCGACGCCGTGGAGAGCTTCGTGCGCGCGCATGCGCGCCGCAACGCGGCGTGACCCGTCAAGGACCGCAATGACCGACGCCATCCGCCTGACCAAGCTGCCCTCCGGCCTGACCGTCGTGTCGGAGAAGATGCCGCGCGTCGAGACCGTCTCGCTCGGCGCCTATGTGGATGCCGGCACGCGGCACGAGACCGCCGTGGAGAACGGGGTCTCCCACTTCCTCGAGCACATGGCCTTCAAGGGCACCGCGAAGCGCGACGCCGCCGCCATCGCGCGCGAGATCGAGAATGTCGGTGGCCACATCAACGCCTACACCAGCCGCGAGAACACCGCCTTCTACTGCAAGGTGCTGAAGGAGGATGCCGGGCTCGCCGCCGACATCATCGGCGACATCCTCAGCCACTCCGTCTTCGCGCCAGAGGAGGTGGAGCGCGAGCGTGGCGTGATCCTGCAGGAGATCGGCCAGGCCAACGACACGCCGGACGACATCGTCTTCGACCATTTCCAGGCGACTGCCTACGCCGCGCAGGCGATGGGCCGCCCGGTGCTGGGCACCGAGGACACGATCAAGCACATGAGCCGCGACGCGCTGACCGGCTACATGAAGCGCCACTACGGCCATGGCCGGATGATCGTCGCCGCCGCCGGCGCGATCGAGCATGACGACCTGCTCGAGCTGGTGAAGGCGCATTTCGCCGACCTGCCGCACGCCGTGGCGCCGGATGCGGAAGCCGCGCGCTACACCGGCGGCGAGTTCCGCGAGGAGCGCGACCTGGACCAGGTGCACCTCGTGCTCGGCTTCCCCGCCGTGCCCGCGACCGATCCCATGCACATGCCGACGCAGCTGCTCTCCACCCTGCTCGGCGGCGGCATGTCCTCGCGCCTGTTCCAGGAGATCCGGGAGAAGCGCGGCCTGGTCTATTCCGTCTATTCCTTCGTCTCGCCCTTCGCCGACCACGGCCTCTTCGCGGTCTATGCCGGCACCGGCGAGGATCAGGCGGAGGAGCTGGTGCCGGTGGCGCTGGAGGAGCTGCGGCGCGTGCAGAAGGACGTGACGCAGGAGGAGCTGGACCGCGCCAAGGCGCAGCTGCGCGCGAGCCTTCTGATGTCGCTGGAGAGCACCGGCAGCCGCTGCGAGCAGCTGGCCCGCCAGCTGCAGGTGCATGGCCGGATCATCCCGGTGGAGGAGACCAAGGCGAAGATCGCCGCCGTCACCGTGGAGCAGGTGCAGCAGGCCGCCGCCCGCGCCTTCCGCGCCGTGCCGACGCTGGCCGCGCTCGGCCCCGCCGGCAAGGTGCCCGCACTGCCGGTGATCGCGGAGAAGCTGGCGGCATGACCGACCTGAACATCCTCGCCGAGCTCGTCGCCGCGGCGAAGCGCGCCGGCGCCGATGCCGCCGATGCGCTGCTGGTGCAGGACGCCTCGCTTTCCGTCTCCCGCCGGCTCGGCAAGATCGAGCAGCTGGAACGGTCGGAGGGATCGGACCTCGGCCTGCGCGTCTTCGTCGGCAAGCGCCAGGCCATCGTCTCCTCCACCGACCTCGACCCCAGGGGCTTCGCCGCCCTGGCGGAGCGCGCCGTGGCGATGGCGAAGGTGGTGCCGGAGGATCCCTTCGGCGGCCTGCCCGATCGCTTCGACCCGCCGCGCGACGCCGCGCCGCTCGACCTGCTCGACCCGACGGAGCCCACGGCGGAACAGCTGATCGAACGCGCCGCCGCGGCGGAGGACACCGCGCTGGCCGTCAAGGGCGTGACCAACAGCGAAGGCGCCGATGCCGGCTGGGGCCGGGTGCGCATCGCGCTGGCGATGTCGAACGGCTTCGCCGGCAGCTATTCCCGCAGCTCGCACAGCCTGTCCTGCACCGCGCTGGCGGGCAGCGGCACGGCGATGGAGCGCGACTACGAATGGTCCTCCGTCGTGCATCTCGCCGACCTCGAGGATCCCGCCACCATCGGCCGCAAGGCGGCGGAGAAGGCGATCGCGCGGCTGAACCCGACGCGCCCGAAGACCGCGCGCATCCCCGTGGTCTACGACCCGCGCGTCTCCTCCTCGCTGCTCGGGCATCTCAGCAGCGCGATCAACGGCGCCTCCGTCGCGCGCGGTACCTCCTTCCTGCGTGACAGCCTCGGCCAGCAGGTGCTGGCGAAGGGCCTGACCGTGCGCGACGACCCGACGCGCCGGCGCGGCCTGCGCTCCCGCCCCTTCGACGGGGAGGGGATGGCGGGCCAGCCGCGCGCCATCGTCGAGGATGGCGTGCTGACCACCTGGATCCTGGACTGGCGCGCCGGGCGCCAACTCGGGATGCCGTCCACCGGCCATGCCAGCCGCGGCACCGGCGGCCCGCCCGGCCCCGCGGCCACCAACCTCTGGCTCGAACCCGGCGCCGTCACGCCCGCCGCGCTGATGGCCGACATCGCCGAGGGGCTCTACGTCACCGACCTGATCGGCATGGGCATCAACGGCGTGACCGGCGACTACAGCCGCGGCGCCGCCGGCTTCATGATCCGGGGCGGCGCGCTGGCCGAACCCGTCAGCGAGATCACCATCGCCGGCAACCTGAAGGACATCTTCCTCAACATGGTCGCGGCCGACGACCTGGTCTTCCGCCGCGGCACGGATGCGCCGACCATCCGCGTGGAGGGGATGACCCTCGCCGGCGCATGAGCGAGGGGACGCCGATCACGCGCGAGGGCGTGGAGCACGCCTATCGCTACCTGCTCGGCCGCCCGCCGGAGAACGAGAAGGCCTACCAGTACGGCCTCTCGGCCGGCACGGTGGAGACGCTGCGGCGCTGGATCCTGAACAGCGCGGAGTTCTCCCAGAAGCTGCGCCGCGATGCGCCGCACGCGCTGCGCCGGTCGATCCTGGACGAGCTGCAGATGCCGCCGGCCGAGGCGCCGCCCTCGGTGGCCGAGGGCAGGCCGCGCATCGTCTTCCTGCACATGATGAAGACCGCCGGCACCTCGATCCGCCGCCGGCTGGAGGAACTAGCCGAGGGCGAGCCGGTCTTCCGGCGCGAGAAGGATGGCCGCCCTGGCGACGTGCCGGCCGCCGACCTCGCGCGCTACCGCGTGGTGATGGGCCACTTCAATATCCTGGACGCCCGCCACGTGCCGGAGCCGCGCCGCATCTTCACCGTGCTGCGCGAGCCGCGCGAGCGCCTGGTCTCCTTCTACCACTTCCTGCACCGCCACCGCGCGGAGGTGGTGGAGGAACGCGGCATGGAACGCGCGCGCATCGCACGCGCCTGCACGCTGGAACAGTTCCTCGCGCATCCCGACCCCGGCGTGCGCGGCACGCTGCAGAACGTCATGACCTGCACGCTGGCCGGCGACTACCGCCCGATCGGCGCCGACCGCTACCTGCAGCCCTGGGAGAGCCCGCGCGACGCGATCACCGGGCCGGAGCTGCTGCGCCGCGCGCTGGGCAACCTCTTCGCGCTCGACTTCGTGACCTTCGTGGACCGGCTGGAGGAGGATCGCCCGCGGCTGATGCAGGCGCTCGGCCTGCCCGACACCGGCCCGCTGCCGCGCGAGAACACGCGCGACGAGGTGAACCCGGTGGTGGAGCCGCGCCCCGAGCCGGAGATCACGCCGCGCGCCGGCGCGCTGCTGCGCCGCCTGACCGACCTCGACCGCGTGCTCTACGGCCTGGCGCGTCAGCACTACGGCTGAGCGCGACGCGCGCTCAGCCCAGCAGGTGCAGATCGCGCGTCGCGTCGGTCGTCGCGTTGAAGTCGGTGATCAGCGCGTAGTCGTTGAGCCCGTAGCCCGAGGTCTCCGCCGCCGCAACCAGGTCCTCCGCGCCGTCCTCCGCCGGCTCCGAGAACGTCCCGCGCTTCAGCGTCACGTCGCGCGTCATCTTCGTCAGCACGGAGACCTGCGTCTCCGTCGATCCCGCATCGGTGCCGTAGGCGAAGATGCCGGTGTCGTTCTCGATCATGTGCGCTTCTCCCTGGGGTTCGTCCTGCCCGCGCAAGGCGCGTGTTTCGACCGCGTCGCACGCAGCGAAACAACGGAAACAACGTGCCGCTTCCATCGGGCCCCGCCGATCTAGGAGTATCGGCGCAATCCTGGAACGGACATCTCCGCAGAAGCCGGGTGCGGAATTGCAGGCAGGAGGCACCGATGACGACGAACTGGGACGACCTGAAGGTCCTGCTCGCCATCAGCCGCGCCGGCACGCTGACGGGCGGCGCACAGCTGCTCGGCATCGACCAGTCCACCGCGGGGCGGCGGCTGGCGGCGCTTGAGGCCGATCTCGGCGCCATCCTCTTCATCCGCTCCAAGCTCGGCTTCACGCCGACCGCCGCCGGCCAGGCCGCCATCGCGCGCGCGCTGGAGATCGAAGGCCGCGCGCAGCGCCTGGCCGACGAGGTGGCGAATGCCGACCAGGGGCCGAGCGGCCTGGTGCGCATCGTCGGCAATCCCTGGACGCTGATGCGCCTGGCGGAGACCGCGCTGCCCGTGCTGCTGCGGCGCCACCCGCGGCTGGAGATCCGCACCATCGGCGGGTCGCAGCCGCGCAGCCTGGCGCGCGGCGACGCCGTGCTGGCGCTGTGGTTCGAGATCCCGCCGAACCAGACGGAATTCGCCGTCCGCCTGGGAGAGGTGCCCTACGCCATCTACAAGCCGCGCGGCGCGGATGCCGCGGCGCTGCCCTGGGTGTCCTTCTGGGACGACGACGCGCCGCGCCGTGCGCCCTGCCGCTGGATCGAGCAGAACCGGCCGGCGGCGGAGCGGATCTCCCTGACCGCCACCGATTCCAGCGTGCTGCGCGCCGGCATCCGCGCCGGGCTGGGCAAGGGGCTGCTGCCGATGTGCCTGGCGGAAGGCGATGCACTGCTGGAACGCGTCACCGCCGGCCCGCCGGACCTGGTGCGCGCGCTGCACCTGCACGCCCATCCCGACACCATCCAGACCGCGCGCATCCAGGCGACCATGGCCTGGCTGCGGGAGAGCTTCGCGCAGGTCTTCACCCCCTGCGCCACGCCGCCGCAGGACCTCGCGGCATGAGCGCGCTGACCGAGGACGAGCTCGACCTGGTGCGCGCCAGCTTCCGCGACTTCGCGCTGGCCGGGCAGGAAGGCGCGCAGATGTTCTACGACCGCCTCTTCGCCATCGCGCCGCCGCTGCGGCGGCTGTTCCCCGCCGACATGCAGGAGCAGTGCGCGAAGCTGATGAGCATGCTGGGCGCCATCGTCGCGCAGCTGCACGACCACGCCGCGCTGCGCCCGCTGGTGGGCGACCTGGCGCGCCGCCATGTCGCCTATGGCGCGCGGCCGGAGCACTACGCCGCGATCGGCGACGCGCTGCTCTGGACGCTGGAGAGGCGGCTCGGCCCGGTCTTCACCGCCGCCCACGCGGCCGCCTGGCAGCGCGCCTATGCCGCGCTGTCCGGCACCATGGTGGAGGAAGCCGCCGCGGCGTGAGCGGCGACGGCCGCGCCGCTACTCCACGCGGATCTCGCGCACCTGGAACTGGTTGTCCGCGCGGTGCTGCACCGTCACGCCCGTGCGCACCGCCCAGGGGATCATCATGTGGTACAGCGGGATGTGGCCGAGATCGGCGTTGTGCATCGCATGCGCCTCCCGGATCAGGGCGCGGCGGCGCTCCGGGTCCTGCTCGGCGTCGATGCGCGGCAGCATCGCGTCGAAGGCCGGGTTGGAATAGCCGCCGGCGTTCCACGTCGCCGCGCCGCCCACGCTGCGCGACGCCATGATGGCGCGCAGCGTGTAGCTGCCGTCGAAGGTCGGCACGCCCCAGCTGAGCATGTACATCATCGGTTCCTGCCGGCGGACGCGCTGGCTGAACACCGCGTTGGGATGGATGGTCAGCTGCGCGCGGATGCCGACGCGCGCCAGCATCGCCGCCACCGCCTGGCAGGCCTCGTCATAGGTGCCGACCGGGCAGTCCATCGGCACCGAGAAGCCGTTGGGATAGCCGGCCTCGGCCAGCAGCGCGCGGGCGCGCGCCGGGTCATGGGGCGTGCGCCGGTCCGTCTCCCGCGCCCAGCCATTGACGAACTCGGTCCACATGCTGCCCGTCGGTACGCCCTGGCCGCGCAGGGTCGTCCGCCGCAACGCATCCAGGTCCATCGCATGCGCGATCGCCTGGCGCACGCGCAGGTCCTTCAGCGGGTTGCGGCCGCGCACATCGCTGCCCTGCAGCTCCTCCACGTCCTGCCGCATCCCGATCCAGACGGTGCGGTTCTCCTGCCCTTCCAGGATGCGCAGCCGCTGGTCGCGCTGGATGCGGGCCACGTCCTGCACCGGCACCACATGCACGAAGTCCACCTCGCCCGAGAGCAGCGCGGCCACCCGCGTCGCATCCGAGGTCAGCGTGATGTGGTGATACTCGGTCACGTTGCCCCGCGCGACGCCGCCGTTCTGGCTGCCCCACCAGTTCGGGTTGCGCACCATCACCGTGCGCTGGTCCACCTCGCGGTTGCGGATCACGTACGGGCCCGTGCCGTTGGCGTTGCGGACCGTCGCCGTCTCCTCCCGCTGCGCAAAATTCTGCGGCACGGTGGCGCGGTTCGCCTCCGACCAGCCGCGGTCCATGATCAGCACCCGCGTCATCTTGTCCGGGATGACCGGGTCCGGCACGCGGGTGACGACGTCCACCGTCAGCCGGTCGCGCGCCTCCACGGCCTGCACCGTGTCCACGAAGATCCCGTAGTTGGAGGTCGGCGCCAGCGCGCGCTGGATGCTGAACACCACGTCGTCGGAATCGAAGGCCTCGCCGCCGGCGAAGCGGACGCCGTCGCGCAGGTGGAAGCGCCAGCGTGTCGGCTCCACCTGTTCCCAGCGCGTCGCCAGGCCTGGATGCACCTTCAGGTCGTCGCCGCGCCAGGTCAGCCCCTCATAGACCTGGTGCACCACCAGGAAGGTGAACAGGGCATTGGTGGCGTGCGGGTCCAGCGTGGCGGCATCCACGCTGGTCGCCATCCGCAGCACCCGGCTGGGCGGCTGCTGCGCCCCGGCCGTCGTCGCCCCCGCCAGCAGCGCGGCCGCCGCCGCCGCGCCCATCAGCCATCCGACCCTACCCACGCCTGTCTCTCCGAAATTGAACAGGGCGCAGGCTGGATCAATCAGAAGGTTCTTCGCAAGCCGGCCGCGGGCTTCCTATATTGGGGCCATGAGAAACGCCGGAGACGTCTCACCGATGCACCCCGCCCGCAAGCGCCGCAAGGGCGCTGCCCTCTTCGCCGCCTTCGCCGTGGTGGCGCTCGCCCTCGCCCCGGCCCTGGCCGAGGCCCGGCCGGGCGGCGGCTCCTCCTCGGGCAGCCGCGGCAGCCGGACCTATACCGCGCCGCCCTCCACCCAGACCGCGCCGGGCACGGTGCGCCAGTTCGACCGGACCGACACCTCGCCGGCCCGCCCCGCCCCGGGCGTGACGCAGCCCGGCGCCCCGCGCCCGGCCACCGCT
>NZ_JAPSMD010000212.1 GCF_027856955.1 Falsiroseomonas oryzae | reverse complement strand
GCTCGCCCGAGGCGGTGCGGGCGCCGTCGTAGACCGCCGCCGCCGCGCGCGCCTCGGCCTCGGTGAGGCAGGCGGCCGGGTCGGCGCCCGGCGTGCAGATGGCGCGCATCGGATCGAAGCGGCAGGCCAGCGGATCGCGCAGCACGCCATCCGCGCCGCCGCAGGCCGCCACGGCAAGCCTGTTCAGCACCGCCAGCCGGTCCGCGGTCAGCGCCGCCGTGCCGTCCGGCAGGCGGTTCCGCTGCACCGTCCAGGCATGGTGGAAGGTGTTCTGCACCGTGAAGTCCATCACCGGCGCGCCGGCGACAATGCCGTCGAAATCCTCCGGATACAGGCGCGCGGCCATAAGCCCCTCGCGTCCGCCATCCGAGCAGCCGGCGAAATAGGAGCGGCGCGGCGCCTGGCCGTAGAAGCGCGCGATCAGCAGCTTCGCCGCGCGCGCCGTCAGGTGCTGCGCGCGATGGGCGAAGTCGATCCGCCGCTCGGGATCGCCGCCCCAGGAAGCGGCGGAGGGATCGCGATGGCCCATGTCGGTCGCGGCCATGGCGAATTCGCCGCGCGTGTAGGGCAGGCAGCCCGTCACTTGCGGCGGTGCATCGGGAATGCGCCCGCAGAGTCCGCCGCAGCCGATCTGCAGGTAGCGCCCGGTCCAGGTCTCGAGCGGCAGCCAAGCCTCGAAGCCGATCGTCCCGCGGAGCGTGCCGCGCAGGTGACAGACCGGCGCCGGCCTTCCCTCGCGCAGCACCGTCGCGGCCTCGACGCGCGCGGGGACGCCGAGCTCTGCCGAGACGTCCATGCCCGCCAGTGCCTCGCAGCCCAGGCGCGGCGCGACCGGCGGCTGGGCCAGCGCCGGCATCGCGGCCATGGCGAGCAGGAGGGCAGCGAGGGCGCGGATCACCCGCGCCCCTCCGGCAGGGGCGGGGTGCCGTGGGTGTGGAAGCTCTCGATGGTCTTGAGCCCCCAGGCCTGCCCCTTCCGCCGCTCCGCCTCGGTCCAGGTGATCGTCTTCCAGTCCGGCGCCAGCACCAGGCGCGCGCCGGCATGCGCCACCTCCACGCGGTTGCCGCCGGGCTCGTAGACGTAGAGAAAGAAGGTCTGCTGCACGGCGTGCTTGTGCGGCCCGGTCTCGATGTGCACGCCGGCTTCCAGGAAGGTGTCGGCGGCCTGCAGCACCGCCTCCCGGCTGTCCAGCGCGAAGGTCACGTGGTGGAAGCGCCCGCCGACGCCGTGCGCCTCCTTGGTGAAGGCGAAGTCGTAGGACTTGTTGGTGGCGGTCAGCCACATCCCCGCCTCCTCCCCGCTGTCGAGCTCGATCCGTTCCGTGCAGCGGAAGCCCAGGGTGCGCTCGAAGAACGCGCGGTTGGCGCGGACGTCCACCGCCAGGCAGTTGAAGTGGTCGATGCGGCGGACATTGACGCCGCGCGCGGGATAGCGCTCCGCCTGGTTCTTCAGGGAGGGGCGGCGATCCGCCGGCGCCTCGTACCACTCCGTGTCCCAATAGAGCTCGAAGACGTGCCCGTCCGGGTCGCGGAAGCGCCAGCCGGTGCCGTGGCCGAGATTGTCCTCCACCGGCCAGACCTCGCAGCCATCGGCGCGCAGCGCGGCCAGGCGGCGGTCCAGCGCCTGGCGGCTGCGGGTGCGGAAGGCGGCATGGCCGAGGCCTGAGGTCCGCGATGCCGTGAGCTGGAGGGAGAAGCGCTCGTAGTCGTCCCAGCCGCGCAGGAAGACGCTGTCGCCCTGCTGGCCGCTGACCGTCATGCCCATCACGTCGCGGAAGAAGCGGAGCGATTCGTCGGGCTTCGGCGTCAGCAGCTCGACATGGCCGAGATGCGCGATGTCGAGCACCGGCTCGGGCGCGTCCATGGCGGTTCCTCCGTGGCCGCCAAGGGGCGGCGGCCGGGACCCTAGCCCCGCCGCCTCCGCCGCGTCGTATCGCTTCTTCGGGTGGAGGTATCAGCTCCCGGCATGGCTCCGAAGCCCCGCGCCGCCATTTCGGCGACGAAGCCCTGCAGCGCGGCGATGAAGGCCGCGGCGGCGGGGGAGGGGGCGGGCTCGGCAGGGCGGATGATGCCGGCGGGCCGCGGCGGCGCCGGCACCGGCAACGGGACCACCTCCAGCGCGCCGCGCAGCAGGTCGCCCACCATCATCGACCGCGGCATGATGGAGAGGCAGTCGCTGGCCAGCAGCATCTCCCGGATGAAGCCGTAGGAGGAGGAGCGCAGCGGCACGTCGCGCGGCAGCCCGAGCAGCGCCAGCAGCTGGTCGATCTCCTGCCCCACGCGCTGGCTGACGGTGGGCAGCACCAGCTCGTGCCGCGCCAGCGCGGCTGCGGTGACCGGGCCGCGGAGCGACAGCACCGGATGGCCGGCGCGGGCCAGGACGGAGATCGGCTCCTCCCACAGCGCCTCGCGCAGGAAGCCGTCGGGCACGGCGGGCGCGTAGAGCCGGCCGACCACCAGGTCCAGCTCGCGGCTGGCCAGAAGCGGCAGCAGCTCCTCCGTGCGGCCCTGCTGGAGGCGCACGCGCAGCGTCGGGTGGCTGGCGCGCAGCCGGATCAGCGCGCCGGGCAGCACGCCGACCGCGGCCACCGGCAGCACGCCCACCGCGACCGCGCCGCCATCCGCGCTGCCCACCGCGTCCAGCTCCTCCTCCGCGCGGCGCAGTTCGGCCAGCAGGCGGCGGGCCAGGCGGACCATGACGACGCCGGCTTCGGTGGGGCGCACGCCGCGGGCGTGGCGCTCGAACAGGCGGGCGCCGGCCACCTCCTCCAGCTCGCGCAGGCTGCGTGACAGGGCGGGCTGAGTCAGGCCCAGCGCGGCGCCGGCCTTCAGCAGGCTGCCATGGGTGTCGAGCGCATCCGCCAGGCGAAGCGCCGAGAGCTTCAGGCGCTGGTCCAGGTATCGCCAGGGCATGCGGGCGCGCGTCTCCGTGAGGGGGCGCGGCCAGGATGGCGGCAAGCCCGGGCGTAAATCCAGCCGATCTCCAGAACTCCGCAAGCTCCTCTCCAAGCGGGCCGCACCGCGCGCGCCCAGGATGCCGCCACGCCCTGCATCCGGCCTGCCCGCCAGGGCGCGAAGCACCGCAACCCCCGGCTTCACGAGGAGACGACCCATGTCCGCCACCGCCGAGATGACCGCCCCCGCCGCCACGAAGGCGCCGCCCCCGCCGAGCCATGGCGTGGACACGCCGGCGCTCTTCGCCACCATCGGCGTAGTGAAGGGCCAGCCGGAGCTGGCGAAGTTCCAGTTCCGCACGCAGAGCCAGTGGCTCTCCGGCACGCACATGCAGAGCACGATGTCCGGCTTCTCCGGCGCGGGCGGCGAGCATCAGCACAAGGCGACCACCGTCGCCGATGCCGACCACCCGGCCGTGCTGTGCGGGGCCGACAACGGCCCGACGCCGGTGGAGTGGCTGCTGCACGCGCTGGCCGCCTGCCTGACCGCCGGCATCGCCAACATCGCCGCGGCGCGCGGCGTCATGCTGACCAAGGCCGACGCGAGGGTCGAGGGCGACATCGACCTGCAGGGCATCCTGGGCCTGTCGGACGAGGTTCGGAACGGCTTCCAGGCGATCCGCGTGACCTTCCAGATCGCCGGCAACGCGCCGCAGGCGAAGCTGGAGGAGATCGTGCGGCAGTCCGTCGCGCGCTCCGCCGTCTTCGACATGCTGACCAACGGCCTGCCCGTCGCCGTCTCGGTCCAGGCCTGAGCGATGCGGCCCGCCGCCGGCGGGCCGCCCTTCCTGAAGGACACGCCGCCATGCGCAGCACCGACGCCGTCGTGATCGGCGCGGGCCAGGCCGGCCTCGCCATGAGCCACGAACTCGCCCGGCTCGGCATCGATCATGTCGTGCTGGAGCGCGGCCGCGTCGCGGAGCGCTGGCGGACCGAGCGGTGGGACAGCCTCGCGCTGCTGACGCCGAACTGGATGAGCCGCCTTCCCGGCCACGACTACGCCGGCCCCGATCCGGACGGCTTCATGACCATGCCGGAGGTGATCGGCTTCCTGGACCTCTATGCGCGGCGCTTCGCGATGCCGGTCGTCGAGGAGACGGAGGTCACCGCGCTGCACCGGCTGGGCGGCGCCTACCGGCTGGAGACCACGCGCGGCGCCTGGCTGGCGCGCGTGGTGGTGGTCGCGACCGGCCATTGCGGCGTGCCCGCCGTGCCGGGCTTCGCCGCCGCGCTGCCGCGCGACCTGCTGCAGCTCACGGCGTCCTCCTACCGCAACCCCGGCGCGCTGCCGCCGGGCGGCGTGCTGGTGGTCGGCGCCGCCGCCTCCGCGCTGCAGATTGCCGAGGAGCTGCGCGCCGCCGGGCGCAAGGTGGTGCTCTCCGCGGGCCGCCACACGCGCGTGCCGCGCAGCTACCGCGGCGAGGATATCTGGCGCTGGATGGAACTCGCCGGGATGCTGGAGGACCGCGCCGAGGACCAGGTGGATATCCGCCGCGCCCGCGCGCAGCCCTCGCTGCAACTCGTCGGCGGCATGCCGCGGCGCAACCTCGACCTCGGCACGCTGCGCGCGGCGGGCGTGCGCGTGATCGGCCGCGCAATGGGCGCGGAGGGGCGCGTGATGCGCTTCGCCGACGATCTCGCGGTCAACCTAGCCGGCGCGCAGAAGCCGCTGGAAAGCATGCTGGCGCGCATCGACACGCTGGCCGACGCGCTGGGCGCGCCGCACGAGGCCTGGCCGGCGCCGCTGCAGGGCTTCGGCCCGATGCCCACGCGGCTCGACCTGGCGGGAGAGGGCATCCGCAGCGTGGTCTGGGCCACCGGCTACCGCCGCGACTACGCCTGGCTGCGCATCCCCGGGCTGGTGGATGAGCGCGGCGAGGTGCGGCACCGCGGCGGCGTCGCGCCGGCGCGCGGCCTGTATCTGCTCGGCCTGCGCTTCATGCGCCGGCGCAGCTCGAACTTTCTCGGCGGGGTCGGCGCGGATGCCGCCGCGATCGCCGCCGAGGCCGTCCGCCACCTTGCCACCACCAGCGGCCGCCAGGCGGCCTGACGCCAGGGAGACCCGCCATGTCCAGCCCGACCCGCCGCTACGACGCGATCGTCGTCGGCGCCCGCTGCGGCGGCGCCGCCACGGCCATGTTGCTGTCGCGCCAGGGGATGCGCGTGCTGCTGGTGGACCGCGGCGCGCACGGCACGGAGACGCTGTCCACCCACGCGCTGATGCGCGGCGGCGTGCTGCAGCTGGCGCGCTGGGGCGTGCTGCCGCGCATCGTCGCGGCGGGCACGCCGGCGGTGCGCCGCACCAGCTTCCACTATGGCGCGGAGGAGATCGCCATCGCGCTGCGACCGGGCGATGGGGTGGATGCGCTCTACGCGCCGCGGCGGTCCGTGCTGGACGCCGTGCTGGCGGATGCGGCGGCCGATGCCGGGGCGGAGCTGCGCTACGGCGAGACGTTGGTGGACCTGCTCCGGGACGACGAAGCGCGGGTGAGTGGCGCGATCATGCTGGATGCGCTCGGCAACCGGCGCGAGGTCGCGGCGGGGCTGGTGGTCGGCGCGGACGGCATCGGCTCGGCCGTCGCGCGCCTTGTCGGCGCGCCGCTGCTGCGCCAGGCGCGGCACGCCACGGCGACGGTGTTCGGCTACTGGTCCGGCATCGCCGCGGAAGGCTACCACTGGCACTACGAGCCGGGCGCGAGCGCCGGCGCCATCCCGACCAATGCCGGGCTGCATTGCGTCTTCGTCTCGGTACCGCCGGAGCGCTATCTCGCCGACCTCCGCGGCATGCCGATGGACGGCTTCCACAAGGTGCTGCGCGAGGTCGCGCCGGGCCTGGCGGCGCAGGCGGCGCAGGGTCGGCGGGTCGGCCCGCTCTCGGTGTTCGCCGGACGGCGCGGCTTCTTCCGCCGGGCGGCGGGGCCAGGCTGGGCGCTGGTCGGCGATGCCGGCTACTTCAAGGATCCGCTGACCGCGCACGGCATCACCGACGCGCTGCGAGACGCGGAGCTGCTGGCCCAGGCGGCGCTTCGGGACATGCCGGCCGCCTTCGCGGAGTACGAGGCGCGGCGCGACGACCTCTCCCTGCCGCTGTTCGAGGCGACGGACGCGATCGCCGCCTTCGACTGGGACCTGCCGCGCCTGCAGGCGCTGCACAAGCAGCTCAACGAGGCGATGAAGCGCGAGGTCGCGTGGATGCTGGCGCATGCCGCGCCGGCGCTGGAGGCTGCATGAGCGACGCCTGGCGCCTGACCCTCGCCGGCCGCCCGCAACCCGGGCAGCGCGCGACGCGCAGCCGCCGGACCAGCGGGCGCGACGTCGCGCTGTTCGCGGAGATGACGGGCGACCTCAACCCGCTGCATGTCGATGCGGTGCTGGCCGCACGCTCGCCCTTCGGCGGGCTGATCGTGCAGGGCGGCGTCACCTCCGGCCTGCTCAACGCCGTGGTGGCGCAGGACCTGCCCGGCCCGGGCAGCGTCTTCCTGGGCACGGAATGGCGCTTCGTGCGTGCGGTGCGCATCGGCGAGGCAATCGAGGCGGAGGTGGAGGTGCTGGCCGTGCGCGACGACAAGCCGATCTGCACCCTGCGCACCACGGTGCGCAACGAAGCCGGCGAGCCCTGCCTGACCGGCACCGCGGTGACCTGGACCGCGCCGCTGCGCGACGCGGCGGATCTCCAGGACGTCTCCACGACATCTCCAGCCCGCCCGCAAGCGGCGTCGCCCCGCGGCGCGTAGCTTGCGCCTCGCGGCCGCACCGGCCGCGACAGCGACAGGAGAGCGAGAGATGGACCCGACCGGAACCCCGATCGCGCTGCGTCACCGCAGCGGGGGCGAGTGGATGCGCCACATTGCCGGCCGCGCGCTGGCGGTGCGCGAGGCCGAACGCCGCCGCGCCGCTGCGGCCGCGGCCTGGCGCGAGGTGGCGCCCTTCATCCCCTGCGGATGAGGGTGGGTCACGCCGCGGCGGGCGCGGTCTCTGGCACGCCGGCCCGCCGCAGACCCTCGACGAAGCGCTCCACGCGCTCCGCGTCGCGGCAGAAGAAGAAGTCGGCGCGGGCCGCATCCGTGCAGTAGCCCGGGTGGCGCGCGAGGAGGTCCGCCACCGCGCGCCGCGTCTCCGCCTCTCGCCCCAGCAGGCCCAGCGCGGCCGCCAGGACGGCATAGGGCCAATGCTTCGCATTGGGCGCCCGGACGCCCTGCCGCGCCAGCGCCACCGCAGCGTCAAGGTCGCCCAGGAACAGGTGCGCCAGCGCCCGCATGGCGTGGAAGCTTGAGAGGTGCGGGTCGCGCGGGCTGAGGTCGGTCGCGCGTTCGATGCAGGCGATCGCCTCCTCCTCCCGCCCGCAGAAGATCAGGGTGAAGCCGAGCGCGTACCAGGCCTGGGCGAAGCTGGGGTTCAGCTCCACCGCGGCCTCCAGCCGGGCGATCGCCTCCTCGTAGTCCTGCAGGAAGGTGTGCACGCGGCCGAGCACGCAGAGATTCATGCAGTCCTGGTCGTCCAGCGCCACCGCCGCACGCGCCTCCCGCAGCGCCGCCTCGATCAGCGCGGGGCGGTCGGCCGGCGGGCGCAGCACGGCGCTCTGCAGATAGACATAGGACAGCGCGCCATGCGCGCGCGCGAAGCCGGGATCGATCTCCAGCGCGCGGCGGAACATCGCCTCCGCCTCGTCCATGCCGGGCACGGTGAAGCCCCAGAGGTGGAACAGGCCGCGCTGGTAGCAGTCCCAGGCGTCGAAATGGCGGGGCGGGCGGCGCACCGCGGCCTCGCGCTCCAGCCGGGCGAGCTCCGGCTCGATGGTGGCGGCGATCTGTTCCGCCATGCTGCGCTGGATGTCGAGCAGGTCGTCCAAACTGAACTCGTGAGCCTCGGACCAGAGCTGGCGGCTGGTCTCGGCGCAGACCAGGTCGGCGGTGATGCGCACGCGCTCCCCGCGGCGCCAGACGCTGCCCTGCACGATGTAGCGCACGCCGAGCGCGGCGCCGATCTCCCGCGCATCCACGTCGCGGCTGCGGAAGGGCGCGCCGGAATGCCGGCTCAGCACGTCGAGCCAGCGGTGGCGGGCGAGCAGGCGGATGATGTCGTCGGTCAGGCCGTAGCTGAAATACTCGGCGTCCGGCTCCGGGCTGAGATTGGCGAAGGGCAGCACCACCAGCGACGGCCGGCGCGACGTCACGGGGTCTCCCCGGGCCTCGGCCTGCGGCGGCGGGGCAAGCGCCTGCACGACCGCAGGCGGTTCCTGCGGGCCGAGCGCGTGCACCTCCGCCACGAAGCGGAACCCGCGCTTGTGCACGGTGCGGATCACCTCCTGCCGGTCGCCGTCGTCGCCCACCGCCTTGCGCGCGGCGTTGATGCGGCTGCTCAGCGCGGCCTCGGACACGATGCGGCCCTGCCAGATCGTGTCGAACAGCTCGTCCTTGCTGACCACGCGGTCGCGGTTGCGCAGGAGATGGACCAGCAGGTCGAACACCTGCGGCTCGACATGCACGACCTCGTCGCCGCGCCGCAGTTCCTGCCGCTGCAGGTCCACCTGGCATGCGCCGAAGCCAAGCTTCATCGGTTCGGGCGCCTTCCTTCGCACCGGCGATAGCGCAACTGACGCAACACGGGCGATCACGCTGGCGTGAAGTGCGCCGCGCGCCTTCGGGAATTCCACGACTTCTCAAGGCGAAGATGAGGGCTTCGCCAAGCGGCGAAGGCGGTGTGCCGGCAAAAGGGGACACGGCCGCGATGGGGCGGCCGCCGCTTCAGGACGACACGCCATGACGCACAATCCGAAGACCGGCCCCGCCGCGCGGATCCGGCACGCCTTCGCCCGTTGGCGCATCCGGATGCAGGAACGCGACGCGCTGGCCTCGATGGGCCATCGCGAACTGCGCGACATCGGCCTGACGCCCGCCGAGGCGCGGATCGAGGCCGGCAAGCCCTTCTGGATCGCCTGATGGGCCGGGGGGGAGGAGCCGCCGACATGACCCAGGCTGCGATGCGGGCGCCGCCGATGGCAGACATCGCCGCGCCCGCGCGGCACGCCGACGCGCTCGGCGTGGCCGCGGCCCTCGGCGCCGCCACGATCTGGGGCGGCGCTCTGGCGATGACCCGTGTCGGCGTCGCCGAGGCGAGCGCCGCGCTTGGGCCGCACGACATGGTGCTGCTGCGCTTCCTGGCGCCGGCGGCGCTGCTGCTGCCGGTCGCGCTCCGCGTTCTGCCGCGGCTGCGCCCGGGGCAGCTCTGGCTGCTGCTGGCG
>NZ_JAPSMD010000211.1 GCF_027856955.1 Falsiroseomonas oryzae | reverse complement strand
CGCCGCTGCGGCCAGCGCGATCAGCGCGGCGTGCAGCACCAGCGCGGCCGCTTCCTCGCGCCGGCCGCCGCCCAATGCGCGGGCGATGGCGGAGACGACGCCGCCGCCCATCGCGCCGGCCGACATCATCTGCATCAGCAGCGCGAAGGGCAGCACCACCGCCCAGCCGGCCAGCGCCGCCGTGCCCTGGCGCGCGGCCAGCCACGTCTCGAAGAGCTGCGCGGCGACCTGCAGCAGCGAGACGAAGGCGGTCGGCGCGGCGAGCGCGAGGATCGCGCGCAGGCGCGTGCCGGGCGACTGCTTCGGCACCGCGCCCGCGCGGCCCAGGTCAGGCGAGGCTGAAGGCCTCGTTAATCGCGCTCTTCACGCCGCCGCCCATCTGCGGGCCGCCGCCGGCGACATAGACCGCATCGCCGATCACCACCGCGCCCATGCCGTGCCGCGGCGTCAGCATCGGCGCATAGGCTTCCCAGCTGTCGGTCGCGGGGTTGTACGCCTCGTTCTGGCCATAGACGCGGTTGGTGCCCTCGCCGCCCATGCAGAAGATCCGATCGCGGTACCAGACGCAGCCATGGCCGGAGCGCGCGGTCGGGATCGGTGCGCGGAAGGTCCAGGAATCCGTGCGCGGATCGTAGGTGTGGTGCAGGTTCGAATTGGTGTGGAAGGTGTCCACGCGGCCCGCAATCAGGTGTATCACGCCGTTCACCACGACGATGCCGGCATGGTCGCGGCCGAGCGGCATGGGCTGGCGGCGGCTGTAGCGGTCGGTCCGCGGGTCGTAGACCAGGTGCCAGTCGATCGAGCGGCGGTTGTCGGACCCGATCGCGCCGCCGATGATGTGGATCTGCCCGTCCAGCGCGATGCAGGCCATGGCGCCGCAGGCTTCCGGCAGGCGGCGCAGCGTGTGCCAGCGCTCGCCGTCGAAGGCATAGGCGCCGTCGTGCGGCGTGCGGTTCTGCTCCAGGAAGCCGCCGAAGGCGTAGAGCCGGTCGCCCAGCGTCGCCACGCCCACATGGTTGGCGCCGCGCGGCACCTGCGCCAGTTCCACCCAGACATCGGTGCGCGGGTCGTAGGCGTGGTGATAGGCGCGGTCCACCCGCTGCTCGGCATAGCCGCCGACCAGATGCATGCGCCCGCGATACTCCACCGCCCAGGCCATCTCGGTGCGGGGGATCGGCAGCGGCGCCAGGGCGCGCCAGGCGCCCTGCCGGGGGGCGCGCGGCGCCGGGCTGTCCGTCACGGCGTGGGCATGGTGCAGGTCCGGCAGGTCCACGCGGCCCGGCTGGTTCAGGCGCTCGAACTGGCCGGCCTGGTGTGCATGCGTGTTGCCCTGCGCGAAGGCCGGCCCGGCGGCGAGGGCGAAGCCCCCGGCGAGCAGATGGCGGCGGTGCAGCATCCCGTTGTCTTCCCCGGTGGTCCCTGGACGACGGCGAGCTAACACGCTGTCCGGCCGACCGACAACGGGCGGGCAGGCCGGCCCGCGGCCGGACCCGGGACCGTTACATGCCGAGCAGACCGTAGACGCGGCGGGTGTAGGTTCCGAACTGCTCCGTCGTCT
The DNA here is from genome assembly GCF_027856955.1 of Falsiroseomonas oryzae. Taxonomy (GTDB): domain Bacteria; phylum Pseudomonadota; class Alphaproteobacteria; order Acetobacterales; family Acetobacteraceae; genus Falsiroseomonas; species Falsiroseomonas oryzae. The sequence goes on along the minus strand of NZ_JAPSMD010000211.1, from coordinate 7,707 downwards.
TGACGGCCAGCGCGCGTGGGTGCGGCAGTTCCACCGGGAAGTCGTCCGCCATGCGGGCCGGCCCGGCGGTGAGCACGACCACGCGCGTGCCCAGGAACACCGCTTCCGCGATGCCGTGCGTGACGAAGACGATGGTCTTGCGGCTTTCCGCCCAGATGCGCAGCAGCTCCAGGTTCATCCGCTCGCGAGTCAGCGCGTCCAACGCGCCGAATGGCTCGTCCATCAGGATCAGCTTCGGGTCGTGCAGCAGCGCCCGCGCGATGGAGGCCCGTTGCTGCATCCCGCCCGAGAGCTCGTGCGGCCAGCGCGTCTCCGTGCCCTCCAACCCGACCAGTCGCAGCAGGTCGCGGGCGCGGTCGCGGGCGGGCTTCATCGGCAGGCCCAGGATCTCGGCCGGCAGCAGCACGTTGTCCAGCACGCTGCGCCAGCGCAGCAGCAGCGGCTGCTGGAAGACGATGCCGATGTCCCGCGCCGGGTCGAAGGGCTGCCCGCCGCCCAGGCTCACCTCCCCGGCGTCGTGGCGCTGCAGCCCGGCGAGGATCTTCAGCAGCGTCGTCTTGCCGCAGCCGGAAGGCCCGACCAGCGCGACCAGCTCGCCTTCCGCCACGTCGAAGCTCGCCTCCGACACAGCGAGCACCTCGCGCCCGTCGCCCGCGCGGTAGGTCTTGCGCACGCCGCGCAGGCGGATCAAGGGCAGCTGCATGGCCATATCCTGCTTGCGGGCGCCGCTGCGCCGCAAGTAGGCTCGTCGCGCGCATCCGGGACGTGCCGATGGGCCACCGCGCCATCCTCTACTACCTGCCGAGCGCGCTCGCGCTTCTCGCCATGCTGCTGGCCTGGCACCTGCTGGTCGTCGGGCTCGAGGTCAAGGAATTCGTGCTGCCGGGGCCGCTCGCGGCGATCGCCGCGTTGGGCGAGGCGCGCTTCGACTGGTGGCTGAACACGGCGGCGACGCTGCTATCCGTCGCGGGCTCCTTCGTGCTGTCGGCCGTGCTCGGCATCGCGCTGGCGGTCGCGGTGGTGTGGGACCCGCGGATCGAGCGGACGGTGATGCCGCTGCTGGTGCTGTTCAACACGCTGCCGAAGATCGCGCTGGCGCCGCTGTTCCTGCTCTGGCTGGGCTACGGGATCGTGCCGAACATCCTGATCGGCGTGACGGTCGCCTTCTTTCCGATGGTGATCAACACCGCCGTCGGGCTGCGCGCGGTGGAGCCCGACCTGCTGGCGCTGACACAGGCCATGCGCGCGACGCGCTGGCAGGTGCTGCGCAAGATCCGCTTCCCGAACGCCATCCCCTACATCTTCGCCGGCCTGAAGCTGAACGCCAGCATGTCCGTGGTCGGCGCCATCGTCGGCGAGTTCGTCGCCTCTGAGAAGGGGCTGGGCGCGGTCATCATGGCGGCCGGCGTCACGCTGGACACGCCCGCCATCTTCGCCGCGCTGATCCTCATTTCCGTCCTGGGCCTGGCGATCTACGCGCTGGTGGTCGCGGCGGAGCGCTGGCTGACGCCCTGGGAGCGGCGCGAGGACACGGCAACCGCATGAGGGAGGAAGACGTCGCCATGACACGCATCCAACGGCGCGGGGCGCTCGCGCTCGGCGCCGCGGCGCTCGCCGCGCCCTACGCTTCGCGCGCCCAGGCGCCGACGCGGGTGACGCTGCAGCTCAACTGGTTCGGCTCCGGCGACCACGCGCCGCTCTACCTGGCGCGCCGCCGCGGCTTCTACGCCGAGGAAGGGATCGAGCTGACGATCAACCGCGGCACCGGTTCCGCCGACACGGCGCGGCGCATCGAGGTGAAGCAGGCCGATTTCGGCATCTCGGACGCGCCGACCGTGATCGCCGCCGTGGCGAAGAACGCCGACCTGGTGATGCTCGGCGTGGTGTTCGACAAGGCGGCCAACAACGCCTTCTTCTACAAGGAGCGGAACTTCCGCACGCCGGCCGACCTGGCCGGGAAGAAGGTGGCGCTGCCGCCCGGCGACAGCCACCGCGTCGTATGGCCCGCCTTCGCGCGCGCCAACCGCGTCGATCCGAACAGCATCACCATGGTGAACGTGCGGCCGGAGGGGAAGCAGGCCATCGTCGTCTCGCGCGAGGTGGACCTCTCCTTCGACCTCTACTCCGGCTATCCGCTGTGGGAACGCGCGCTGGGCCAGGGCAATGTCGGGCACATGCTGTGGGCCGACCACGGATTCCAGCTCTACGGCCACACCTACATCGCGCATCGCGACACGGTGCGGCAGCGCGGCGATCTCTGCCGGCGCTTCCTCCGCGCCACCTATCGCGGCTGGGCCGCAACGGCGGCCGACCCCGCCGCGGCGGTGGATGCGCTGGTGGCCGATGGCGGCGCGGGGCTCGAGCGCGGTGCGCTCCTCGCGGCGATGCCCTATGTGCTGGAGCTCTGTGTGACGGAACGGTCTCGGGAGCATGGGCTCGGCTGGATGCTGCCGCAGTTGATGGCCTCCACGCTGGAGATCACCGCCTCCGGCGGCACGCTGGAGCGGCAGCCAGCGCTGGATTCGCTGTTCACCAACGAGTTCAATGCACGGGTGAAGCCATCGGCCTGACCCTCGGCTGACCGGCCGGGCCGATGGCCCGGATCGCGGCGCCGGCGTCCGGCGGGTGCAGCGCTGCCACCCGCGCGGTGCGCTTGCCCACGCCATGCGGCTCCGCCTAGGCTGACCGCTCCGGTCGATCGGTACGCCGAAGGCCGAGCTATCTGCCCGGATCGCGACGAGGCCATCGTCAGCGTCCAGCGCCCGCCCGCATGGCGCGCGAACCCGGGCAAGACATCCGATCCGCAAAGGCGGACGCGCGAGGAGGACGCATGATCCAGCGACGCACTCTCGGTCTCGGCATGTTGGGTGCGGCAGCGACGGGTCTGGTCGCGCGCCCGGCGCTGGCGGCGTATCCGGACCGAGTCATCACCATCATCGTTCCCTTCGCCGCCGGCGGCGCGACGGACCTGGCCGGGCGCCTGCTGGCGGAGCGGCTCGGACCCTATCTCGCCGAAGGCGGGCGCGCCGTGGTGGAGAACCGTCCGGGGGCCGGGAGCGCCCTCGGGGCGGATGTCGTCCGGCGTGCGCGTCCCGACGGCTACACGCTGCTGGTCGGCTCCGCCTCCACCCTGGCGGTCGCGCCGGCGTCGGGGGCCGCCGCCGCGCGCTATCATCCGACGCAGGACTTCACGCCCCTGGCCTTCTTCGGGATCAGCACGATGGGCCTGCTGGTCTCGCGCGACGCCGGCATCACGACGGTGTCGCAGCTGCTGGACCGGCTGCGGGCCAATCCCGGCCGGTTCTCCTTCGCCAGCTCCGGCGTCGGCGGGATCGCGCACCTCGCCAGCGAGTATTTCTGCAAGGCCGCCGGCGTCGAGGCGGTGCACGTTCCCTATCGCGGCGGCTCCCAGACGGCCGAGGCCATCATGAAGGGCGAGACGCTGTTCGCGATCGACACGGTGGGTTCGAATATCGGCCAGGTCCGCGATGGTTCGCTCCGTCTCCTGGCGGTCACCACCCGGGATCGCGACCCCAATTTCCCGGATGTGCCGACTATTGCCGAGGCGGGCGTGCGGGGTTTCGAGATTGCGAGCTGGACGGTGCTCGCAGGGCCTGCCGGCATGCCGCCCGACATCGTCGAGGCCATCGGCCGTGCCGCTGCCCGCGCGATTGCCGAGCCGACGATGCGCAACCGCCTGGAGTCGACCGGCACGGTCCCGGAGCTGAACAGCACGCCGGCCGCCACGCGCGCGTTCCTCGACCGCCAGTTCGAGCTGTATCGCGAGGTCGTCCAGCGGGTGGGATTGCGGCTGGACTGACCGCCTGCCGGGCCCGCGGGGCGGGCGCAGGTGCCAGTCCGACGGCGGTTCCGTACTCCGGAACGCCGAACTGTTGGGAGGATTGGCGGACCCGACACGATTCGAACGTGCGACCTTTGCCTTCGGAGGGCAACGCTCTATCCAGCTGAGCTACGGGTCCGTGCGCCTGAGATAGCGGATCAGGGCGCGCCGGGGAACCCCTCACGCACCGCTGGGGGGCAGGGTTGGTGAGACCCCCCGCCCCGCACCGCGGCGCCCTCACCCCGCCGCCAGCCGGTCCCAGCAATCCTCACGGCCGGGCGGCAGGCGGTGCTTCATGATCCGCTGGCTGGGGGTGCGCTCGAAGCCGTGAACGACGGCGATGAAGCGTGGCTGCTGAAAGCGGGCCAGGCGTGGCGCAAGCCAGGCGGAGAGCTCGGACGCGGTGAGCGCCGCGCCGGGGCGGACCTGCACGAACAGCTTGATCTCCTGCTCGCCCGAATCCCCCGGCACCCCGATCATCGCGCAATCCGCCACCTCCGGATGGCGCGCCGCGACGGCTTCCACCTCCCAGGCGCCGACATTCTCGCCGCGCACGCGCGCGCCATCGCCCATGCGGCCGTGGAAGAACAGGTTGCCCTCGGTATCCAGACTGCCCAGGTCCCCCGTGTGCAACGCGCCGCCGCGCAGCGTGCGGGCCGTTGCCTCCGGGTTGTCGCGATAGCCGCGCGTCAGCGCCAGGGCGTCATGCGCGCGCACTACGATCTCGCCGCGCGTGCCCGTCGGCACCGGGCGGCCGCCCTCGTCCAGCACCGCTACCTCGAACCAGGGCATCGGCCGGCCGACCGAGCCCACCACGCTGCGGTCGTTGACGGTGGTGAAGCTGGAACACTCGGTCATGCCGTAGCACTCGCGCAAGCCCAGGCCGAAGCGCGCCCGCACCTCCGGCCAGATCTCCGCCGGGGCGCCGCCGCCCCAGGCCGCGCGGACTTGGTGCGCGCGCTCCTGCGGGCCGGGCGGCTGCTTCAGCAGGATCTGCAGGATGCCGCCGAGATAATGGATATGGGTGGCACCCGCCGCGATCACCTCGTCCCAGAAGCGGCTGGCGCTGAAGCGCGACACCATGTGCAGGTGCAGGCGGCGCAGCAGCGGCGCCACCACCATCTGCGCGCCGCCGATGTGGTAGAGCGGCTCCCACATGAACATCACGTCGCCGTCGCGGGCATCGGCCACCAGGATCACGCCCTCGCCGGCCAACCGCAGCATGCGGTGGGAGACGCGGACCCCCTTCGGCGGCCCCGTCGTGCCGGAGGTGTAGCACAGCGCCAGGTCGTCGCCGGGCGCCGGCGGCGGCTCGGCGAAGCCGTCCTGGCTTGCCTCCGCCAGCTGCTGCGGCGTGATGGCGTCGGGCGCACCCGCCTCGCGCAGGCGCGGCAGCAGCTCCGCATCCGCCACCACCAGGCGCGGCGCGGCATGGCGCAGGATGTAGCGCAGCCCATCGCCGACCAGTTGCAGGTTGAGCGGCACCCAGACGATCCCGGTCCGGGCCATCGCCATGATCAGCGCCAGCGCGGCGCGGCCGTTCGGCAGCATCGCCGCGACATGCTCGCCGCGCGACACGCCACGCCTCCGCAGCGCGGCTGCGAGGCGCGCGCTCTCGGCGTCCAGCTCCGCGAAGCGCAGCGGCGCGCCCTCGCAGATCGCGAAGAGGCGGTCGGGCTCGCGCCGCGCGATCTCGCGGAACAGTTCGACGAAGCCGCCCGGCGGCGGCAGAGGGACGGGCGGAACCTGGTGCATGCGTGCTCCGCGGCAATGGCGCGCCCGACGCGCTGCGGCGCGTGGCACCACTCTGCCGCCGGTCGGCGCCGTGTCAATGTGACGGGCAGGGCCGTGCCGAGCGGCGAAGGGGAGGGCGATGATGCAGACGACCGAGGTCGGGGGCGGACAGGACGCCGAGGCGCATGTGCTGGCCGAGCTGGTCGGCGGCACGCAGCTGATCACGCTGAACCGGCCGGAGCGGCTGAACGCCTGGAACGCGCCGATGCGCGCGCGGCTGGTCGCGCTGCTGCTTCAGGCCAATGCCGATCCCGCGATCGGTGCCGTGGTGCTGACCGGCGCCGGGGATCGTGCCTTCTGCGGCGGCCAGGACCTCAACGAGGGCCGGACCTTCGACGGCGCGCGCGCCGAGGCCTGGATCGAGGAGTGGCGCCGCCTCTACGGCACGATCCGCCGCTTCGAGAAGCCGCTGGTGGTGGCGCTGAACGGGCTCGCCGCCGGCTCTGCCTTCCAGGCCGCGCTGCTCTGCGACGTGCGGGTCGGCCATGCGGGGTCGCGCATGGGCCAGCCGGAGATCAACTCCGGCATGGTCAGCGCGACCGGCTTCTGGATCCTGCGCGAGATGCTGGGCCTGGCGCGCGCCACGGAGATGGCGCTGACGGGCCGGATGGCCTCGGCCGAGGAGGCGCACCGGCTCGGCCTGATGCACCACCTGGTCCCGGCGGCGGAGGTGCGCGCGAAGGCGCTGGAGATCGCGGCGGAGCTTGCCGCCAAGCCGCCGCTGGCCTTCCGGCTGACCAAGCGGCGCATCTGCGCCGCCACGCAGGCCGCCTTCGACGAGACCATCGAGGCCGCGCGACTGCTGCACCGCGAGGCCTTCGACTCCGGCGAGCCGCAGCGCGTGATGGAGCGCTTCCTGGCCCGGCAGAAGCAGTAGGCCGCGTCAGCTCGGCTGCACGCCGGCGGCGCGCACCACAGGCGCCCAGCGTGCGGCTTCCTGCGCCACGAAGCCCGCGATCTGCTGCGGGGCCAGGTTGCCGAGCGGCACCACGCCGATGCCCTCCAGCCGCTCCTTGATGGCAGGATCGGCCAGCGCCGCCTGGATCTCTGTGTTGAGCCGTGCGCCGATGGCCGGGTCCAGCCCGGCCGGCGCCGCCAGCACGAACCAGTTGGTGGAGACGGAGCCGGGGAAGCCGGCCTCGCGCAGCGTCGGCACGCTGGGCAGCGCGGCCACGCGCTCCGGCGAGGAGACGGCGAGTGCCTTGAGGTTGCCCGCGCGGATCGCCCCCGCATTGGCGCCCGAGGTGTCCCAGAGCGAGGTGGTGTTGCCGCCCAGCACGCTCTGCTGCGCCTCCGCCGCGCCGCGGAAGGGCACGTGCAGCATCTGCACGCGCGCCTCCAGCGACCAGAGCACGCCGGTCAGGTGGCCGACCGAGCCGACTCCGGAGGAGCCGAAGGAGACCTCCTCCGCCCGGCGCGCCGCGAGGTCGCGATACTCGGCGATGCTGCGCAACGGGCTGTCGCCCTTCACCGCGCAGACGATCGGCGCGCCGCCGAACATGCTGACCCAGGCGAAGGCGCGGGAGGGGTCATAGGCCAGGTTGCTGAACAGCGAGGGCGCGACGGCCAGCGGCCCGGTGTTGGAGATCAGCAGCGTGTGCCCGTCCGGCGCCGCGCGCGCCGCTTCGGCCGTGCCGAGCGAGCCGCCGGCGCCGGCGCGGTTGTCGATCACGAAGGGGCGGCCGAAGGCGCGTTCCAGCCGCTCGGTCAGCGGGCGGATGATCAGATCGCTGGTGCCGCCCGGGGCGAAGGGGTTGATGATGCGCACCGGCCGGTTCGGCCAGGCGCCCTGCGCGCGCGCCAGGGTTGGCGTGGTCAGCGCGGCGGCGGCGAGCAGCAGGTGGCGGCGGAACATGGCGGATCTCTCCTGAGGTGCCGGCAGCGAAGCAAGCATCATGCCGTCAGCCGGCGTAGAGCGACGCGACCTCCGCCGCGTAGCCGGTCAGGGCACGCGGGCGCCGTGCGCGCAGCGCGCCGGGCGGCGCGAGGCCCACCATCGCCTCGGCCAGACGCACCGCCGCGGCGGTGCCGTCCACCAGCGGCACGGCCACGCGTGGCGCCAGCACGGGGGC
>NZ_JAPSMD010000210.1 GCF_027856955.1 Falsiroseomonas oryzae | reverse complement strand
GGTGGAACGGCGCGGCCTGCGCTATGCGCCCGGCGCGCGCGGCCTGCTGGACCTGACCCTGCCGCGCGATGCCGGCGCCGGCACGCCGCTGCTGGTGTTCTTCCATGGCGGCGCCTGGCAGGTCGGCTCCCGCGGGCACTACGCCTTCCTGGCCCGCGCCCTGGCGGCGGAAGGCATCGCGGTCGCGGTGCCGGACTACCGGCTGTGGCCGGATGCGCGCTGGCCCGACTTCCTGCAGGACGGCGCCGCCGCGCTGGCCTGGCTGCGCGGATCGGGCCAGGCGCCCGGCGGTCCGCTCTTCGTGATGGGCCATTCGGCCGGCGGCTTCATCGCGGCGTCGCTCGCGCTCGATCCGCGGTGGCTGGCCGAGGCGGGACTGCCCGGCGGACGCCAGGCGCTGGCCGGCGGCGTGCTGGTCTCCGCGCCGATCGCCTGGCAGCCCGATGACGAGCCGGTGCGCAGCATCTTCGCCCGCGCCCCCGGCGGGAAGATCCAGGCGGTGCCGGATGCCGCGGCGCTGGCCGGCGCGCCGCCGCTGCTGCTGCTGCACGGCACGGGCGACAGGGTGGTGGGCGCATTCCATGCCGAGCGCCTGGCCGATGCGCTGCGCGCGAACGGCCGCGCGGCGCGGCTGCACCTGCTGGAGGGCGCGGGGCACATCGCGCCCATGGTGGCGCTCAGCGCGCCGGCGCGACGCTACGGCTTCGCGAAGCCGAGGGCGTGGCAGGAGGTCGTGGGCTTCCTGCGCGCGCCGCCCGGCGGGACCTAGACCGGCGTAGCCCTGACTGTGTTCAGGGCTACGCCGGTCTCGCTTCTCTGGCCCGGCGATTCACGCCCTTCGCCGCACCCACCTTCGGTGTGCACGCTCAGGGCGATCGCGGGCTAGCCTCCCTCCCCGCGCGCCGGGGGCGCGCGGGGAGGCAGCCCCTACTCGTCCGAGCCCGGGATCTCGTCGGCGTCGCTCGACCGCGCCGGCGTGCGGCGCCGGACGTTCGGCACCGCGGCGGCGCGGTCCAGCTCGATGTCGACGCGTGCGCTGCGGCTGCCCGGCATGAGCACCACGGTCGCCTGCCCCGGGCCATAGCCCGTCGCCTGCGCCCGCAGCGTGTAGTTGCCGGCGACGAGCCCGCCGAAGGCGAAGCGGCCGTCGGCACCGGTCAGCGCGGCAATGTCCTGGTGGGCGGGACCCTGCGCGATGAGGACCTGCGCCTCCGCGATGGGCTCGCCTTCGGCGTCCAGGACGCGCCCGGCGATCTGGCCACGCGGCAGCGGGTTGCCGTGGTTCCTCCCTCGCTCGTTCTGGTTCGGAGGACGACGCCCGCTGCCGGACATGGTCAGGCGCCCTCCTTCCGCCAGCGCACGAAGTTGTCCTTCACCGGCTGCACGACGCGGGTGGCGGAATTGCCGCCGCTTGCGCCGTTGGTGTGGACGCCCACCACGATTCGGCTGTCGCCCTTCTTCACCCAGACCGGCGAGCCGGACTGTCCGCCTGCGGTGTCGATGTCGTAGGTGATCACCCGCTGCGAGAGCCCCGTCGCGACGCGGCCATGGTACCACATCGTGCCGGGCGGCTTGTCGCCGGGATAACCGGCCAGGTTCAGCTTGGCGCCGCGCAGCTGGCTGTCGCTCCAGGCGTCGAAGCCGAAGGCGCCGAAGGTCGGGTTGTTGAACGAGCGCGGCAGGATGATCGCGCCGTAGTCGCAGTCGCGCTTGCCGGCCAGCCAGCCCTTCACGCTCCGGAACTGCACGGCGGTGACGCTCTGGAAGGGCTTGTTGCTGCCGTTGCGGCCCGGCGTGACGACGATCTGCTTCGCCCAGCCGCCATGGTTCTTGATGTAGACGCAGTGCCCCGCGGTGGCGATGGTGCGTGGCCCGATGAAGAAGCCGGTGCCGAGGAAGCTGGCGCCGGTCTTGGTCATGATCGACAGGTGGCAGATGCGCCGCCAGGGCTGCTGGCTGGTGTTCTTGACCTGCACGCGGTCATCCGGGCCGATCACCACCTCGAGCGCGGTGAGCGCCTGTTCGAGCTGGACGAGGCTCGCCTCGGTCAGGCCGTCGAACTCCATGCCGCTCTCGGCGCCGCCGGTCTCGGTGATGCCGGGAATGCGCGGCAGGCCGGGGAATCGGCGCAGCAGCGTCCTCGCGCGGTTGGCCAGCGCGCTGCCCGCCTGCTTGGCCAGCGGCGCGACCAGCGTCGGGACCACCGCCTTGGCGATCGGCACCAGCGCCGCGGCGATCGCGCCGAAGATCTCCTGCTGCTGCGGCGTCGGCACGGTGACCGCCGGCGCGCTGGCGAAGTAGGCATCCACCATGGCTTCCTGCTCGCCCATGCTCTCCGTCCGGGCGGCCGGGTTCCACTCGACGCCGGTTTCGAAGTTGGTCTCCTGCGCCGCCTCCGAGACGGATTCGGTCGGCCCGGCCTCCTCGCCGCTGCCGGCGACGGCGGAGTGGTCGTCGGCGGTGATGACGGATTCGTCGACCTGCTGCCCGAACTCGGTCCCCATTCCGCTGTCGCCGACGATCTCGGACGAGTCGCCGCTCTCCGCGGCGGCGCCCTGCGGCATGCCGTAATCGGATTCGCTTTCGTAACGAGTGAGCGTGGAACTCATGACGAAGTCCCTTCCTCAAATCGCGACCTGGCGTTGCAAGGATCGGGGGGGGCCAGTCGCAACGATTGTATACGATATTGGCTTCGCCCGATTCCAGCGAAACTTAGGACCGAATCCCTGACCCGGCGCGCCTGCGTTCCGATCAGGCCGCCGGCGGTTCCCCGCGCAGGATCTGCATCGCCTCGAGCGGCGCGAGGCCGTGCGGCGCCACGCAATCCGCGCCGATCGGGACGACCACGGGCTCCGCCACGCCGCGGAATCGGCCGACCAGGCGCAACGGCGGCGCCGTCCCCTCCGCCGCGCGCAACGCAAAGCCGGTCAGGTCCCCGGCATGGCGACGCCCGCCGGCGAAGGCGCGGGCCGGCTGCCACGCGCTCCACCCGCCATCCGCATCGCGAACGCGGGCGAGAAGCCCCGCGACATCGGGCGCCGTGGGCGCAGGGATCAGGCGGAATCCCTTGATCGCGCCACGTTCCGGGAAGCCGGCGCTGCCGGTCGCGCTGCGCACGTCGCCGACGCCGCCGATGCTGACCAGCATCTCGAAGCCGGGCGGCGCGGCGGGCAGGATCGGCAGGCTGGCGCGGAGGTCCAGCGGCACCGCGCGGCGGATGATGGCGCAGTGCTTCGCGAACAGCACGGATTCGACCTGGCCGGCCTGCGCGCGCAGGAACGCATCCGGCTCCTCAGCCGGCTCGCGCTGGCCCGCCACGCAGAGCGCCGCCAGCCGCTGCAGGTACTCCACGCAGGAGAAGGGCGCGCCGCGACGGAAGCGGGGCGCGAGGCTGCCGAAATTGGTGTGCAGATCCTCCACCACATACAGCCCGCCGGGCCGCACGAAGGGCAGCAGCGCCTGCAGCGAGACGATCTGGTGCCCCCAGATGTGCGACCCGTCCTCCACCACGATGTCGAAGGGGCCGTGCCGGCGGGCCAGCGCCTCCAGCTGCGCGGGCTGCGACTGGTCCACGATCTCGATGGCGATGCGGTCCTCGGCCAGCGCCGCCTTCTCGGGCACGATGTCGGCGCCGATCACCGTGGCGAGCGGGAAATACGCCTTCCACAGCCGGAGCGAGTTGCCCTTGTCCACGCCGATCTCCAGCAGGCGGATCGGCGCGTCGCGCAGCGGTCGGAAGAAGGGCTCGTAGATCTCGAGATAGCCGTGGCCGTGCGACGCCTTGTCGGTGCCGTGCAGCCGGCCCAGCGCATCGAGGCCGAGCCCGGCCGCGGCGGAGGTCACCCCTGGCCGGTCCCGTCCACCGCGTCCAGCACGTGCAGCGAATAGGTCAGCGCCGCGCCGGCATTCAGCGCGACGGCGACGCCGAGCGCCTCCGCGATCTCCGCCTTGGTCGCGCCGGCCGCCTTCGCCTTGCGCGCATGCGCGTCGATACAGCCCTGGCAGCGCGTGGTGACCGCGACGGCCAGCGCGATGAACTCCCGCGTCTTGGCGTCCAGGTGCTGCGCGCTCGCGGCGCCCCGGTTCAGCGCGGCGAAGCCCTTCATCAACTCGGGGTGCAGCGCGGTGAATTCCTTGCCGCGCTCGCGCAGGCCCGCGCTGTAGCCGTCCCAGTCCTCGATGCGGGTGTCGGTGGTCATCTCAATCCCCTTGATGCAGGAAAGGCGTGGCCCCGCGGGACCACGCCTTTCCGATCCTCCTCGCGGCAGCCGGCTCGCGCTACTCGGCGGTCTCCGGCTCGCGCTCGGGCTGGTCGCCCTCGCCTTCCTCGGGCTTCGGCAGCGCCGGCGGCGCGACCTCGATGTAGTCGAAGGACAGAGCGCCGTCCTTCAGCCCCACCTTCACCGCGCCGCCCTTGGCGAGGCGGCCGAACAGCAGCTCCTCCGCCAGCGGCTTCTTGATGTATTCCTGGATGACGCGCGCCAGCGGACGCGCGCCGTAGAGCGGGTCGTAGCCCTTCTCCGCCAGCCATTCCCGGGCCGCGCTGGACAGCTCGATCGTCACGTTGCGGTCGGCGAGCTGCGCCTCGAGCTGCATGACGAACTTGTCCACCACGCGGGCCACGATCTCCGCGCCGAGCCCGGCGAAGGAGATGACGGCGTCGAGCCGGTTGCGGAACTCCGGCGTGAACAGGCGCTGGATCGCCTCCTGGTCCTCGCCCACGCGGGTGTCGCGGCCGAAGCCGATGGCGGGCTTCGCCAGGTCCGCCGCGCCCGCATTGGTCGTCATGATCAGGATGACGTTGCGGAAGTCCACGGTCTTGCCGTTGTGGTCGGTCAGCTTCCCGTGGTCCATCACCTGCAGCAGGATGTTGTACAGGTCCTGGTGCGCCTTCTCGATCTCGTCGAGCAGCAGCACGCAGTGCGGATGCTGGTCGATGGAATCGGTCAGCAGCCCGCCCTGGTCGAAGCCGACATAGCCCGGCGGCGCGCCGATCAGGCGGGAGACGCTGTGGCGCTCCATGTATTCGGACATGTCGAAGCGCACGAGCTCGATGCCGAGCGTCTTCGACAGCTGCTTCGCGACCTCCGTCTTGCCGACGCCGGTCGGGCCCGCGAACAGGTAGTTGCCGATCGGCTTCTCCGGGTCGCGCAGGCCGGCGCGGGACAGCTTGATGGCGGCCGACAGCGCCTCGATCGCCTTGTCCTGGCCGAACACCATGGACTTCAGGTCGCGCTCGAGGTTCTTCAGTGTCTCCTTGTCGTCGGCGCTGACCGACTTGGGTGGGATGCGCGCGATCTTCGCGACGATCTCCTCCACGTCCTTCAGCGTGACGGTCTTCCGGCGCTTGTTCTCGGGCAGCAGCATGCGCGAGGCGCCGACCTCGTCGATCACGTCGATCGCCTTGTCCGGCAGCTTGCGGTCGTGGATGTACTTGGCCGAGAGCTCGACGGCGGCGCGGATCGCTTCCGGCGTGTAGCGGACCTTGTGGTGCTTCTCGTAGTTGGTCTTGAGGCCCTGCAGGATCTTCACCGCATCCTCGACCGTCGGCTCGTTGACGTCGATCTTCTGGAAGCGGCGAACCAGCGCGCGGTCCTTCTCGAAGTAGTTGCGGTATTCCTTGTAGGTCGTGCTGCCGATGCAACGCAGCGTGCCCTGCGCCAGCGCCGGCTTCAGCAGGTTCGAGGCATCCATCGCGCCGCCGGAGGTCGCGCCGGCGCCGATCACCGTGTGGATCTCGTCGATGAAGAGGATGCTGCCGGGCTGGTTCTCCAGCTCGGCGACCACCGCCTTCAGCCGCTCCTCGAAGTCGCCGCGGTAGCGCGTGCCGGCCAGCAGGCTGCCCATGTCGAGCGCGAAGATCGTGGACTTGAGCAGCACCTCCGGCACGTCGCCCTCGATGATGCGCTTGGCCAGGCCCTCGGCGATGGCGGTCTTGCCCACGCCCGGATCGCCCACGTAGAGCGGATTGTTCTTGGTGCGGCGGCACAGGATCTGAATGGTCCGCTCGATCTCGCTGTCGCGGCCGATCAGCGGATCGATCTTGCCCTGCTGCGCCTTCTTGTTGAGGTTGACGCAGTAGTTGGAGAGCGCGTCCTGGCCGCGGCCGCCACGCTGCGGCTTTTCCTCCTTCTCCGGCTGCTCCTCGCTGGAGGAGGTCGGCGTGCCCTGCACGGGGCGCGTCGTGGAGCGGCCGGGGGCCTTGGCGATGCCGTGGCTGATGAAGTTCACCGCGTCCAGGCGCGTCATGTCCTGCAGCTGCAGGAAGTAGACCGCGTGGCTCTCGCGTTCGGAGAACAGGGCGACCAGCACGTTGGCGCCCGTCACCTCGTCGCGGCCCGAGGACTGGACGTGGATGGCGGCGCGCTGGACGACGCGCTGGAAGCCGGCGGTCGGCTTGGCGTCGCCGGCGCGGTCGCTGACCAGGCCGGCCAGGTCCTTGTCCAGGAACTCCGACAGGTCGCGCTTCAGCTTGTCGGCGTCCACGCCGCAGGCGCGGAGCACGGTCGCCGCATCCGCGTCGTCGGCGAGCGCCAGCAGCAGGTGTTCCAGGGTGGCGTATTCGTGGCGGCGCTCATTCGCGAGACCAAGGGCCCGGTGGAGCGTCTGCTCGAGGTTGCGGGACAGCATAGGCTTGACGCTCCCTATCGGGTGGGCGTGGCGCTCAACGGAGCGCCCCGGCCGGGGTTGCCCTCAATGTGGTCACTCCCTCTCCCTTGCGACAGTGGGGCCGCCCTTCATGCGTGGCGGACACCGGAGGCACGTCCGAGGGCCAAGCAAGAATCGGTCCTGCGCCCTCATTCCTTCTCGATGGTGCACTGCAGCGGGTGCTGGTTCTGGCGCGCCAGGTCCATCACCTGGGTCACCTTGTGCTCGGCGACCTCATAGGTATAGACGCCGCACACGCCGACGCCGCGCCGGTGGACGTGCAGCATGATGCGCGTCGCCTCCTCCCGGCTCTTGCTGAAGAACCGCTCGAGGACGTGGACGACGAACTCCATGGGCGTGTAGTCGTCGTTCAACATCAACACTTTGTACATGGACGGCTTGCGGGTGCGCGGGCGCGCCTTGACGACGACGCCGGTGTTCGGGCCCTCCGTCCCGCCGCCGGAGCCCCCGCCTGGCCCATTCCGCTTGTCGTTGTCGCTCATGCCTGCCTTGGTCGCGCGCCTGGTCGCCTGTCCTGGTAGCCCGATGCGCAGACCGGCCCCCCGGGACAAGCCGGGCCGGATCGCGCTGGTCGCCTCGCCCGGACGGCCGGGCGGCAGCCCAGGATATCGGAGCGCAGGGCTGCGAGTGAAGGCCTTGCCGCGGCGATACGCAACTCCAACCTCGCGGCGCCCGGAAAACGGGCGCGCAGGCGAACCGCAAGCCGGGCCTCCACGCGAAAAGGGCCCGGCCCGACCGCCCCCTCCGCCAGCGGCGGAAGGAAGCGGCCGGACCGGGCCCCGGTCGCGGATCGGCCGGGCACCGCGAGGGCGCCCGGCGGTCGGCGCATCAGGCCGCGAGCGGCTTGCCGAACTTCTCGACCGCCAGCGTCATGCGCGCGGTCAGCGGCGCAGAAGCCTGCTCGGCGAGGCGGAAGGTCGCCTCCTGCAGCTTCGCGGCCTCGCTCATGGAGCGCTCCATGGAGGCCTTGGCGAAGGCAGCCTGGATGTCGGCGGCCTCCTTCAGGCTCTTCACGGCGGCCAGCGCCTTCGCGCTCTCCATCGCGTGGTCGGTCAGCGCCTGGGTCATGGCGAAGACCTGCTTGCCGATGTCCTGGAAGCCGACGGCGAAGACCTGCGCGGACTTGCTCACCGCCTCGAGGTTGCCGCGGCCGAACTCCGCGGCCTCCTCGGCCGCCTTGAAGAACGTCTCAGCCTGCTTCGTCACCTGTTCCATGCCCTTCTCCATCGCCGCACGCGCCTGCACGGCGCCGTCCTCAACGAACTTCTTCGCCTGCGCCGCACCCTGCGTCGCGGTCGTATCCACCAGCGCGATCGTGCGCTTGCTTTCCTTCGGCTCAGCAGCCATTGCCCTGTTCCTTCACCTGTCCTGGCGACCGGGCCTGGGACCGGCCGGGAGCCGACGCCCGGCCCCGAGGATTTTGCTGCACCGCAGCACAGGAGCGTATTAGGCCGCTCCGGCCACGCGGCGCAAGCATTTTTTTGCAGTGCAGCAAAGCGCCCGCGATCACGCGCTCGTGCCCTCCGGAACCGCGGCGGAGATCGCCCGCAGCCGGTCTCAGGGCGCTGCAAGACTCCGCCCCAAGTGGCTGCGCTTACACTCTGTTCCAGCTTCGTGCCGCTGGACAGCGGGGCTCGGTATTCAATAGGGTAGCGACAGTCGGCGCGGCACGAGGGGGTGCCGCGACGGGGGGATCACCATCGATGCGTCTCGGGCACGCCTTGCGCGTCGGCCTGCTGGCCGGAGCCACGCTCGCAACCCAGGCGTTCGGATGGACCGGGCCTGCCCACGCCCAGATCGGCAGCGACCGCTACGCCGCCATCGTCCTCGACAACCGCAGCGGCACCGCCCTGGTCTCGGCCAACGCCGACGAGACCCGCCACCCGGCCTCACTCACCAAGATGATGACCCTCTACATGGTGTTCGAGGCGCTGCGCGAGGGCCGGCTCAGCCTCGATTCGCGCGTCACCATGTCGGAGGAGGCGGCCTCCCGCCCGCCCTCCAAGCTCGGCATCCCCGCCGGCCAGTCGATCAGCGTCGAGCAGGCGATCCTGGCCCTGGTCACCCGCTCCGCCAACGACGTCGCCTCGGCGGTCGGCGAGCGGATCGGCGGGTCGGAGGCGCGCTTCGCCCAGATGATGACGCTGCGCGCCCGCTCCCTCGGCATGAGCCGCACCACCTTCCGCAACGCCTCCGGCCTGCCGGATCCGGACCAGGTGACGACGGCGCGCGACATGGCGACCCTCGGCCGCCGGCTCTTCCAGGACTTCCCGGATCGCTACCACTATTTCGGCGTCACCCACGCCCAGTTCGGCGGCCTGCGCATCCGCAACCACAACCGCATGCTCGAGACCTATGAGGGCGTGGACGGCATCAAGACCGGCTTCATCAACGCCAGCGGCTTCAACATCGTGACCAGTGCCAGCCGCGGCGGCCAGCGCGTGGTCGGCGCGGTGTTCGGCGGGAGCTCCTGGGTGGAGCGCGACCAGCACATGGCCGCGCTGCTGGACCAGAGCTTCGAGCGGCTGGGCGTGGCCAGCGCCCGCCCGACCCCGCTGCTGGTTCGCACGGCGCAGGCGGCGGCGCTGCCGCGCGGCGGCGCGCAGCAGGCCGGCCGGCA
>NZ_JAPSMD010000209.1 GCF_027856955.1 Falsiroseomonas oryzae | reverse complement strand
AGCCTCCCGCCCGGCGCGACCTCGCCGGACAGCGCGCTGCGCCCGGCCGCCAGCAGCGCCTCCGCCGCGCCCAGCGCGGCGCGGCAGTCCTTCAGCAGTTCCGTCATGCTCCGGTGTCCAAGGAAGCTAGTCCCGCGGCACGATGCCCGCCTCGCGATAGGCCCCGATGCGATCCGCCGGCAAGCCCAGCACCTCTGCCAGCACCGCATCCGTGTCGGCACCCAGGCGCGGGGCAGGGCGCGGGGGCAGGGCCGGCTGCAGCGGCGAGGACGGGGCGAGCACCCGCCCGACGCCCGGCTGGTCGATCTCGGCGAACAGGGGATTGGCCGCCGAGCAGCGCGGGTCCTCCCGGGCCATTTGTCCGAAATCCTGGTACGGCCCCCACAGCACGCCGCTGCCATCCAGCGCGGCGCGCACCTCCGCCAGGGTCCGGGCGGCGAACCAGGGCGCGAGCACGGCGCCGATCGCCTCCCGCGCCGCATAGCGGCCGCCCTCGTCATCGAGGTCTGCGCCCATCGCCTGGCCCGCCAGGGCGAGTTTGTCCGAAAGCCCCGTGGCCTTTCCGATCGCCCGCCACTGCCGGTTGGAGATCGCGGCCAGCATCACGCGCCGCCCGTCGCGGGTCGGGAAGTCCCGCCCGAAGGCGCCGTAGAGCCAGTTGCCAAGCGGCGGCCGAACATGGCCGTTGACCTGGACGTCGGCGAGATAGCCGAGACTGGCGGCGCTGGCGTAGGCCACGTCGGACAGCGCCAGCGTCACTTCGCCGCCCCGGCCCGTCCGTGCGCGTCGCCGTTCCGCCCCGAGCAGCCCGGTGGCGAGGTAGAGGCCGGCGGCGATGTCCCAGGCCGGCAGCACGTGGTTCACGGGCCGCTCGTCCTCCCCGGTCGCGGTCGGGAAGCCGACCGCGGCGTTCACGGTGTAGTCGATCGCGTTGCCGCCATCATGCGTGCCGGTCAGGCGCAGCATGATCAGGTCGGGCCGCTTCGCCGACAGCGTGGCGTAGGACATCCAGCCCTCGGCGGCGGGCAGGTTGGTCAGCAGGATGCCGGCTTCCGCGATCAGCGCCGCGGCGATCTCCCGCCCCTCGGGCCTGTCGAGCGCGAGTGCGACGCTGCGCTTCCCCTTGTTCAGCCCGGTCCAATAGAGGCTGGTTCCCGACGGCGCGAGCGGCCAGCGGCCGATGTCGATGTTGCCGCCCAGCGGATCGATGCGGATCACCTCCGCACCGAGCTGCGCCAGCGTCATGCCGCCGATCGGCGCGGCAACGAAGGCCGACACCTCCACCACGCGCAGCCCGTCGAGCAGTGCCGTCATGCCGCGATCCACTTCATGCGCTTCTCCGAAACATCGTTGCTGTGCATCTGCGCCTGGCTTGTCGGTGCACACAACCAGAGCGTAAGAGTAGGCCGGGGGGCTCGCCGCGGCGAGGCGCCGCACGTCGTGCGGCAGCAGGGGAGTTGAGTCATGATTCGCGGTGCCATCGAGAACGTGACGCGCAACCGCGTCTATGGCTGGATCTGGTCGCCCGACGCCACGGTGAAGGGCCGGACCATCCTGGCCTTCCTGGACGATGTCTGCATCGGTGCCGGCAAGGTCGAGGAGTTCCGCCAGGACCTCAAGGATGCCGGCCTCGGGGACGGCCAGGCCGGCTTCAACTTCGATCTGACCTACCCCAATCCCGCCGATGCGCCGCGCGTCATCCTGAAGCTCGAGGGCAGCGACGTCGTGCTGATCCAGAAGCGCGCCCGCATCATGCCGCCCGGCGCCGGGGCCTCGCCGGCGCGCGCGGCGCGGCAGCAGCCCAGCCTCTCCTCGCTGCAGTGGATGCGCGCGCGTGGCTGGCTGAGCCAGTCGGACTACGACTTCCTGCGCTTCTTCCGCCAGCTCGGCGTCTATGAGCGATCGCTCGTGGTCCCGCAGGAGCGGCCGGAGCGCGGTGACCCGCAGCTGCTCGACCCGATCGAGACGGCGCGCACGCTGCTGCTGCTGCACCGTATGGAGGAGGCGGAGGTGCGCCGGGAGGCACTTGGCGCCCCGCGCGACTGGCGTCGCCTGGCCGAGCAGCAGGAAGCCGCGGCAGGCCCCGGGGCGATGTTCGCCATGTGGTCGCGCAACCGTGCGCGGATCCCGGTGGTGGAGGGCTCCCACGTGCAGGGCTCGCTGGTCGCGCCCGATGCGGAGCCGCCGGCCGGCGTGGACTATGCCGTCGGGCCCGACCGCCTGCTGTTCCTGGACGGACGCTGCGTGCTCGGCCCGACGGCGGCCTTCCCGCAGGGCGGGGTCGAGGTATTCTACCTCGCCACCTGACCCGGACGGGGGCCGCATGCACGGCCGCAACGCGACGCTCGACGACGCCCTGGCGGAGGCGCGCGAGAGCTATGCGCGCCGACGCCCGAACAGCCTGGCGCGGCACCTGGACGCCGCCGAGGTGATGCCGGGCGGCAACACCCGCAGCGTGCTGTTCCACGGGCCCTTCCCCTTCACGGCCACAGGCGGCGAGGGCTGCCGGATCGAGGACGCGGATGGCCTAACCTACGTCAACATGGCCGGCGAATACACCGCCGGGCTGTTCGGCGCGTCCCACCCGGCGATCCGTGCGGCGGTGCTGCGCGCGCTGGATGGCGGCGTGAACCTTACCGCCCACAACGCCTTCGAGGCGCGCTTCGCCCGGCTGGTCTGCGACCGCTTCCCCGCGATCGAGCAGGTGCGCTTCACCAATTCCGGCACCGAGGCGAACCTGATGGCGCTGGCCTGCGCCACCATCGCCACCGGGCGGCGCACGGTGCTGGCCTTCGAGGGCGGCTACCACGGCAGCCTGCTGACCTTCCCGGGCGGCCGGCCCGCCGCGGTCAACGTGCCGCACCGCGTGGTGCTGGCGCGCTACAACGACCTGGCCGCCGCGCGCCGCCTTGCCCGCGATAATGCCGGCGACCTGGCGGCGATCATCCTGGAGCCGATGCTCGGCAGCGGCGGCTGCATCCCTGCGGAGCGAGTCTTCCTGGAGGGGCTTCGCGCCCTGGCCGACGAGACGGGCGCCGTGCTGGTCTTCGACGAGGTGATGACCAGCCGGCTTGCCCCCGGCGGCCTGCAGGAGGCCATGGGCGTGCTGCCGGACCTGACGACGCTCGGGAAATACGTCGGCGGCGGGATGTCCTTCGGCGCCTTCGGCGGGCGCGCCGCGCTGATGGCGATGTTCGATCCGCGCCGGCCGGACGCCGTGCCGCATGCCGGCACCTTCAACAACAACACGCTGACCATGTCGGCCGGGATCGCGGCGCTCGGCGAGGTCTACACGCCGGATGCCGCACGGGCGCTGAATGCCCGAGGCGATGCGCTGCGCGGCGCGCTGCAGGCCATCGCGGCGCGGCACGACGTGCCGGTGCAACTCACCGGGCAAGGCAGCATGATGACCTTCCATGTCGCGCCGGCCCCGCCGCGCGATGCGACGGAGGTCGCCGCCGGCAACCAGGCCCTGAAAGAGCTGTTGTTCCTCGACCTGCTGGAGCGCGGCTTCTACATCGCGCGGCGCGGCATGGTCGCGCTCTCGCTCGTGCTGGGCGAGGCGGAGCTGGACGGCTTCCGCGATGCGGTGGAGGACGCGCTGGCGCTGCGCGCGCCGCTGTTGCGCGGCGCGCTGCAGGCCGCCTAGAGCAGAACGCCGGAGGGCCTAGCGGCCCGACGGCGTGAACCTGCTCTAGCGCGAATCAGCTCAGCGCTGCGCCGTCAGGTAGGCGATCAGGTCGGCGCGCTGCTGGTCGTTGCGGATGCCCGCGAAGGCCATCGAGCCCTGAGGCACGAGGTCCTTGGGGTTCGTCAGGTAGCGATGCAGGTTCTCATCGGTCCAGGTCAGCCCGCCCTCGGCCAGCTGGCGCATGTTGGCGGAATAGCGGAAGCCCTCGATGGAGGCGGCGCGACGCCCGACCACGCCGTGCAGGTTCGGGCCCACGCCGTTGCGGCCGCCGGCGTCGATGGTGTGGCAGGCGCGGCACTGGTTGAACACGCGCTGGCCGGCGGCGGCGTCCTGCGCCTGGGCGGCGGGGATCGCGCCAAGGGTCAGCGCCGCGGCGGCGGCGAGCAGCAGGCGGTGCGACATGCGGTCTGGCTTCCTCTTTGGCGGTGTCGGCTTGCGACGCATAAGAGTGGGCGCGCGCTGAGTCCGCAAGGGGGGCGGGCCTTCCGGCGATCCCTGCGCACGTGTAGCCTCCGTAACATGACCGCCCCGTTGCTGGAGGTGCGCGGCCTGCGCCGGCGGTTCGGCGGGGTGGTGGCGCTGGACGGGCTGGACCTCGCGGTCCGGCGCGGCACGGTCACGGCCCTGATAGGGCCCAACGGCGCCGGGAAGTCCACGGCCTTCCAGTGCATCTCCGGTGTCATCCGCCCGGATGGCGGGCAGGTGGTCTTCGAAGGTCACGACATCACCGGCGCGCGGCCGGACCGCGTGACGCGCGCGGGGCTGGTGCGCAGCTTCCAGATCGCCCGCGGCATCCCGCGCCTGACGGTGCTCGAGAACCTGCTGCTCTATGGCCAGGCCCAGCCCGGCGAATCGGTGGCTGCCGCGCTTCTGGCCGGCCCCGCGACGCGCCGGCGGGAGGAGGCGCTGCGCGCCCGTGCTGCCACCATCGCCGCGCGGCTCAACCTGACGCGCGTGCTGGACAACCAGGCGGCCGCGCTGTCGGGCGGGCAGAAGAAGCTGCTGGAGATCGGCCGCGCGCTGATGGCGGACCCGAAGCTGCTGCTGCTCGACGAGCCGGTGGCCGGCGTGAACCCGACGCTGGCGGCGGAGATCGCGCAGCACATCGCGCATCTGCGCGACGAGGGCATGACGGTGCTGGTGGTGGAGCACCACATGGATTTCGTCGCCTCGCTCTGCGATCCGGTGATCGTGATGGCGGAAGGCCGGCTGCTGGCCGAGGGCAGCTTCGCGGCCATCGCCGACGATGCGCGCGTGCAAGAAGCCTATATGGGCCGCCGGGTGCACGCGTGACGGCGCTGCTGGAGGTCGAGGGGCTGGTCGGCGGCTATGGTGCGGCCGACGAGATCCTGAAGGGCATCACGGTCGCGCTGGCGCCGGCGCGCATGGCGGCCATCGTCGGGCCGAACGGCGCGGGCAAGTCCACGCTGCTGAAGGCAATCGCCGGGATCCTCAAGCCCAAGGCCGGTGCCATCCGGCTGGAGGGCGCGCCGCTGACCGGCCTGCCGCCACGCGGCATCGCCGCCCGCGGCGTCGCCTTCGTGCCGCAGGAGGCCAACATCTTCGCCTCCCTCACCGTGCGCGAGAACCTGGAGATGGGCGGCTACCTGGAGCCGCGCGCCCGGGTGAACGCCCGCATCGACAGTCTCTACGCCCGCTTCCCCGTGCTGGCGGAGAAGCGCCGCCGCGCGGCCCGCACCCTGTCGGGCGGGCAGCGCCAGATCCTGGCGATGGCCATGGCGCTGATGGTGGAGCCGAAGCTGCTGCTGCTGGACGAGCCCTCCGCCGGGCTCAGCCCGAAGGCCGCGGAGTTCCTGTTCGACAGCATCGCCGCGATCCACGCCGAGGGGACGGCGATCCTGATGGTGGAGCAGAACGCGCTGGAGGCGCTCTCCATCGCCGAGGACGGCATCGTGCTGGTGGATGGCCGCGTCGCGCGCACCGGCCCGGCGGCGGCGCTGGCCGCCGATCCCGAGGTTCGCCGCCTGTTCCTGGGCGGCTAGTCGTGGCTAGAGTGACGAGGGGAGACGGGGAGACAACCATGACCCAGACCAGGATCGGCCGCCGCGCGGCCCTGCTGGGCGCCGCAGGCGGCGTGACCAGCTTCGCCATCGGCGGGAAGGCCTTCGGCCAGGGCAATCCGGTGGTGTTCGGCGCGCTGCCGCCGCTGACCGGCGCCGGCGGGCCCTATGGCCCCGCCATGCTGCGCGCCATCCAGCAGGTGGTGGAGGAGGCGAACGCCGCCGGAGGTATCCGTGGTCGCCAGATCCGCGTGGTGGCGGAGGACGACCAGACCAACCCCGATGCCGGCGTGCGCGGCGCGCGCAAGCTGATCGACGTGGACCGCGTGACGGCGCTGATGGGCACCTGGGCCAGCTCGGTCACCACCGCCGTCGCGCCGCTCTGCTGGGAGAACCGGCTGCCGCTGTTCACCGTCTCGGGCGCGGATTCCATCACGCTGCTGCCGCACCAGGGCTTCATCTTCCGCACGCAGCCGAACAGCCGCCTGCAGATCTCGACGGGCGCCGACTTCCTGCTGCGCCAGGGCTCGCGCCGCGTCTTCCACATGGCGGCGCAGTCGCCGTTCGCGCAGTCCAGCCAGGACGTGCTGGTGGAGAAGTTCCGCGCGGCCGGCGGCCAGGTCGCGGGCTACGTCGTCTATGAGCGCGACAAGACCGCCTTCCGGTCGGAGGTGGACCAGATCATGCGCGCGCGCGTCGATACGGTGTTCCTCAACGGCTACCTGCCCGACGTGACGATCCTGCTGCGCGAGCTGTTCCGCGCCGGCTTCGACGGCCGCCGCTTCACGCCGGCCTATGCGGTGAACCAGAACACCTTCCAGACCCTGCCGAACGAGGTGACCAACGGGGTCATCACCTGGCAGCCGAGCCCGGACGTGGAATCCGGCGCCTTCCGTCGCCTGCAGACGCGCTTCGGCAATGTGGAGGTCGATCCCTATTCCGCGCAGACCAACGACCACGCCGCGCTGGCCATCCTGGCAGCGGCCGCGGCGGGGGATGCGACGGGCGTCGCCATCCGCGACGCCGTCCGCCGCATCGCCAGCGGCGATGGCGAGAAGGTGGACAACGTGACGGACGGCCTGCGCGCGCTGGCGGCCGGCCGGGCGATCAACTACGAGGGCGCCTCGGGCCCGGTCGATTTCGACGAGCGCGGCGACATCCGCGGCACCAAGTTCCGCTACGAGCGGGCGGAGAACGGGCGCTTCGCGCTGATGGAACTGCGTTGATCCAGGACTGGCGGGACCTCGTCCAGGTCCTGGTGAACGGCGTGATGGCGGGCAGCGTGCTCATGCTGCCGGCCATCGGCTTCAACTGCATCTTCGCCGTGCTGCGCTATCCCAACTTCGCGGTGGCGGGCTACGCGACGGTCGGCGCCTTCGCGGGCTGGATCGCCAATGTGCAATGGGGCCTTCCGGCCGGCCTCGCGCTGGTGGCCGCCTTCCTCGTCGCCGGTGCCGCGGGCCTGCTGGCGGAGGAGGCGGCACTGAAGCCGCTGCGTCCTTCCGGCGCGCTGACGGTCGCCATCGCCTCCGTCGCGCTGACCATCCTGCTCGAGAACGTCGTGCGCTTCTTCTTCGGCAACAGCCTGCGCGGCTACGACCTGCCGGTGCTGCGCGACTGGCGCTTCGACGGCATCCGCGTGAACCCGCAGCAGCTGTCGAACACCGCCTATGCGCTGGCCGCGGCGGCCGCGCTGTTCGCCCTGCTCGCCTTCACGCGGCTGGGCCGCGCCATGCGCGCGGTGGCGGACAACCCGCAGCTGGCCGACATCAAGGGCGTGGACCCCGACCGCATCGCGCGCGTCGCGGTGTTCATCGGCGCGGGGCTCGCGGGCTTCGGCGGCATGCTGATCGGGCTCGATACCTCGATCGATCCGCTGACCGGCTTCCGCGTGGTGCTCTCGGTCTTCGCCGCGGCGGTGGTGGGCGGGCTCGGCTCCATTCCCGGCGCGGCGCTCGGCGCGATGGTGGTGGGCATCGGCGAGGAGATGGCCAGCGTGGTGTTGGAACCCGCCTACCGCACCGTCACCGCCTTCCTCGCCATCCTGCTGGTGCTGACGATCCGGCCCGAGGGGCTGCTGGGGCGGCGCGGCTGATGGAAGCCTACCTCGTCGCCATGCTGGTCTTCGCCGGGCTCTATGCGCTGATGGCGCTCGGCCTGAACGTGATCTGGGGCCTGGCGGGGATGGTGAATCTTGGCCTGGTCGGGTTCTTCGGCCTCGGCGCCTATGCCTCCGCGCTGCTGACCACGAAGCTGCTCTGGCCCATGCCGCTGGGCTGGGCGGCGGGCGCGGCGGTGGCGGCGGCGGCGGGGGCGGTGATGGCCGTCATCGTCGCGCGGCTGCGCGGCGACTACCTGGCCATCGTCACGCTCGGCTTCGCCGAGGTGATCCGCCTCGTCGCCTCCAACGAGATCTGGCTGACCAACGGCACGGACGGCATCAGCGGCATCCCCGGCCCCTGGCGCGGCGCGGTGACGCCGCAGCAGTTCAACCTGATCTTCCTGGGCATCGTCTGGGCCGCCGTGGCGGTCGCCTTCGTCGCACTGGCGCGGGTCTCCCACTCGCCCTTCGGCCGCGTGCTGCGCGCCGTGCGGGAAGACGAGGACGTCGCCGCCGTGGCCGGCAAGCCGGTGCTGTGGTTCAAGGTGCGCGCCTTCTGCCTGGGCGCCGCGGTGGTGGGCTTCGCCGGCGCGCTCTACGCCCACTACAACGCCTACATCGCGCCCGAGGGCTTCGCGCCGCTGCTGACCATCTACATCGTGCTGGCGCTGACCGCGGGCGGTGTCGGCGCGATGCGCGGCGCGATCGTGGGCGCGCTGCTGGTGCTGCTGCTGCTGGAAGGCACGCGCTTCCTGGCCGCCGCCATCCCGGGCGTCACGCCGGTGCAGAAGGCGGCGCTGCGCGAGGGCATCATCGCCCTCTCGCTGATCCTGCTGCTGCGTTTCCGCCCGCAGGGCCTGATCCCCGAGCGAACCCGAACGAGAGCGAGCCCATGACCCGTCACGATCCCGCGCCGCACTACGCCGCCGTGGCCGCCGCCGCGCGCGAGCCCGGCCAGCCCGGCACGCTGTTCGCCGCGCTCGACAGCGCCATGGGCCGCGCCATCGGCCACCGGCTGTTCACCGTGCTGGTGGTGCATCCCGGCGCGAACGAGAGCCAGCGCTACTATTCCAACATGCCGAAGGAGTATCCGGTCGGCGGGCGCAAGCCGATCAACCAGACGCACTGGTTCCAGCGCGTGCTAGGCGCCGGCGAATGCTACATCGGCCGCACCTACGAGGACATCAGGGACGTCTTCTTCGACCACGAGCTGATCCGCAGCCTGGGCTGCGAGAGCGTGCTGAACATCCCGGTCCGCTGGAACGGCAGCAGCCTCGGCACCATCAACCTGCTGCACCATGCGAACTGGTACACCGAGGCCGACATCGCCGCCGCGCAGGTCTTCGCCGCGATCGCTGCGCCGGGGCTGATGCAGGTGATCGCGGAGGGCTAGCCGCCCGCGCCCGGCCGCAGCGCCGCGAGATGCGCGGCCGCGGCGTCGCCCAGCCAGGCCCGCAGCACCTCCTCCGTGTGCTCGCCGAGCCGGGGCGGCGGTGCGGCG
>NZ_JAPSMD010000208.1 GCF_027856955.1 Falsiroseomonas oryzae | reverse complement strand
GACCGCGAGGCGCGCATGGCCTGGCTGGAGCGGCCGGAGCCGCGCGGCGCGCCGCAGCCGCGCACCGCCACGCTCCCCTTCGACGAGGTGCAGCCCTGGGCCCGCTCCGTGCGCGAAGGTCGCCTCGGACCGCAGCCGCGCCGGCTGCAGGACGTGCTGGCGGCCGGCGACGTGGTGCTGGTGGAGATGCTGCCCGCCGCGCCCGCCCAGGGTCGCACCCCCGCCCGGCCGGAGCGCCTGACGCTGCGTCAGGTGCCGGAGGTGGAGGGCGCGGTGGTCGCGCTGGACCCCAACAACGGCCGCGTGCTGGCGATGGTCGGCGGCTGGTCCTTCGAGCGGTCCTGGTACAACCGTGCGACGCAGGCGATGCGCCAGCCCGGCTCCTCGTTCAAGCCCTTCGTCTACATGCCCGCGCTGGAGCAGGGCATCCCGCCGAACCAGCTGCTGCTGGACGCCCCGGTGGAGGTGATGACGCCGCAGGGCCTCTGGCGCCCCGGCAACTACGGCGACACCGCGCCGCAGGGTTGGGTGACGATGCGCAGCGCGATGGAGCGCAGCCTGAACCTGGTCACCGTGCGGTTGGCGCAGCAGGTCGGCATGGCGGCGGTGGCCGACACGGCCAACCGCTTCGGCGTGATCCCCAACATGCCGCGCTTCCTGGCCATGTCGCTCGGCGCCGGCGAGACCACGGTGCTGCGCCAGGCGGCGGCCTATGCCAGCTTCGTGAACGGCGGGCGGCAGGTGACGCCGACGCTGATCGACACCGTGCAGGACCGCCACGGCAGGCTGGTGTGGCGCACCGACCTGCGCCGCTGCGCCGGCTGCGACTCCACCGACATCGCCGCCGGCCCGCCGACGCTGACCGAGGAACGGCGGCAGATCGCCGACCCGGTCGCGTCCTTCCAGATGGTCAGCCTGCTGCAGGGCGTGGTGCAGCGCGGCACCGGCACCCGCGCCGGCGAGGGGCTCGGCCGCCCGGTGGCGGGCAAGACCGGCACCACCGACGACTACAAGGATGCGTGGTTCGTCGGCTTCACCCCCGACCTCGTGGTGGCGGTCTGGATCGGCTTCGACGAGCCGCGCAGCATGCGCGTCGCCGGCCTGCCCGATGCAGACGTGACGGGCGGCCGGCTGGCCGCGCCGGTGTTCCGCGACGTGATGGGCGCGGCGCTGCAGGGCAGCCCGGCGGTGCCCTTCCGCGCCCCGCCGGGCACCGCGCTGGTGCGCATCCAGATGGCGAACGGCCAGACCATCCTGGAGCCCTTCCGGCCCGGCACGGAGAACAGCGCCAGGCCGCCCTCCGATCCCTTCGCGGTCGGCCAGGCTGGCGGCGGGGGCTCGGCCGCGGGCTTGGACAGCGGGCTGGGTGGGCTCTACTGAGCCCAGGCCCCGCGCCGGGTGGCGCCAGAGCGACCTGTCGAACGAATTGACAGCAGTGGAAAGGTTCGGCGCGCCAACCCGTGATTTCAGCAGCTTGGCGGGTGGCATCCGGATGTCGCAACCGCCTTCGCCCTGACCGTCGTGGTGCCGAGCGCGCCTCGGGCAGCGCTCGTCCTCTACGACGACAGCTTCGTGGCCGATAACGGGCCTGCCTCGCCGCGAACCGGATCGTCGTCGGGCACGCATGCCTACGGCAACCTGAGCGGTCAGTTCACTGTGGATGACGCGTCCGGCCTCATCGTGGCCATGACCGGAGGCGGCCCGGTGATCGGGTCGGTGACGGCCATTGCGCCTCCCGGTACCTCTCTCGGGGCCCCGCCGCTCAGCGACAACGTCTTCTCGCTGGCCGCGCCGATCGGGCTTGCCGCCGTGCGGCGGTGGAAGGCGGCGTCGCCTGCCGCCTGACGCGGCTTGGAAAGCGGCCGGCCCTGGCCGGGGCCCGCCGCTCGCGCTCCGCTGGCGCGGCGAGGCGATCTGGTCTAACCCGCCCTCCCCATGCGCGCTGATGCCGAGAGCCTGAAGACCGAGATCGCGGAGAGCGTCGCGCTGCTCCGTCGCCACCTCGACTGGGACGCCGCTGTGGTGCGCCTGGCCGAGCTGAACGCGCGCGCCGAGGACCCGGAGCTGTGGAACAAGGCCGAGGAGGCCCAGGCGGTGATGCGCGAGCGCAACCGCCTGGCGTCCCAGGTCGAGGGCGTGCAGCGGCTGGAGAAGGACGTCGCCGACGCGCTGGAGCTGATCGAGCTGGCCGAGGCCGAGGGCGATGCGGGCACTGCCGATGCCGCCGTGGCCGACCTCAAGGCCTTCGCCGCCGAAGCCAAGCGCCGGGAGATCGAGAGCCTGCTCTCCGGCGAGGCCGACGGCAACGACTGCTACCTGGAAGTCAACGCCGGCGCCGGCGGCACCGAGGCGCAGGACTGGGCCGAGATGCTGCTGCGCATGTACACCCGCTGGGCCGAGGCGCATGGCTACAAGGTGACCATGACGGAGCAGAGCGAGGGCGAGCAGGCCGGCGTCAAGAGCGCGACGATCCAGGTGACCGGCCCCAACGCCTATGGCTGGCTGAAGACGGAAAGCGGCGTGCACCGCCTGGTGCGCATCAGCCCCTTCGACGCGGCGGCGCGCCGCCAGACCAGCTTCGCCAGCGTCTATGTCTATCCGGTGATCGACGACCGCATCCAGATCGAGATCAACCCGGCCGACCTGAAGACCGACACCTTCCGCGCCAGCGGCGCCGGCGGCCAGCACGTCAACAAGACGGAATCCGGCGTGCGCTTCACCCACATCCCGACCGGGATCGTGGTGGCCTCCACCCAGGACCGCAGCCAGCACCGCAACCGCGCCATCGCCATGGAGATGCTGAAGGCGCGGCTCTATGAGCTGGAACTGAGCAAGCGCGAGGCGATCAACGCTGCCACCGAGGCCGGCAAGACCGACATCGGCTGGGGCCACCAGATCAGGTCCTATGTCCTGCAGCCCTACCAGATGG
The DNA here is from genome assembly GCF_027856955.1 of Falsiroseomonas oryzae. Taxonomy (GTDB): domain Bacteria; phylum Pseudomonadota; class Alphaproteobacteria; order Acetobacterales; family Acetobacteraceae; genus Falsiroseomonas; species Falsiroseomonas oryzae. The sequence continues at coordinate 6,434 of NZ_JAPSMD010000208.1, read as the reverse complement.
TGAAGGACCTGCGCACCGGCGTGGAGAAGGGCAACCCTGCCGCCGTGCTGGACGGCGAGCTGGACGAGTTCATGGCCGCCGCGCTGGCGCTGCGCGTCGGCGCAACCCGGTCCGAGGCGAGCGCGCGGGCGGAGTAGCGCCGGCGGCACGGCGCTTGCTACGCTCCGGCCATGAAGCGACGCACCCTGCTTGCCGGCCTCGGCGCTGCCTTGGCCTCTCCCGCTCTCGCGCAGTCCTGGGCGCCGACGCGCCCGGTGACGCTGGTGCTCGGCTTTCCGCCGGGCGGCGCCTCGGATGCTGCGGTTCGCATCATCGCCCCCTTCCTCCAGGCCGCACTTGGCCAGTCCGTGGTGATCGACAACCGTGCCGGCGCGGGCGGGAACCTCGGCGCGCAGGCGGTGGCGCGCGCCGCGCCCGATGGCCACACCATCGGCTCGGCCAACATGGGCACGCTGGCGGTGAACCCGGCCCTGGTGCGCAACATGGGGTTCGACCCGGCGGCGGACCTGGCACCCGTCTCCATGCTGTTCAACGCGGTGAACGTGCTGGTCTGCCGGTCCAACCGGCCCTTCCGCTCGGTGGCGGACATCGTGGCGGCGGCGAAGGCCCGGCCCGAGACGATCAGCTACGGCACCGGCGGCGTCGGCTCCCCCGGCCATCTCTGCGGCATCCTGTTCGACCACATCGCCGGCACGCGCACCGTGCCGGTGCCCTATCGCGGCGGCGGGCCGCAGATGCTGGCGCTGGTGGCTGGCGAGCATGATTTCGGCTTCTCGCCCATGGGCACGGTGCTGAGCCATGTGCAGGCTGGCACGATCCGCGCCCTCGGCGTCGCGACGAAGACCCGTGCGGCGGAACTGCCCGATGCGCCGACCATGATCGAGGCCGGGCTGCCCGATTTCGAAGTGCTGAACTGGGACGGCATCATCGTGCCGCGCGCGACGCCCGCGCCGATCCGTGCCCGCATCGGCGAGGTGGTGCGGACGGCGCTGGCCGACCCCGCGCTGGTCGCCGCCTTCCGCCAGCGCGGCCTGCAGGCCTGGCCGACGACGGAGGCCGACATGGCCGCGCAGCTCGCCGCCGACGCGGCGAAGTGGCAGCCGCTGATCCGCGCCGCCGGCATCGAGCCGAGCTGACCAGCGTCTTTCTCCTTCGCGCTTGCTCCCTCTCCCGCTTGCGGGGGAGGGTTGGGGTGGGGGCCCGCGCGACCATGCCGAAATCGTTCGATTCGTCGGACCTCGACGCCCTGATCGCCGCCGCCCGCGCCCTCGATGCCGCGGGCTTCATGCCGCAGAAATCCGGCAACCTCTCGCTGCGCACGCCGCGGGGCTTCGTCATCACGCCCTCGGGCCTGCCCTACGCGGCCATGACGGCGGCCGAGCTGGTGGAGTGCGCGCCCGACGGCACGCCGCTGACGAACGGCCGCCCCTCCTCCGAATGGCGGCTGCATGCGGCGATCTACCGCGCGCGGGCGGACGCGCAGGCGGTCGTGCACACGCACAGCCCGCGCGCCACCGCGCTGTCCTGCGCGCGCCGGCCCATCCCGTCGCTGCACTACATGATCACGCTGGCCGGCGCGGGCGGGCGTCTCGGCATCCCCTGCGCGCAACACGCAACCTTCGGAACGGAGGCGCTGGCGCAAGCCTGCATCGCCGCGCTGGGCGCGGAGCTGCGCGCGACGCTGCTGGCGAACCACGGCGTCGTTGCGCTGGGCGCGACGCTCACCGGCGCGGTCGCGCTGGCGCGGGAGGCGGAGAACCTGGCGGGCCAGTATCTGGACCTGTTGGCGGCGCGGCTCGATCCGGTGCTGCTGGATGCGCAGGAACTCGCGGAGGCTGCGGCGCAGCTGAAGGACTACGGCCGCCCCGCCTGAACGTGAAGAAGGCCCGGCGGAGCGATCCGCCGGGCCTTCCGCATTGCCGGAGGCTTTCGCCGCGGCAGGCCTAGTGACTCGCCGTCGCAGTGGCGATGGCGATGATCCAGGCCGCGGACACGGCGTCGGCCGAAGAGCAATGAGACACTGGATCACCTCCTTTCAGTTGGTTGCGGATGAGCGAAGCTGGGGCGGGAGGCCCACGTCGCGCAAGCAAAATCGGCGTCAGCCGCCCTTCGCTTTCGCGCGCGCTCACTCCCGCGCCTTCGCGACCCCTTACCCTCGCGCCTTCGCGCCCGTTACCCTCGCGCCTTCGCGCCCGTTACCCTCGCGCCTTCGCGCGAAGCACATGCTTCTGGATCTTGCCCGTGCTGGTCTTCGGCAACTCGTCGAACAGCACGTGGCGCGGCACCTTGTACCCGGCCAGGTGCTGCTTGCAGTGCGCGATCAGCTCCTCCGCCGTCGCGGTCATGCTGGGGCGCAGCTCCACGAAGGCGCAGGGCGTCTCGCCCCATTTCTCGTCCGGCCGCGCCACCACCGCGGCGACCGCGACGGCCGGATGCTTGTAGAGCGCATCCTCCACCTCGATGGAGCTGATGTTCTCGCCGCCTGAGATGATGATGTCCTTGGAGCGGTCCTTCAGCTGGATGTAGCCATCCGGATACTTCACCGCGAGGTCGCCGGTGTGGAACCAGCCGCCGGCAAAGGCCTTTTCCGTGGCCTCCTTGTCCTTCAGGTAGCCCTTCATCACGACGTTGCCGCGCATCATCACCTCGCCCATGGTCGCGCCATCGGCGGGCAGCGATGTCATGGTGTCCGGTTCCATCACGTCGAGCGCTTCCAGCGCGATGTAGCGCACGCCCTGCCGCGCCATCAGCCCCGCCTGCTCCTGCGCGGGCTTCGCGTTCCACTCCCCGTGCCATTCGTTGACCACGGAGGGGCCGTAGCATTCCGTCAGGCCATAGACGTGGCAGACCGCGAAGCCGGCGGCCTTCATCGCCGCCAGCACCGCCTCCGGCGGCGGGGCGCCGGCGACGACGAACTGCACCTGGTGCGGCAGCGCCGCCTTCTGCTCCTCCGGCGTGGCGAGCAGCGTGGACATCACGATCGGCGCGCCGCACATATGCGTCACGCCCTCCGCCGCCATCAGTCGCCACATGTCGGGGCCGCGCACGGCGCGCAGGCAGACATGCGTGCCGGCCTGCGCGGTGACGGTCCAGGGGAAACACCAGCCGTTGCAGTGGAACATCGGCAGCGTCCAGAGATAGACGGGGTGCTTGCCCATCCCCGCGCTCAGCACGTTGCCGATGGCCAGCAGCTGCGCGCCGCGATGATGGTACACCACGCCCTTCGGCCGCCCGGTGGTGCCGGAGGTGTAGTTCAGCGTGATCGCGTCCCACTCGTCGCCGGGCATCACCCAGGACCAGGACGGATCGCCCCCGGCGAGGAACGCCTCGTAGTCCGTCGCGCCGTCCAGGCGGTTGGCGCGTGCGGCATCGGAGGCTTCCGGGTCGTCCACCTCGATGACCATCGGCTTCGCCTGGCACTGCGTCAGCGCCACGCGCAGCAGCGGCACCAGCTCCCGGTCCACGATCACCACCTTCGCCTCGCCATGGTCCAGGCAGTAGGCGATGGTGCCTGCGTCCAGCCGGGTGTTGAGCGTGTTCAGAACGCCGCCGGTCATCGGCACGCCGTAGTGGCATTCCAGCATGGCGGGGATGTTGGGCAGCAGCGCCGCCACTGTGTCGCCGCGGCCGATGCCGGCCCTGGACAGCGCATGGGCCAGCTGCACGCAGCGGTCGCGCAGCTCCCGGTAGCTGCGGCGCAGCGGCCCGTGCACCACGGCGACGTGGTCCGGATAGACCTGCGCCGCGCGCTCCATGAACAGCAGCGGCGTCAGCGGCTGGTGGTTGGCGGGAAGGCGCGGCAGGGCGTCGTAATCGGCGGCGGACATGGGTCCCAGGCTCCTCCTTGATCCGGCGAGGCTGGCGGGGCCCCCACCCCGACCCTCCCCCGCTATGCGGGGGAGGAAGGGACCCGCGCGACGCGCGGGAGGGTGGGGGCGCGACCGACCTCAGCCGCATGAACTCCGTTCTACCGATGCTTCCACACCGGCTTGCGCTTGCCCAGGAAGGCGCCGATGCCCTCGATCGCGTCCGCGGCCAGCAGGTTCTCGGTCATCACCGCGGCACAATGCGCATAGGCCTCGTCCAGCGTCAGGCCGCGCTGGCGGTGGAAGGCGGCCTTGCCGATCCGCACGGTGTGGGCGCTGCGCGTGGCGATGCGCGCGGCCAGCTCCATCGTCGCCCCCGCCAGCTCCTCATGCGGCACCACGCGGTTGACCAGCGCGATGCGCTCGGCGTGCTCGGCGCCGATCATCTCGCCGGTCAGCAGCATCTCCATCGCTGGCTTGGCGGCGACCGCGCGGGACAGCGCGACGGCCGGCGTCGAGCAGAACAGCCCGATATCGACGCCCGGCGTGGCGAAGCGCGCCTGGTCGCTGGCCACCGCCAGGTCGCAGGTCGCGACCAGCTGGCAGCCCGCGGCCGTCGCCACGCCCTGCACCTGCGCGATCACCGGCTGCGGCAGCGCGACGATGGCCTGCATCACCGCCGCGCAGCGCCGCATCGCCGCATCGAAGAAGCCACGGCCGCCATCGGCGTCGTCGCGATGCGCGGTGATCTCCCGCAGGTCGTGCCCGGCGCTGAACACCGGGCCCTCCGCCGCCAGGATCACCACGCGCACGCGCGCATCCGCCGCCACCTGCGCTAGTGCGTCCTGAAGCGCGCCCAGCATCGCGAAGGACAGCGCGTTGCGTGCCGCCGGTCGATTCAGCGTCAGAGTCGTGACGCCGTCCTCCGTGTCGGCCCGCAGCAGCAGTGGCGCGTCTCCGTCCGGCATCGCGCTATTTCTCCGCCGCCTTCAGCACGCCCCCGATCTCGTCCAGGATGGCGGGGTCGTCGATCGTGGGCGGCACGGCATAGGTCTCGCCATCGGCGATCTTGCGGATCGTGCCGCGCAGGATCTTGCCGCTGCGCGTCTTCGGCAGCCGCGCCACCACGCGCGCATCCTTGAAGGCGGCGACCGGCCCGATGCGGTCGCGCACCATGCCGACCAGCTCCTTCGCGATGTCGGCCTCCGCCCGGTTCACGCCGGCCTTCAGCACAACCAGTCCGATCGGCGCCTGGCCCTTCAGCGAATCCTTCACGCCGACCACCGCGCATTCCGCCACGTCCGGATGCGCCGCCAGCACCTCCTCCATCGCGCCCGTGCTGAGCCTGTGGCCGGCGACGTTGATGATGTCGTCGGTGCGGCTCATCACCGAGACATAGCCCTCCTCGTCGATCATCCCGGCATCGGAGGTGTTGTAGTAGCCGGGGAAGGTCTCGAGGTAGGCGCTGCGGAAGCGCTCGTCCGCGTTCCACAGCGTCGGCAGGTTGGAAGGCGGCAGCGGCAGCTTGATGGCCAGCGTGCCGATCTGCCCGCGCGGCACGTCCTGCCCGCCCTCGTCCAGCACGTGCAGGTCGTAGCCCGGCGCGGGCTTGCCGCCGGAGCCGAACTTCGCGGGGAACAGGCCGAAGCCGCGGAAGTTGCCGCTGATCGTCCAGCCCGTCTCGGTCTGCCACCAATGGTCGATCACCGGCTTCTTCAGCAGCGCGCTGGCCCATTCCGCCGTCGGCGGGTCGCAGCGCTCGCCGGCCAGGAACAGCGCCTCCAGCTTCGACAGGTCGTATTTCGCGACGAAGGTCCCCTCCGGGTCCTCCTTCTTGATGGCGCGCAGCGCGGTCGGCGCGGTGAACAGCACGTTCACGCCGTGCTGCGCGCAGACCCGCCAGAAGGCGCCGGGATCGGGCGTGCCGACCGGCTTGCCCTCGTAGAGGACGCTGGTGCAGCCCGCCAGCAGCGGCGCATAGACGATGTAGGAATGCCCGACGACCCAGCCCACGTCGGACGCCGTCCACATCGTGTCCCCGGCCTTGAGCCCGTAGAGCATGGACATGGAATTCAGCAGCGCGACGGCATGCCCGCCATTGTCGCGCACGATGCCCTTCGGCGCGCCCGTCGTGCCGGAGGTGTAGAGGATGTAGAGCGGATCGGTCGCCGCGACCGAGACGCAGGGATGCGCCATCGCCGCCGCCTCGGCTTCCAGGAAGTCGGTGTCGCGGCCGGGCGTCAGCTCGCAGGGGCTCTCGGGGCGCTGCAGGATGATGCAGGCGTCCGGCTGGTGCGGCGAGAGGCCGATGGCCGCGTCCAGCAGCGGCTTGTACTTCACGATCCGCCCGGGCTCGAGCCCGCAGGAGGCCGAGACGATCACCTTCGGCTTGGCGTCGGCGATGCGCGCCGCGAGCTCCGCCGCGGCGAAGCCGCCGAACACCACGGAATGCACCGCGCCCAGCCGCGCGCAGGCCAGCATCGCGATGGCGGCTTCCGGCACCATCGGCATGTAGACGATCACGCGGTCGCCCGCGCGCACGCCGCGCGCGGCCAGCGCGCCGGCCACGCGCGCCACGCGGTCGCGCAGCTGCGCATAGGTGTAGGTCGCGCTGCGCCCGGTGATCGG
>NZ_JAPSMD010000207.1 GCF_027856955.1 Falsiroseomonas oryzae | reverse complement strand
CGGGCCTCGCCGAGGCGCTGGGCCGCAATGTCTGGCGCGGCGAGGCGCCGGCGGGCGCGCCGGAGAGGCTGGCTCGGGTCGCCGCCGCCGCCGATGCCGCGCTCGCTGCCACCCCCTTCGCCGAACTGGTCGCGGGCCGGGCGCGCTTCCCGGATGCGATGGCGGAGGCGGCTGCGTGATCCGCCCCGAATTCTCCCGCCCGGTCCGGCTGGGCCCGGAGCGGCGCGAGGTGTCGCTGGAGGCGACCGAGGCGGAGCGCGCCGCACTCGCCGGGCGCTTCGGCATCCTGGGCGTCCACGCCCTGGCGGCGACGCTGCGGCTGGAGCCGGAGCCGGGCGGGTCGGTGCGGGCGCGAGGGACGCTGACGGCCGAGGTGGAGCAGGCCTGCGTGGTCACCCTCGACCCCGTGCGCCAGCCAGTCCGGGTCCAGCTCGACCTCCGCATCCTGGACGACGGTGCCGAACCCCGGGACGACGACCCGGACAGCCCCGACGAGATCGAGAGCCAGGGCGGGCTGGTGGACCTGGGCGAGGCGGTGGCGGAGCAGCTCGCGCTCGCCCTCGACCCTTATCCCCGGGCCGAAGGCGCCGTGCTGCCGCCGCTGGAGGAGGAGCTGCCGGCCGCCAGGGAGGCGCCCGCGCCGGAGTCCGCCGGGCGCCCCAATCCTTTCGCGAAGCTTGCAAAGCTCCGCGAAGGGTGATCTGACCTGCGCACGCGGCGAGGCTCACGGCTTGCGGCGCCCGGGGGGCGGTGGTAATCCGCCGGGCTCACCCGATCTTGCAGCTTGTTGACGAAAGAGGCTCGGCGCCATGGCCGTTCCGAAGAAGAAGGTTTCGCCCTCCCGCCGCGGGATGCGCCGGAGCCACCACGCCCTTTCCGCCTCGGCGCATCATGAGTGCGCCAATTGCGGCGAGCTGAAGCGCCCGCACCACGTCTGCTCGCATTGCGGGCATTATGACGGGCGCGAGGTGGTCTCCGCCGAGAAGGCCCGCGGCGTCGTCCGTCTCTGACGCGCGCATGTCGCGCGTGACGGCCGAACCGCGACTGGCGTGCGGGGTGCCCGGCATCCGGCAGGACCACGGCCTTGGCTGACACGGGCACCGCGTCGGCGACCACGCCGTTTTCGCTGGCCGTGGACGCCATGGGCGGCGACCACGCGCCGGAATCGGTGCTGGACGGGCTGGAACTCGCCGCGGAGCGCCATCCGCATGCCCGCTTCCTGCTGGTCGGTGACGAAGCGCGCCTCGGCGCCCTGCTCGCCACGCGCAAGCGGGCGGCCAAGGTGTGCAGCCTGCGCCACGCGCCGGAGGTGGTGTCCGGCGACCTGAAGCCCACGGCTGCGCTGCGCATCCGCGGGTCGTCCATGCGCGTCGCGATCGACGCGGTGGCGGCGCGGGAAGCGGCCGGCATCGTCTCCGCCGGCAACACGGGCGCGCTGATGGCGCTGGCCAAGATCGTCGTGAAGACGCTGCCGGAGATCGACCGGCCGGCGCTGGCCGCCATCGGGCCTTCGGCACGCGGCGACGTGGTGATGCTCGACCTCGGCGCCAATGTGCAGTGCGACGCGCGCAACCTGGTGGAATTCGCGGTGATGGGCGACGCCTTCGCCCGTTCCGTGCTCGGCCTGACCCGCCCGACCATCGGGCTGCTCAACGTCGGCTCCGAGGAGCTGAAGGGCGACGAGCGGGTGCGCCAGGCCGCGGAGACGTTGCGCGATTCCGCCTTCGGCGAGAATTTCCGCGGCTTCGTGGAAGGGCACGATATCGCCGCCGGCACGGTGGACGTGATCGTGACGGACGGCTTCACGGGCAATGTCGCGCTGAAGACCGGGGAGGGCGCGCTGAAGCTGATGCGCGACCTGCTGCGCCAGGTCTTCACCAGTTCCATCCCCGCCCGCGTCGGCTACCTGCTGGCGAGGCCGGCCCTGGATCGCCTCCGCGAATGGATGGACCCGCGGCGCTACAACGGCGCGGTGCTGATCGGGCTGAACGGCGTCGTGGTGAAGAGCCATGGCGGCACCGACGGCACCGGCTTCGCCCATGCCGTGGACGTCGCCATGGACATGGTGACGCACCGCTTCAACGACCGCATCCGCGAGGGGCTCGGCCGCCTTTCGGAAGCCGCGCCGCGGGCCGACGCCGCGTCGCGCTGAGGGGGAGAACCCGGCCATTCCCGCGTTGCGCGCCGCGATCGCCGGCACCGGCGGCTACCTGCCGGAGCGGTCACTGTCCAACGACGAGCTCGCCGCCTGGAAGGGGCTCGACACCTCCGACGACTGGATTGTGGAGCGCACGGGCATCCGCCGCCGCCACATCGCGGCGGAGGGCGAGACCGCTTCGGACATGGGGGCGAAGGCGGCTCTGGCCGCCCTGGCACAGGCCGGCGCCGATGTCGGCGAGGTCGATGCCATCCTGGTCGCGACCTCCACGCCGGATTCCGCCTTTCCCGCCACCGCCGTGCGCATCCAGGGCAAGCTCGGCGTGACGCGCGGCTTTGCCTTCGATATCGCGGCCGCCTGCACCGGCTTCGTCTATGCGCTGGGCGTCGCCGACGCGCTGCTCCACACCGGCCAGGCGCGCGGCGTGCTGGTGATCGGGACCGAGGTCTATTCGCGCATCCTGGACTGGACGGATCGCGGCACCTGCGTGCTGTTCGGCGACGGTGCGGGCGCGGTGTTCCTGCGCGCCACCCCGGCCGGGGAGGGGCGCGGCCTGCTCTCCACCCACATGCATTCCGACGGGCGCTTCGGCGACATCCTTGTCGTGGACGGCGGGGCGGGCTCCACCGGCGGGACGGGCGTGGTGCGCATGGCAGGCCGCGAGGTGTTCAAGCACGCGGTGACCAAGCTGGCGGCCGCCGTGGACGAGGCGCTGGCGGCCAACGGCCTGGGGCATGACGACGTCACCTGGCTGGTGCCCCACCAGGCCAACATCCGCATCATCGAGGCGATGGGGAAGAAGCTGCACCTGCCGCTGGACCGCGTAGTGGTGACGGTGGATCGCCACGCCAACACCTCGGCGGCGTCCATCCCGCTGGCGCTGGCGGAGGCGACGCGGGACGGGCGCATCAGGCGGGGCGACCTGGTGCTGATGGAAGCGATCGGCGGCGGCCTCACCTGGGGCGCTGCGCTGGCGCGGTTCTAGGGATATCTTTGCGATATTGCAGTAAGTTGTGCGCGTTTTCTCATTCGCTTTGTCAAGACTGCATCTGGCGATCCGAAACAAGCGGTTGACGGCCCCACCGGGGCCGGGTTTTCCTGTCCTTTGAGGGAGTTGCGGCGTTCCGCTGCAGCCGGAAGGGGCGCAAGGAAGGCCTGCGATGAAGACCATGACCCGCGCCGACCTCGCGGAGGCCATCTACACCCAGGTCGGCCTGTCCCGGAACGAGAGCGCGGCCTTGCTGGAGACGGTGCTGGAGCGCATGTCGGCCACGCTGGAGTCCGGCGAATCCGTGAAGATCTCCGCCTTCGGGTCCTTCGTGGTCCGGCAGAAGGGCAAGCGGGTGGGGCGGAATCCGAAGACCGGGGTCGAAGTGCCGATCCTTCCACGCAAGGTGCTGTCCTTCCGGCCTTCCCAGGTTCTGAAGGCGCGCCTGAACCCCGGCCAGCCAATGGGTCCGGACGACGACGCATGAGCGACGACGGCGCGACGGAGAACGGCGATGGCGTCCGCGCCCGGCCGCGGAAGGCGCCCACCGCCTTCCGCACGATCAGCGAGGTAGCCGACGACCTTCAGATCCCGCAGCATGTGCTGCGATTCTGGGAGACCAAGTTCCCCCAGCTGAAGCCGCTGAAGCGCGGCGGCGGCCGGCGCTACTACCGGCCGGAGGACATCGCGCTGCTGCGCCGGATCTCCGACCTGCTCTACACCCAGGGCTACACGATCAAGGGCGTGCAGCGCCTGCTCCGCGAGGGCGGGCTGGACGAAGCCGGCGCCGCGCCGGAACTGCCGCTCGGCGAGCCGGAGCGGGACGAGGAGGAGGACGCCGCGACGCTCGCCCTGCGCGAGGCGTTGGATACGCTGGAACGCCTGGCGCATGAACTGCGCGCGCTGGTCCAGCGGAACTGAGGCGGCGCCGCGGCCGGAACGGCCGTCGGCCGCTGCTCCCGCAGGGTTGGCGGCCGTGGTCGGGCGGTGCTATGCCGGCGGCGTCGGAGCGTAGCGCAGCCTGGTAGCGCATCAGTCTGGGGGACTGGGGGTCGTGGGTTCAAATCCCGCCGCTCCGACCATCCTTTTCAATAACTTGAGTGTCGGAGAGGGGCAGCTACGCTGGCCTTGTGTGCAGGCTGTGTGTGCAGTTCGCCCCGGTGAGGCGCGGTTTGGCCTTCCGGTGCGCACTCCCGACCAGCTGCGGGAACCGAGCGTTTGCTGTCGGACTCTTTGCGGGGGGGGCGCTGTGGAGTTCGAGGCCTGTCCCGCCTTTTTCGCTAATCGTTTTGGCCACCTGTCGGCTCGCGGATGACGACGGCCGCACTCGCAGGAGCGAGTCTTGGTCGCCCGCGGGCCCGGTAATCGGGCTGAGGCTAAGCAGTCGCCTGCAGCAAGAGACTCGCGCCGGGCTCCAAACTCTGCGAAGCGCCACAGGCGCATGGGCGTCGAACAGACTACCCTCAGCGCCAGCGGCGTTGGGTTCGTTTCGGTGTTCCGCTCTGATCGCAGGCTCCGCTACTCTTCTCGTGTTCGGTGAACTGCGCTGGTGAAATGCCGGCGGTCGCGGACGCCGGGGGGTCCGCATGGGCGAGATTGGTGTGCGTTCGGGAGACTTTGTTCGGCTGCGTGGGCGGCGCTGGCTCGTCGAAGGGGAACGCGAGCTGGGCGGGGGCCTGTCGGCTTTGCGCATCGCTTGCGTCGATGACGATGCCCAAGGCGAGACTGCGGAGGTTGTTTGGTCGGCGGAGTTAGACGCCGAACTGCTTGGCGATGAGGGCTGGGAGGCCCTTGCCCGAACCGGCACCGACGATCCGCAGGTATTCGCCGCCTACCTCCGCACAATCCGCTGGGGCACGGCGACAGCTGCGGACCGCGACTTATTCCAGGCGCCCTTTCGCGCGGGCATCCGCCTTGACGCGTATCAGCTCTTGCCCCTCCGCAAGGCGCTCCGGCTGCCGCGTGTCAATCTGCTGATCGCCGACGACGTCGGCGCCGGCAAGACGGTGGAGGCGGGCCTCGTCCTGCGCGAGATGCTGCTCCGCCGCCGCGTCGACTTCGCCGTCGTGGCAGCACCGGCCGGCATGGTCCGCCAATGGCAAGACGAGCTGGAGGCCAAGTTCGGCCTAGCCTTCACCATCGTGGATCGCGAGCATCTCGCCGACATCCGGCGGGATCGCGGCTTTGCCGCCAACCCTTGGACGGCGGGGTCCTTCTTCATCGTCTCCCACTCGCTTTTGGCCGATGACACCTACGCAGGCGGCCTACGCGACGCCCTTCGCGGCTTCCGTCCGAGGGCGATGCTGATTCTCGATGAGGCACACCACGCCGCGCCGGCGAGTGGTGCGCGCTACGCCGTGGACAGCCAGTTCACCAAGGCGGTCCGCGACCTTGCCAGCCGTTTCGAGCATCGCCTCTTCCTCTCGGCCACGCCGCACAACGGTCACAGCAACTCGTTCTCCGCGCTGCTCGAGATCCTCGACCCCCAGCGCTTCACCCGTGGCGTCCCCGTCCGGCCGCGCGAACTGGACGCGGTCATGGTCCGCCGCCTCAAGTCGGACCTCCGCCACTTCGGGGAGCGCTTTCCGAAGCGGAATGTCGTCCCGGTCGACATCGACGGCCTGCCGCCCGACGCACCCGACCTCCGCCTGGCACGCATGCTTGCAGAGTACGGCGCAGGGCTTCGCCGCCGGGCCGAGACCCTGCCCCCGCGCGAGGCCGGCCTCGCGCGCCTAGCCTTCGTCGGCCTGCAGCAGCGCCTACTGTCCTCCCCGCAGGCCTTCTCGGAGACACTGAAGGTCCACATCGCCGGCCTTGATCGGCGCGGCGCCTCTGCCGCCGTCGCTGCGTCCTTTGCACGCGGCGCCGCAGAGGCAACCGAAGACGAGCCCGAGGAGGAAGAGCGCGGGCTGCTCGACCTGGAGCGCGAGGAGCGTGCGCGCACAGAGGCTGCCGCCGCCTTCGCAGCGCCTGCGGCCGACCGCGCGGCGGCACAGGCCATGCTCGACCTAGCGACTGAAGCCGCCCGGCGCCCCGACGCTCGGGTCCGATGGCTCGCCGGCTGGGTGCGCAAGCATATGGCGCCGGGCGGTACCTGGAATGCCCGGCGCCTGGTCGTCTTTACCGAATACGAGGCCACCCGCCGCTGGCTCGAGCGTCGATTGATGGAGACGCTGGATGACCTCGATCCGGAGGGGCGTGTGGCGGCCTTCACTGGTGCGACGCCGCTCGACCGACGGGAGGAGCTGAAGCGCCGTTTCAACGCCGACCCCGCCAGCGATCCGCTGCGGATCCTCATCTGCACCGACGCCGCACGAGAAGGCATCAACCTGCAGGCCCGCTGCCATGATCTGATCCACTTCGACCTTCCGTGGAACCCGGCGCGTCTCGAGCAACGCAACGGCCGCATCGATCGCAAGCTCCAGCCCTCGCCCGAGGTCTGGTGCCGCTACTTCGTCTACGCGCAACGCGAGGAGGACATCGTCCTCAAGGCCCTCGTCGAAAAGACCGAGCGCATCCGCGACCAGCTCGGCTCTGCCGGCCAGGTCATTGCCGGCCGCCTGACCGAGCGCCTGGCGCGCGAGGGCATCGTCGCCGCAGCCCGGCAGGCGCGCGAGGTGGCGGCGGAGGGTGACGATCCGATCGTCGCGCGCGCCCAGGACGAGATGGACGACGAGACTGAGCGCCGTCGTGCGCGCCAGGCGCGCGAGCTTGATGACCTCAGGAAGCACCTGGAGCAGTCGCGCGAGCGTGTCGGTGTAGACCCCGAAGAGCTGCGCTCGGTGGTCGCTACGGCGCTCGGGCGCGCCGGTGCGCCACTTGACGCGCCGGAGGCCACCATCGAAGGCACGCCCATCTTCCGGCTCGATGCTGGAAATGCGGCCTTCGCCACCGCTGGTTGGCCCGAGGCGCTGGACACGCTTCGCATCCGACACGGGAAGACCATTCGCACCGGGCGCGACCTCAGGGAATGGCGCGCCGCCGCCCCGCTGCGAGCGCTCTCTTTCCGGCCGGCCGTGACCCCGGAGGGAGCTGACGCGGAAGGTGTGGTGCAGCTTCACCTGGAGCACCGCCTTGTCCGCCGGCTGCTCGGACGTTTCCTGTCGCAAGGCTTTCAGTCCGGGCTGTCGCGCGCCTGCGTGGTGCTCGGTCCGGGCGCCCAGCCACGCGTCGTGCTGATCGGCCGGCTTGCCCTTTACGGCCCGGGCGCTGCGCGCCTGCATGAAGAGATGGTCACCGTCACTGCACCTTGGACCGAAGCCGGACGGGGCACGACGCCGCTCAAGCCCTTCGGCACCCGTGGCGAGGAGACCACGATGGCGCAGGTCGAGGCGGCACTCCGGGATCCGCGCCGCCCGCCCCCCTCCGTGATCGAGCGTGTACGCGCTTGGGCCGCCAAGGACGCGGCCGACCTCGAACCCGAGCTCCGCCGCCGCGCCGCGGAGGCGCGCGACTTGGCGGCAAAGGCTCTCGGCGAGCGGGGCGAGCGCGAGGCAGCTGACCTTCATGCGCTCATCTCGGCCCAGCGCGACCGCGTCGCGACCGCCGACGCCGAACCCGAGGATCCCCAGCTCTCGCTCGTCTTCGATGTCGATGAAGCGAAGCAGCGGCGCCTCGACCGCGCGCATTGGCGGAAGAAGCTCGTGGAGCTCGACGCCCAGCTCGAGGAAGAGCCCCGCCGGCTGCGCGAGGGCTACGAGATCCGTGCCGACCGCGTCGAGGTGGTTGGCCTCCTGTACCTTTGGCCCGGAAGCAACTGAGGATGCCCGCGCCCGACCCCAACCTTGAATGGCTCGGCCACGTCCAGCCGACTGGCCTCGTCGTCGCCCCCGCTGTCCTGGCCCGGCACGGCCTGGTGCCGGAGGAGCAGCTGCGCCCTGACGGTGACGCAGTAGCCGAGTTCCTGGCGAAGAAGGACGACGAGCCGGCACTCGCCGACCCCTGGTCGTTCTTCGCCGGCATCCTCGGCTGGGAGGCTTCCTTCGTGGCCGGCGCGCGCGGCGGGCCGGACCTGCCCGACGAGCTCTCCGTCACGCTGCCCGAGGTGGACACCACCCTTGCCCCGACCTGGGCCGTGCGCGAGCCCGACGGTGGCTGGCAGATGCTGGTCCGCATCGAGGCCCCCGGCATCGCCCCCGACGCCCGCGGCGCGCTGGAAGGCTGGGAGGCGACGCCGCACCAGCGGCTGGAGCGCCTGCTGCGCGAGACCGGCGTGCCGACAGGCATCCTGGTAACCGACAGCCATCTCCGCCTTGTCCACGCCCCGCGCGGCGAGACGAGCGGCTGGCTGTCCTTCCCCCTCCGGGAGCTTGCGACCGTCGGCGGCCGGCCGATGCTTGGTGGCCTCAAGCTGCTGCTGAACGCGCACCGGCTGTTCACCGACGGCTCCGACCGCCGTCTGCCCGGCCTGCTGCGGGCCAGCAGGGACGCCCAGGCCGAGGTTTCGCAAAAACTCGCCACCCAGGTGCTTGGTGCGCTGCACGAACTGCTGCGCGGCCTGCACGCCGCGGACCGGGCGCGGGTGGAGCGTCTCGCCGCGCAGCGCCCAACGCAGCTTTACGAGGGGCTGCTCACCGTCCTGCTGCGCCTGATCTTCCTGCTCTACGCCGAGGACCGGAACCTCATCCCCTCGCGCGCCGACGGCCCGGCGCGGTCGCTGTACGCGGAGGGCTACGGCGTCCGCGCTCTGCACGCCAAGCTGCTCGCCGACCGCGCCCGCCACCCCGACACGATGGACGAGCGGCGCGGCGCCTGGGGCAGGCTGCTGGCGCTGTTCCGGCTGGTGCATGGCGGCGACGGCACAGGTTGGATCCGGGGCAGGGGAGGGAAGCTCTTCGACCCCGCCGCCTTCCCCTTCCTCGAAGGACGGGACAGCTCCGAGGACGGTCCTGCGCCGCCCGCCGTGACCGACGGCTGCGTGCTGCGCGTCTTGGACGGGCTGCTGGTGCTGGACGGCGAGAAGCTATCCTACCGCACCCTCGACGTGGAGCAGATCGGCAGCGTCTACGAGACGGTGATGGGCTTTACCGTCCAGGCGATGCCGGGCCCGGCGCTGGCCATCAAGGCCGGCAAGAACAACCGCACGCCGGTCTTCGTGGACCTCTCGGCGCTGGCGGCGAAGCGCGGCAAGGACCGAGAGAAGTACCTGAAGGAGGAGGCGGACCGCGGCCAGCTTCCGACGCGCGTCACCGCCGCGCTCGGCACCGCGGCCGACGCCGCCGCGCTGGCCGAGGCGCTGCGCCCGATCGTGGACGAGCGCGGCAGCCCGCACGGGCCGGTGCC
>NZ_JAPSMD010000206.1 GCF_027856955.1 Falsiroseomonas oryzae | reverse complement strand
CGCGCCGGCGTGCCGGCGACGAAGTACTCCAGCAGCCGTTGCTGAACCGAACGCGACAGCCGGCTCCGACGGCGCCTAACCATCTCTCCAACCTAGCCTTTCCACCCTTAGCTAGGTCAGCCCCTCGGACAAATTCGCCAGCCGGGGCCATGTTCGTATCCGCGGCCCGGTGTGGCGAGCGGGCGGGACGGATTCGCGGGGTCAAAGAGCGGCATTGGCCCTGTTGGGCTGATCTTCCTATCCTGCCGCAACCCGCCGGCCGGCGTCCAGCGGCACGGCGCGTGCCGGGCCCTCAGCGCCGCCACGCGTCCTCCGGCACGCCGAACAGGATCGCCCGCATGCGCGGCCAGCCGATCGACAGCGTGATCTGGCGGAAGCCGCAGAAGGGGATCATCGCGACGAAGAAGGCGATGGTCGCGAAGACCACGCCCCACACGCCGCCGCCGCCCACCGCCGGCACGCTCTTCGCCAGCGCCTCGCCATGCAGCCAGCCGCCGATGATGTGCTCGGCCATGTGCATCGCGATGAAGAGGATGGCGAGGATCAGGGATTCCAGCAGGATGGGCCAGATCAGCGGCTCCGGCTTCAGGCGCTGGCCCAGCCTCAGCTGCTCCACCACCAGCGCCACCTTGCCCAGCACCAGCGCATTGATCACCGCGAAGCCGTGCGGCGCGAAGGGGATCGCCTGGGATATGCCGTCATGCGTGCGCAGCGCGATCTCCTCGTGCAGGGTGAACATGCTGAGCAGGACGAAGATGTAGACGACGGTGATCGCGTAGCGGCGGAGCTCCTCCGCCACGACCTCCTTCGCCCTGTGCAGCCGCTCATGCCCGCCCCGGCCCGGTCCGCCCGCGGCCTCGCCCATGCCGTCGCCACTCATCCGCCCGCCTCCGCCTGTTGCACCGCGCGTGCCGGCTCCTCCCCCGAGGATCGGCAAGGTCCTGCATGCCGGCGCGTGCCTGTGCCGGTTCCATCCATCGGAGGGGAAGCCGCGCCGTTGCGCAAGCGTGCGGTCGCGGCGGGCGGGTCGGTCAGGCGGTTGCACCCTCCAGCGTGAAGAGCTTGCCGACGGCGGCGGGGACGACGCGCTCGCCGAAGGCGCGGTCCAGCGCGGCCACCGCGCGCCAGCCCGGGCAAGGCGGCGAGATTACCAGGGGCAGGTCGAAGGCGGCGAGGTCGCGCACGGTCTCCGGGATGATGGCCTCGTTCTCGCCGGAGAGGTGGAAGCCGCCCATCGCGGCCAGCAGCGGGATGTCGGGGAAGGCCTGACGCGCCGCGTGCAGCACGTTGACGATGCCGGCGTGGCAGCAGGCGCTGAACACCACGAGGCCGCGGCCGCGGACCTGCGCGGCACAGAAGCGCTCGTCCATCAGAAACTCGTCGGGCTGCCAGGGGTCGGATTCCGTCGCGCGGGCGACCTGGCCGTGCAGGCCGAGCTCATAGGGGGTGCGGCGCGGGATCTCGCCGCTTAGGCGGGACAACCCCTAACGCCGAGGGCGCCGAGTTAACGTTATGGCGCGGCGATCAGCCTCTTCCTGTAGCGCGGTGATTAGGTAAGGTCGTTCATCAGGCTTAGTTGTGGCCCAACGCCAGAGCGCAATTAGTTGCTCATCTGAATTCAGCAGCTGAGCATAAAATCTCCAAAATTCCTCTTGGTCTTTCTGCATCATCCTGAACGCCTTCTGCTCTTCCAGCTCTTGCTGAACGCTGAAGGCCGTCGGAAAAGCCTCAGAGATCCAAAGCGCGGCAAGGAAATCTCTCATCTGCTCATGTCTGAACTCAAAATCCGCCCCCCTTCGGTGTAGAACGCGCACACCCTCCCGCGACAGCGCACTCACAGTCTCCGCGCCTAGAATGCGTTGATCATCAAGATTTACTTTGTGCCTTCCCTTAAGCAATAGCGCCCAAGCAAGTCGTTTCAATTCATCAAAATTGATACTAGATCCATGCACATTTGCAGCACGATCTAGTATTGCACGATACAGTGCGATACGACTATTAGGAAGTTCAATTTTTTCACGCTGCGGACTCGCCAAATCAGCAACTAGCCGCAAGTCGTAACCTGAGAGCAGATGCTCAGATAGTCCGGACACACCTAGGCGTGCCACCAAAATACGACCGCGCTCTTCTCCCATCCAGCGGATCAACAGATCGCTCTGCAACTCTCTAATACTTATCGGCAGCCTCCAGCGTTCCCAAGTTTCGCCTTCGTCGTTCGAAGCCTCCGGAGGCGCAGACTGGGAGGTAGCAATGATTTTTGCATGCCGAAATTGTTTTGCGAAGGAGCAAAATTCTATATTGCGATCTGCCTCGTTCATGCCGTCAAAGGCAACTGCGAAACGCCTTGTCCGAACCATTGCCGCGACCAGGCCGCGGTCAATGCCTGCGTAGCCTGCCGCCTCAAAGTGCCGACGAAGCGCTTCAACGGTCCAGCTTTCGGGCCGGTCCGACTCTGGAGCGGTCAGGTTGGCGTAGTCACGCACTCTTAAAGGTACCAGTATAAATCCGTGTGTGCGGACAGCGCTAGCGAGAGTTGAGCGGCGCCCTGGCCTAAAGTACTCTCGCTCCCACGCGCCAAAGACGCAGCTTTTTCCCATCCCGCTCGGACCTTGGAGCCACAAGCGATTCTTCGTTTTCAAGTTCTGCAGGAGCAATCTTCCCAGTGTTGCGCTATCATCGCTTCGAATTATCTTCGGATCAAGATACTGACCCTCTTCTGAATTTACATCTAAAGCAAGCAACCGCTTCTGAGAGACAAACCAAGGCTCAAGCATCCACTGCTGGATATGCGGAGAATACCGCAGCAGGAGTAACGGCCAACGCATTGCCGCCCCAACAACGCCCTCGTGCAGTAACCGAAATGCCAATGTACTCCACCTACAAGCAAATATTAGCACTCCAAATATTGACGCATATATAACACCTGCTGTCGGTAAAATTGAAAATATCTTCGGCGTTGGCGCTGCTTCGGAAACTGTAAATTCTATTCGACGGCCGATTGGAATTCCCCCTTGCTGCAACTGCATAGCCCAACTTCCTGGCCGATCAAGAATGACCGATGCAGCCAATATGGCACTATTATGGTAGTGCTGACCACTCTGTATACGTCGTATGTCTACCGTTGCCCTTTCAGCGCTGTTATGGAAAGTCTTAAGAGAAAGACTCAAAAATCCGCTAGACGGAGCGCAGACGTGGGAAAAATTAATACGAAGTTCTATGTGATTCGGACTAGAAAAAATCCGGCTGAGATCCGTCTGTGTCTCTATTCTGGCATTGTCAAATAGATGATCTGGGGTAATCAGCAAGGTATTCTCAGTACCAATTAGAGCAAAATTAGATCGGTCGGGCTTCATAAAAGTGTTAATGCGCTCGCCAACTGATCGGCCGGCCTCAACCGTGCTTAGACTAGAGTGAACGTAACGAAACCATCCGCGTTCCGCCGCAATCAAGACGCTCTGAGAGGGCAGCGGCTGGAAGTTTAGGACACGCCCGGTAGTCGGACCGCCAAGCAAGGCGAATCGAGAACTGCTCGGGTCATAGTGAAAAACGCCTTCGCCCATAGCAACAAGCACGCCACGGCCACCGCCAAGATCAAACAAATCGTGAACAGGATCCACCGGACCTTGGCTTACCAAGCGCGCCCTATCAGCTAAAACGTCGTATGAAAACATCCCATTCTCAGCGGCCAGAATTACGTCAGGCCGCCCATCGATTTGTAGTATCTTGTTTATACGTCCCATTGAAACGCCCAAATTGTTCAGTTGTCGGAATGAATTAGACGGCGCATCATACATAAAGAGGCCATTGCTTGCGGCAACCAGAGATCCCGACGCCACGCGAAAAACTCCAGTGATACGGCGAGGGCTGCCTCCGCGCGGTCGGGTGGAGTTGTTTCTCAAGGTGTCATAGCTCAAAACACCCGCTTCCCCGGAAACTAGAACATTTTGGCTGCCCTCAATAGTATGGACAGAAGCCACTTCTCCGATTTGCTCGCCAGGAACGACAGAAAATATTCTACTCGATGTGTTAAATAAAAATAGACCGTCCGTGGATCCCACAAGAATACCGCGGTCGTTCGGTAGGCTGTGCAGAAAGCGAACAACCCGCCTTTGAGACCCTCGCAGAGGCTCAACATTCTTGCTTCGCGAGTTATATATAAACCATCCGTCCTGCGACGAAATAAGTGCGCTACCGCCCGGCAGTTGACTCATTAGGAACGGCGGTGATGCCGGCGCGGGTCCGGCAGACACAACTCTGCCGTCATCTCCTCTGTAAGCATACCAGCGGCCGGATGTCGCCACCAGAATGTCGCCTGTCCCCCTCATGCCTTGAAGAGACAAAATCTCCCGACTGACGTGGAATGGGACGAGGCGATTGTCTGACGTAGAATATTGAAATAGACCTTGGCTTGCCCCGATGAGAACTTGCCCGCTTCGAGCCAGTTGCAGAATATTATTTACTCGACCCGCACTGGGCCCATTCGGGACTAGAACGCAGGCGGCAATGGCAGTCGCAGAGTACGAGATACACAGAAACACCGCAACGCTCGCAACAGCTGCCACACGCATAAGCGTGAACTGGGATTTGCATCTATTTTTCATGACAATCCGTGCTGCGTTAGGCCGAGAAATCCTTTCGAAGTCTCCACCAAGATAAGCTAAGCCTTTGCATTTACTTAGGACGCAGAGAGCTTTTGTCGGCTCATAGAAGCAAGGTCGCATAACGCGATCGTACGCGCAACGGTGTCCAGCATATCGGAGAACGCTATCAGGCGGCGCATGGTAAGCGTAGGGCTACGCTGGTGGCGAGAGCGCCCCTGCAGAGTGCAGGCTTTACTGCCACCCCGCCGCCCTCAATCCTCGAAGGCCAGGCGCACCTCGTTCGCCTCCCCCGTCGCGCGCTGCTGGAAGACGATCGCCTCGCGCGTCGCCAGCCAGACGGCGAAGGCGTGGTGCGCCTCGGCGGGGCCCAGCAGGTCCTCGGGCTTCGGGGCTGTGGCGGCGGCAGGCAAAGGCGGGCCGCGCCAGCCGAGCGTCAGCTCCACCCGGTCCTCGCCGCGGCGGGCCTGCACGGCCAGCTTGGCCACGGCGCGTTCCGCCAGCACCTCCATCAGCTCCACCAGCGCGCGCTCCATCAGGCGGCGGGTCTGCGGCTTCAGGCCCCAGGCGCCGGCGATGCCGTCGCACCACTCGCTGGCCGCCAGGCTCGATCCGGCACCGGGCGTCAGCCGCGTCTCGGCGCGCTGCGTCACCAGCGGCATGGTCACAAGGTTCGCCAGGAACGCCACCAGCGCGCCTAGCGCGAGGGGCGAGGCGATGGCCGGCAGGTTGGCGATGAAGGCGCCCGGCGCACTTCGCGCGGACCTGCTGACCGGCCCTGGCCGGCGAGAGCTGACACCAGCTTGTCGGCCGGCGGCCCGGCGCCGGCCTCGCCACCCGCTGCAGCGCCGCCTCAGCCCTGCAGTTCGATGTCGCCGGGTTTCCAGCTCTTGTCGAACCAGGGCTGCAGCGGGCCGTAGAGCCGCAGGATCATGAACCACGACTTGCCCGGGATGGTCTGCACCCAGTTGCTCTCCTTGCCCGCCGGCGCGGTCGGGCCGAACCAGACATCCACGGAGCGGTCGGGGTTCACCTGCAGGCCCGGATTCTGGCTGCTGACGGAGGGGAAGCGGTTGTCGGTCTGCAGCATCGAGCGCGTCTGCGTGTCGTAGACGATGGTGGACCAGAAGGTCCGCACCGGCACCGGGCCCGGCAGGTGCAGGCGATAGGTCTTGCCCCCGTCGAGCGCGTTGCCCTGCGAATCCTCGGCCGTCCAGGGATAGGTCGAGCCCTCGCCCACGACCTGCGTGTCCATCGCCGGCGTCACGCCGGTCGCCAGGAAGAAGAAGAAGGCGCGCGCGTCGAGGTTCGCGACACCCGGTTGATGCAGGAACTGGTAGCCGCCCTGGAAGGCGAAGCGCCAGCGCCGGTCGCTGAAGATGCGCGCTTCCGGATCGCGCGCCCGATAGGACAGCGCGCGGGCCGTCGCATCGCCGGCCACGGCGGCCTCCGTCAGGATGCGGCGCATGCGCGCGTCGGGCTGGAAGGGCCTGCCCTTCTGAATGCCGATGGAGGCGAAGAAGCCGAGCGTGACCGGGTCGGACGCGCTGCTCGGTTCCACCTGCACCACGTCGTTCAGCATTTCCCAGAAGCGGAAATCGGACGGACCGACCATGTTGAATGGCTGCTCGGACATGTCGACGAAGGTCAGGCGCGGCGGATTATCGGCGCGCGACAGCGGATAGATCTTCGTGCGGCGCTTCACCGAGTCCACGGCGGGGCGGAAGTCGCCGTTCACGGGGAAGCTGCGCCACGCGAACCAGTTCTGGAACGTCTTCGGGCGAACGATCGTGTAGCCCTGCTGCGGCACCGCGCCACGATGGCCCGGCGGCACCAGCAGGTACTTGCCGCCGCGGCCGCGATCGGCGCCGGTGATGCCGACATCGGCCACCCAGGAATAGAACATGTCGTTGATCAGGCCGAGCACGCCCGGCGGCACCTCGACGACCAGCGGGCCGCCGCGTAGGTCGACCCAGAACCAGGTGTAGGGCGTGTTGTTGTTGGCCGTCAGTTCGACCGTCCGGCTGTCCACGAGCCGTTCCCAGATCGGCACCGTCGTGTTGATCGGGCCGACGCTGAGGATGGCGTTGCGGTTCGCCGCCTGGTTCACGGCCGGCAGGGCGAGCAGGTAGGCCTGCAGCGCGCGCTGCCGGTCGAGATTGTCGTAGATGAGGCGCGTGCTGTCGGCATCCGGCACGCCGTCGAAGAAGTTCAGCCGGCCGAAGCCCGTCTCGACCGTGGCGGGCATGACGACACCGGACGGCATCGGCGTGCTGTAACGAAAGACCGGCGGCGTCGGCGTGCCGGTGAGCGGCTGGGCCTCGGCCGTGCCGGGACCGAAGGCGCCGCGCAGGGCGGATGCCGCCGCGGCGAGCATGGCGAGTTCACGTCGTGTGGTCATGACGGCCGGGTGTCCTGGGATGCCCGTTGCGTCCGGGCGGTTGATGGGCGGGATCGCGCCGCGTTCCGGCGAGCGGCGTGCCCATCGCCCGCCCGCTGCACCCGCCGCAGCGGGATAGCGGCGACCGGGAGAGGGGTGGGACGGGTGCCGACAGCCCAGAAGATCAGCATCGATTCCATACGCCTGGAGGGGTGCGATACGGATCGCACCGCGCGATCCATCCTACTGCGGCCCGCTGGGGCGCTGCCCAGCTTGAACCACTATCCGGTTTCGGAACACCATTTGCGCGGACGATCACCGTCGACCCAGGAGACTCGCGGCTTGGCCTGCATCGCGCCCGTCATCCGGGCGGCCGACTTCCACTGTGTCGACGACCTGGCCGCGGCCCAGCGCGATTTCGAGGCCGAACTCGTCCAGCTCTCGCCGGGACGGTTCCGCTACGGGCTGAGCCTGGTCGATCTCGGGCCGGTGCGGGTCCAGTCGAATGCCGTCGATGGCAGCTACCTCGGCCGGGCACGGGTGGCGCCGGGGGACTGGGCGCTGTTCTACCCGACCGGCGGTCCGGCGGAGGCGAGCCGGCTCAACGCCATCCTGCCGGGAAGCGCCGACGCGGTCCTGTACGGCCCGGGGGCCGAGCTCATGGCCCGGGTGGCGGATGGACAGCGCTGGACGATGGTGGTGCTGGACGCCGCGCGCTTCGGGGAGGTGTTCGGCCGTCTGCCTGCGGCGCGCGAAGGGCGCGCGCTGCCGCTGCGGGGCCTGCTCGCGCGGGCGCCGGAGCTGCTTCGCCTCCCGGACCTCGCCGGCCTCCAGATGGCGGGCCAGGCGGGTGTCGCGGTATCGGCGGCCGTGGTGGACGGCTTGCGCGCGGCACTCGACGGCGCGCTGGCCGACGGGCCGCCACCGCGGCGCCGGCTGCGCGGCGAACGGAGTGCCGTCCGGGTCGCCTCGGCCGCGGTGGAGTATCTCGCGGCGGTGCCAGGACGCCCGGTCTGCAGCGAGGAGATCGGCACCGCGATCGGCGTGAGCCCCCGCTTCGTCAACCAGTGCTTCGATGCGGTCTATGGCGTCAGCGTGCACCGCTACCTGCGGCAGCGCCGGCTGGCGGAGGCGCGCCGGCGCCTGACGGACGGCGGGGCGGGGCTGCTGGTGAAGCAGGTCGCTCTCGATCTCGGCTTCTGGCACTTCGGGCGCTTCGCCCTGGCGTACCGCGACCTGTTCGGCGAGACGCCGTCGCAGACGCTGGCGACGTCCACCGGCCGGTGACCGGCCTTCACGACCGTCGCGTCGAGGGCGTGAGTTGCGGTGACCGCCGCATTCCAAGGCCCGGTTTCCACTCAACCAGGATCAAGGCACCCAACGCCCGAGCAGATGCTGCGCGCGGCATTGCAGCCCGGTCCCGCCCGGCGCCAACAGAGGCAGGGATCCAGGCGGCGACGCATGCGTGCCCCATCGTCCCCGGCGGGGCCGAACGCCAAGGGCGTTCGACGGGCAGCGCCCTCGCTCACCGACACCCCGCCGCCCTCAATCCTCGAAGGCCAGGCGCACCTCGTTCCCCTCCCCCGTCGCGCGCTGCTGGAAGACGATCGCCTCGCGCGTCGCCAGCCACACGGCGAAGGCGTGGTGCGCCTCGGCGGGGCCCAGCAGGTCCTCGGGCTTCGGGGCTGTGGCGGCGGCAGGCAAAGGCGGGCCGCGCCAGCCGAGCGTCAGCTCCACCCGGTCCTCGCCGCGGCGGGCCTGCACGGCCAGCTCGGCCACGGCGCGCTCCCCCAGCACCTCCGTCAGCTCCACCAGCGCGCGCTCCATCAGGCGGCGGGTCTGCGGCTTCAGGCCCCAGGCGCCGGCGATGCCGTCGCACCACTCGCTGGCCGCCAGGCTCGATCCGGCACCGGGCGCCAGCCGCGTCTCGGCGCGCTGCGTCACCAGCGGCATGGTCGCGAGGTTCGCCAGGAACGCCACCAGCGCGCCTAGCGCGAGCGGGGAGGCGATGGCCGGGAGGTTGGCGATGAAGGCAGCGGGGGCCACGGCCTCCGTGATGCCGGCGCCCATGCCGAGCGCGATCACCAGCGACCGCCGCGCATCCAAGAGCCGCACCGTCGCCAGCTGCGCGCCCTGCACGATGATGAAGCCGGAGACGTAGATCAGCGTCGCCGCCTTCACCGCCGCGGGGGCCACGACGAACAGCGCGACGATCTTGGGCGAGAAGGACACAAGCACCAGGATCGCGGTGCCGAACCAGACGATGCGGCGCGCCAGGGTGCCCGTGGCGACCGAGAGGCCGGCTGCGGCGGTGGCCGGGCCGGGGGCGGCGGCGCCGAACAGGCCGGCGGCAGCGACCGCGATGCCGTTGGCCAGCAGGCCGCGCTGCACGGGCGGCGAATCGGGTCGCGTCCAGCCGGCATCGGCGGCGCGCTGGATCATCAGGAAGCCGC
>NZ_JAPSMD010000205.1 GCF_027856955.1 Falsiroseomonas oryzae | reverse complement strand
CCGGCTCAGCCCTTGCGGCCGCCCGGCGCGGGCTGGCTCGAAGCTGCCTCCTTCGCGGCGGCCTCGCGGCGGCGGCGCTCCTCATTCGCCTGGTCGGACGCCGTCTCGGCACGCTGCCGCGTCGTCTCGGCCGCCGCACGGGCCAGGGCCTCGGCCTGCTGGCGCGCCGCCTCCTCGACCTCCTGCGCCTGGCCGGGGGCGGGGAGTTCCGTCGCCGCGGCCTCGATCGCGCCGCGCGCCGAGCCCTCGTGCTCCACCTCGACCACGTCGCGGCGCAGCGTCTCGCGCACGCGGGCCTTCCGCTCGCTCACCTCGCGGCGGAGCACGACCTCCTCGGCGACATGGACGGTCTTCCAGACCTGCGGCACCTGGCGGCTGTCGGTCATCTCGACGACCGTCTCGGTCAGCACCTCGGCCTGGCCGGCGGCGGCCTGCGCGGAGCCCGGGCGACGTTCCACCACCACGCGCTCGTCGCGCAGCGTCACCTCCTGCTCGACCGGCTGCGCCACGACCCGACGGCGGATGCGCGTGGTCTCGCCCAGCACCGTGCGCGTGCCGATGTTCAGCCGCTCCTCGCCCACCGGCACCACGGCCGAACCCTCGGCGCCCGTGGCAAAGCCGGTGGCCGTCACCCGCGTGTCGCTGCCCGGGCTGTAGACCGAGAGCGAGGCGAGGGAGGCGCGCTGCATCTGCAGCATCAGGTCCCACCAGGCCATGCCCGCGGTCATCGCCGTGTCCAGCGCCGTGCCGGCGGCGCGCCCGGCCGCGCGCTCCATGTGGATGGCGCTGCGCTCCGTGGCCCGCCCCATGATCTCGGTGGAGCGCTGCATGGCGCGGCCCATGCCGGCCGTGGCGCGTTCCGCGGCACGCGCCTCGCGCTGAATCGTCGTGTCAGACATCGTCGTCCCTTTCTGAAATCGATCCGTCGATCGCCCGCACCGGGGGCGCCGGGCGGCAGCGTGCGGCGCCTGCGGACTGCTGCGCTCCGCTGGAATGCCGCACTGCACACTCAACGCGTGCCGCGGGGGAGGTTGCGTGATGAATCCGCGTCCGGCACGGCGAAATCCCGGGGCGCGCGCCGCCGTGGGACGCTCTCGCCTTGGCGGGCCCGCGCTGTTACGCTGGCGGCGTGAAGCGGACCAAGGTCATCCGGCTCGTGCTGCTCGGCGGTGGCGTCGCGGCCATGCTCGCCTCCTGCGGGGACAGCCGCCAGCGCGAGGCGTGCGAGCGCGCCCGGGCCGAGCTGCGTCCGGATGCGGAGCAGATCTGCCAGCGCAGCAGTTCCTCCTCTCGCAGCAGCAGCTATATCGGCGGCTGGACCTCCGGCCGCACCTCGGACAGCCGCAGTTCCACCGCGGCCCCCGCCTCTTCCAGCCGCGGCGGCTTCGGCTCCTCCGCGTCCTCCTTCTCCTCAAGTTCCTGAGCGATGCGGCGCGTCGCCCTCGCCGCCCGGCCGGACCTGCGCGAGCGCGCGGCCAAGCTGGGCTTCGCCTTCGCCGAGATCGCCGGCGAGCCCTATTGGGACGAGACCGCCTGCTACGCCTTCACCGCCGCGCAGGTGGACGTGCTGGAGGAGGCGACGGCCGAGCTCGACCGCCGCTGCCTGGAGGCGGTGGCGCATGCCGTCACGCACGACCTGAACGGGCCGCTCGGCATCCCCGACGGCGCCTGGCCCATCGTCAAGTCCTCCTGGCAGCGCGGCGAGCCGACGCTCTACGGCCGGATGGACCTGCGCTGGGACGGCAGCGGCGCGCCGAAGCTGCTGGAATACAACGCCGACACGCCGACCGCGCTGTTCGAGGCGGGGGTGGTGCAGTGGGAATGGCTGGAGTGCCTCGCCGCGAGTGATGGTGTCACGCGGGACGCGCGCGGCGGAAGCGTGCGCGACCAGTTCAATTCCATCCACGAGACGCTGATCGCCGCCTGGCCGGCGCTGGGCCTGCCATCCGTGGTGCACTTCGCCTGCGCGCGCGACAGCACCGAGGACCGCGGCACGGTGGACTACCTGCGCGACACCGCGATCCAGGCCGGCATCGAGGCGCCCTTCCTGCACATGGACGAGATCGGCTGGAACGGCAGCTCCTTCCGCGACCTGGAGGAGCGGGAGATCCGGGCGATCTTCAAGCTCTATCCCTGGGACTGGCTGCTGCGCGAGCAGTTCGGCAACCACGTCGGGCGGGCGAACACGCGCTGGATCGAGCCGGCCTGGCGGCTGATCCCGTCCTCCAAGGCGTTCCTGTCCCTGCTCTGGCACCTGTTCCCGGACCACCCCAACCTGCTGCCGGCCTTCCTGGAGCCCGGGAAGACGGGCGGCCCCGAGATCTCCAAGCCGCTCTGGGGGCGGGAGGGTGCGAACGTGGTCGCGCCGGGGATCGAGACGGAGGGTCCGTATGCCGACCAGCCGCGCGTCTGGCAGGCTTATGCGGAGCTGCCCTGCTTCGACGGGCGCTATCCCGTGCTGGGCAGCTGGGTCGTCGCCGGCACGCCCTGCGGCCTCGGCATCCGCGAGGACGCGACGCCGGTGACCCGCGACACCAGCCGCTTCGTGCCGCACTACTTCGAGCCCGCCTCGTGACCCGCCTCGTGCCCCTGGGGGAGACGCCCGCATGACCAGCCTCGCCACGCTGCCGGGCTTCCTGGCCTATTTCGTCACCGGCATCGTGCTGCTGGGCGGCGCCATGGCGATCTACCTGCGCGTCACGCCGCATGCCGAGATCGCGATGATCCGTGGCGGCAATGCCGGCGCGGCGATCGCCTTCGGCGGCGCCATGATCGGCTTCTGCCTGCCCATCGCCTCCGCCTTCTCGCATTCGGTGAACATCGTGGACGCGGCGGTGTGGAGCCTGGTGGCGCTGGCGGTGCAGATCGGCGTGTTCTTCGTGGTGGCGAAGGTGCTGGGCAGCGACTGGCGGGCCGCGATGGAACGCGGCGAGGTGGCGGGCGCCATCCTGAAGGCGAGCGCGTCCGTCGCGGTCGGGCTGCTGAACGCGGCGTGCCTGTCCACCTGATCTGCCAGCGTTGAGGGCCTGGTTCGCCTGCAGCGGCGCGACGCTGCTGGCGCGCGATGTGGACAGAATTTTGCCGGTTGCATCGGTCTGGACAGGTGTCGGTGCCCACGTGCACTCTGGTAACGATGGGTGGCCTGCGGTCAGAGCCGTCGTCCATCCTTCGGGCAGCAATCGACGAATATTGAGGAGACGGCATCGTGTCATCAGATGAAATCATAAGTGGTGTGAGCTTCCTCGGCAGAGGGGTGGATCTTCTGGAGCTGGATCCGTTCAATGTCGCAGGATCCTGCAAGCTCGCCAATCTGATACTGACGACCAAAGACGAAACTTACGAAAAGGAAGGCCATACTATTCCTAGCGGCCTTGAGGTCTTCTTCAGTCCCAGCACGACTGTCGAAGGTGGTGAAAGAATGATGTCCAACAGCTATGATTTCCAGAAGGAATTCAGTGAATCCATAACGGCGAACGCTGGCGTCGATGGGTTGTTCGAATTCTCCGCAAGCTCGACCGTCAAGACCACGGCTCAGCAGTCAGCGTCCCGCAAGGAGGTCTTCACGTTCCTCACGGTGAACCACACCGTCTGCATCGCGACGCTGGATCTGGACGGTGTGCAAGCCAGCAACCTCCAGCTGAACAAGAACTTCATCGCCGCGGTGAAGGCGCTTCCGACCAAGGCAGACCGCGCGGCCTATCGCGCTTTCATCAAGACGTTCGGAACGCACTACTTGCATACGGTGACCCTGGGCGGGATGGCGTATTCGAAGATCAGCACTGCCTCGGCATCACAATCGGATACACTCGCCACATCTGAAACCTTCAAGTCCGACGCGCGCTTTACCGGGTGCGAGTCAAAGCTCGGCGTCGAACGGGAATCCCAGATCGCCGAGCAGAAGAAGAACGATGCGAAGAGCAAGGTGCATCGCAGCCTGATCCAGTATGTCGGCGGGATCGGGAATCCCGAGGCGGTCGACAAGGGTTGGGTCGAATCGGTGGAGAAGAAGCCGGTCCCGATCATCGGAACCCGGAAGAACCCCGGCAATTTCGAGATGCGCCGGGTCTCGACCTTGCTGGTCAGTGCCCTTCTTAAGGATGAGGAGGCAGCAGACCTCGCCGCAAAGCGCAGACTGCTC
Organism: Falsiroseomonas oryzae; assembly: GCF_027856955.1. Lineage (GTDB taxonomy): Bacteria > Pseudomonadota > Alphaproteobacteria > Acetobacterales > Acetobacteraceae > Falsiroseomonas > Falsiroseomonas oryzae. Next base: position 5,327 of record NZ_JAPSMD010000205.1, on the reverse strand, counting down.
GATGACGAGACGAGCAGTTACATCACCGAGCGCGGCGGCGACGAGGGGGGGCGCATTCGCTACGGCCATCCGATCAGGCTCGAGGCGGCGGCCAACAACTTCCGTCTCTTCTACTGCCCGGATCGCAAGAATGGGCCTCACCTCTACGACCGGGACCCCCAAAATTCCCCAGAGACAGGCGCCACCGGAGCAGTTGCACGGGAGGCGATTATGATCGTGCATGGCCAGGGGCGGGCTGTAGGTGAAGACGTCTACTCCGGCGATCCGGTGACGCTGCAGATCATGGATCCGAAGACCTTCTTCACCTGGGACATCGTTCAGATCACCGGTGCTGGTAACCCGAACGCGGGCCAACTCACCGGGAGAGCTGCCTTTCATCCGGAGGCACGCCGCGCGGACGGCGAATACACAATCCGGGTCCGGGGCAGCGGGCAGCCGCTGGAGGGATCGGAAGCGCAGGAGAAGCGTCGGCCACTGGTGTCCGGCGATGTCATCATGCTCGCCCGCCACGACAAGCAGGTGGGAGCGTTCCTGTACTTGTCGACTGCGGGCCTTGGGGAGCTAGGCTGCAATGTCCGCCGCGTGTTCGAGGATCCGTTGTTCAGTGCCGTCGCCCGCTCCGATTCCGCCTTTCTCGTCATCCGGAACGCCAAGACTCCGGCGTGAGCGGGTCTTGCGCATGCCTTGACCGTCTCTTCTGCCCCGGCTGACAGGCGGCGTGCTGCTCTCTGCTGCGCGGTCGTGCCGAGAATTTTCGGCACGACCAGCAAAGACGCAGCCCCTGAACGTCTTCGCTAAAACCGGCCGTTCACGGCGTTGTTGAGTTCGCTCAGAATTCTCGGGTTTATGGTATCGTACAGCGCCTGTGCCGCCGCATGCTGAGGATGCGCCGTATTGCCCTTGATGGTATTTAGCGCCTTCAAGTAACCCATTGCGGCATCCTGCGCCACCTTAGCCGCGTCTTTTACCGCCTTCTTGGCGGCAGCTGTTTTCTCCGGCTTGGGGTCCAATCTATACTTTTCCTCAGTCTTTTCATATTCTTTTTTCTTTTCTTCGTACTTATCCAATTTGGGACCGAAATCGAGCGAGTCACTCAATTTCATCATGGAAATTTCCGACTTGTACTGCTTCTTTGCAGACGCCCATATGTCGCGCAAACTCATTGAAGGTCCTCCTGACTTGGTTGGGTGTGCACGCGTTGCGCTCGGTTCGCAGCTTGTCCGCGCGAACCACAAAGCGTGGCCATTATCGCTGCTGAGGCCGGCCGCTGGCTACTTTAGGTGGTCCGCAAGGCCCATCATTTCGCCCTTGTGGTGGTAGATCACCGCTCCCCACTCGGAGAGAGTGCCGGTAAGTTGACCCGCTTTCTTCAGCTTCTCCAATTTCTTTTCGACTTCCAGCAAGGACTTCCAGGCCTGCGCTGCCTCTTTTGCCATTGCCGCGCGGTTAGGAAGGTTTTTCAGCGCTGCCTTGTCGCCCGACGCCATCGCGCTAGGTGGTATCAAGATCTTGCTGGCCTTAAGAGCAGCTATCGACTTCTCGTATTTCCTGAGATCTTCGCCGATACCTGTGCCAAAATCTAGGATGCTGTTCTTGGGCGGAGCATGCTTTTTCCACCAGGCATCAGTGATATCCGCAATAGTGATCGTCATCTGTTTCCCCTTTCCCACGCTTCCGGGCGTGGTTGCTGCGCGCCGGTCGTTGCCAACCGGATGTCGTGACGAGTGTTGCTGACAGAGCCACTTTTTGCAACAGTTGCGGAACGGCGCCGAACGTCAGCGACGAGCTGATCCCGCTTGCCAGGCGCGTCGCAACACACCGCGCACCCTGCATTGCCAACAACGCCGACGCCGCGAAGGCACACGGCATGGCCTCGCAGGAGGCGTGGAGACGATGCGGATCGCGATGTGCGCGGCACGTCCCTTCCGCCATGCGTGCGGCGGCCGCGGTGACGGCCTCCCAACAGTTCACGGTCGAGGCGTAGCAGGTCGCCACCTGCATGGGATGGTCGGGCAGGACGCAGCGGTGGCGGGCTGCTAGCTTGTGCCGATGCGCCTCCCGTCTGTCCTGCTTCTCCTCCTGCTCGCCGCCCTGCCCGCCCGGGCGCAGCAGGAGATCAAGCTCGCCACCTGGAACATCGCCTGGCTCACGCTGAAGCCGGCCGGGCACCCCGACCTGCCGCGCGAACTGCGCGCACGGCTGCCGGAGGATTTCGCGCTGCTGCGCGGCTACGCCAACCGGCTCAACGCCGACATCGTCGCCCTCCAGGAGATCGACGGCGAGCAGGCCGCCGCGCGCGTCTTCGACCCGTCCAACTACGCGATCCACCTGACCGACGAGAGCGACGTCCAGCGCCCGGGCTTCGCCGTGCGGCGCACGCTGCGCGTCATCCCGCATCGCGACCTGGTGGAGCTCGACATCCGCGCCGGCGCGCGGCGCAGCCTGCGGCGCGGCGCCGACATCACGGTGGAAACGCGCGACGGCGCGCGGCTGCGCCTGCTCTCCGTCCATCTCAACGCCGGCTGCCGCGAGGACCCGCTGGAGTCCGGCCCGCCGGACTGCGAAGGCCTGGCCCGCCAGGCGCAGGTGCTGGCGCGCTGGGTGGAGGCGCGGCGGCGCGAGGGCGTTGCCTTCGCCATCCTCGGCGACTTCAACCGCCGCATCGGCCCGCGCGACGACCTGTTGCGCATCGTCGAGGGCGAGGCGCCGCTCGCGCGCCCGACCGCCGGCTTCGCCTCGCCCTGCTGGGCGGATGCGCGGGGCGGGCGGCCCTTCATCAGCCACATCCTGCTGGGCGGCGAGGCGCGCAACTGGCTGGTGCCGAACAGCATGGCCGTGCTGGTCTATGGCGAGCGCGACCGCAGCTTCCGCGACCGCCTGTCCGACCACTGCCCGGTCAGCGTGCGGCTGCGGATGCAGTGAGACTTGCCTTGCGAAGTGCTGACGCACTTCGCCCTCAATCGCCGGCGCGCGCCTCCGCGCGCTTGGCTGCGTCGTGCCGCAGGCACGCCAGCGGCGTGACGCACTCGCGGCGGCGGCCATTCGGCCGCTCGGCCTGCTGCGCAGGCCGCCAGGTCAGAGTCCGATGAGGCGCGCATGACCCACCCCTCCTTCGCGCGCCTCACCCTGCCGCTGGCGGGGCTCAACTTCGTCAACCAGGCGGCACGCACGCTGGTCGCGACGATCGGGCCGCTGCTGGCGGTGGAGTTCGCGCTCTCGGCCAGCCAGCTCGGGCTGCTGGCGGCGATGTTCTTCGCGGCCTATGCGGCGGCGCAACTGCCCGTCGGGCTGGCCATCGACTTCTGGGGCGCGCGGCGCGTGCAGGCCACGCTGGCGATCGTCGCCGCCAGCGGCTTCGTCATCTGCGCGCTGGCGCCGGGGCCGCTGCTGCTGGCGGTCGGCCGCGTGGTCACGGGCTTCGGCATCTCCGCCGGGCTGATCGCGATGCTGAAGGTCAACTCGCAGTGGTACCCGAAGCACCGGGTGGCCGCGATGACGGGCCTCGGCGTCTTCGTCGGCGCGCTGGGCAGCCTGGCAGCGACAGTGCCGGCGGCGCTCCTGGTGCCGGCGCTGGGCTGGCGCGGCGTCTTCGCGCTGCTTGGAGTCATGGCGGCGGCGACCTCGCTCTGGATCTGGCTCTCCGTGCCGGACCACGGGCCGGGCGTGGTGCCGCAGCGCCGCAGCCTGGCGGCGGAGGCGCGGGAGTTCGGACGCATCTTCGCCAATGCCGGCTTCCTGCGCCTGGCGCCGGCCGTGGCGCTGCTCTCGGCCATGAACTTCACCTACCAGGGGCTCTGGGCCGGCCCCTGGCTGCGCGACGTGGGCGGGCTGGACGATGCGGGGCGCGCGACGCTGCTGCTGGTCTATGCGCTCGGCCTGATGGCCGGCAGCGCGGGGTTCGGGCAGGCGTCCTCGGTGCTGCAGCGGCGCGGCTGGGGACCGATGACGATGCCCTGGGTGGCGATGGGCGGCATGGCGGCGGTGCAGGCGGTGCTGATCCTCGATCCCTCGCACCATCCGGCCGTGCTTGCGCTGCTGTGGTTCGTCTTCGCGCTGTGCGGCGCGGCCGGCCCGACCGGCTATGCCGCGATCGGCCAGCGCTTCGGGGCGGAGCTCGCGGGCCGCGTCGCCACCGCGATCAACGTCGCGATGCTGGTGCTGGTCTTCCTGCTGCAGAACGCCATCGGCTGGATCCTGGACCTCTGGCCGCGCACCGCCTCCGGCGGCTGGGCGCCGGCCGGCTATGCCTGGGCCTTCGGCCTCACGCTGGCCTTGCAGGTGGCCTGCCTGGCCTGGATGCTGCGACCCGAACGCAATCGATGAGGGGGGACGCCGATGGAAAAGTCCGTCGAGAAGCTGCTGGCGCGCTACCGCGTGGACAGCGGAAAGGGGTTCCGCCTGAGGGACCACAAGCCCGATGACGATGGCGGGCTCGACCTGGAGAAGGACGGCTCGGAAGCGCTGCTGCAACGCGGCGTCCAGTACCTCTCCGAACAGCAGGACATGCTCTACGCGCAGGACCGCTGGGCCCTGCTCTGCATCTTCCAGGCGATGGACGCGGCCGGGAAGGACAGCGCCATCAAGCACGTCTTCTCCGGCGTGAATCCGCAGGGCTGCCACGTCGCCAGCTTCAAGGCGCCGGGACCGGAGGAGCTGGATCACGATTTCCTCTGGCGGCACCAGCAATGGCTGCCGCAGCGCGGCCAGATCGGCATCCACAACCGCTCCTGGTACGAGGAGGTGCTGGTGGCGCGCGTGCATCCGGCGGTGCTGGACCGCCAGAAGCTGCCGCCGCGCCTGGTCGGCAAGCAGATCTGGGACGAGCGGCTGGAGGATATCGCGGCCTACGAGCGCTACCTGGCGCGGCAGGGCGTCGTCGTCCTCAAGTTCTTCCTGCATGTCAGCCCGGAGGAGCAGCGCCAGCGCTTCCTCAAGCGCATCGAGGAGCCGGAGAAGAACTGGAAGTTCAGCGCCAACGACGTGCAGGAACGCCAGCACTGGGACGACTACATGAAGGCCTACCAGGCGGCGATCCGCGCGACCGCGGCGCCGCACGCGCCCTGGTACGTGGTGCCGGCAGACCGCAAGTGGTTCACGCGGCTGGTCGTGGTCGCGGCGATCTGCCACGCGCTGGAAGGGCTCGGCCTGCACTACCCGCAGGTGACGCCGGACCAGCGCCGCGGCCTGGTGGAGGCGCGGGAGGCGCTGCAGGGCTGATGCTGGCGCGGCTGCTGGCCAGCGGCCTGCCGATGCACCTGGCCGGCCTGGCCACGCCGCGCGCCGGCGCGGTGGAACGGCGCGGCCTGCGCTATGCGCCCGGCGCGCGC
>NZ_JAPSMD010000204.1 GCF_027856955.1 Falsiroseomonas oryzae | reverse complement strand
CGGCGGCGGTGTTCGAGTGGGAAGGCGCGGCCGGCCCGGCGGGCGCGGCCGTGCTGGCGCGCTACCGCGCCTAGCGCGCGGTCCGCGACGGCGCGATCGCCGACGCGGTGGATCGGTCGCACAAGCGAAGGCCGCGGCGCGATCCGCGTCGGCGGAACACGACGCGGGTCAGAAGCCGAGCCCGTCCCACACGAGCTTCACGCCGGTGACGAAAAGCATCGCGTAGATCAGCCGGTAGAAGGCACGGTCGCTCATCCGCCCCGCCAGCCAGATGCCGATGCGCACGCCGATCGGCGCCAGCGGCAGCAGCAGCAGCGCGGTCAGCAGGTTGGTCGCCGACAGCTGGCCCAGGACGAAATAGGGCACAAGCTTCACGTAGTTCAGCACGGCGAAGAACACGGCGACGGTGGCCGCCAGCTGCGCGCGGTCCAGCCGCAGCGGATAGAGATAGACGGCCAGCGGCGGCCCGCCGGCATGGGCGATGGTGGAGGTGAGGCCCGACAGCATCGCCCAGAAGCCGGCCTTCCCGCGATGCGGCGTGGCCGGTGGCGGCGCCACGCGGCCGGGGCGTGCCTGCCACAGGCTGCGCGCCAGGAAGACCAGCGCGATGGTGCCGACCATCAGCTTCACGTGGCGGTCGCTCAGCAGCCCGAACATGGCCGCGCCCAGCGCCACGCCGAGCAGCCCGCCCGGCAGGATCGCGCGCAGGTCGCGCGCGCTCCAGCGGCCCCACCAGGCGCGCAGGCCTGTCAGGTCCATGGCGCAGAGCACGGGCAGCGCGATGCCGGCGGCCTGCGGGGCGGGGATGACGAGGGACATCAGCGGCACGGCGACGTTGCCTGCGCCGGAGGCGAAGCCGCCCTTGCTGATGCCGGTCAGCAGGAAGGCGGGGATGGCGAGCGCCCAGAACAGCGGGTCTGCGATGATCGGCACGCGGGGTGACGTCCTGGTGAGGGCTGGTTATGGCACGGCCCCTGACCTTTCAGGAATGCCGGGACAAGAAGATGGACTTCATGCAGGACCCGCTCTGGCTGGCCGGGCTGGCGCTGGCCATGGCGTTCACCGGGCTCGCTTCCGGCCTGCTGGCGGGGCTGCTGGGGGTGGGGGGCGGGATCGTGATCGTGCCGGTGCTGTTCAGCGTCTTCCCGCTGTTCGGCATTCCGGAGGCGGTGCAGATGAAGCTGGCGGTCGGGACCTCGCTCGCGACCATCATCCCAACCTCGATCCAGTCGGCGCGGAAGCACTTCGCGAAGGGCACGATGGACGTGCCGCTGCTGCGCAGCCTGGTGCCGTCCATCGCGGGCGGGGTGCTTCTGGGCACGCTGCTGGGGGTGGTGGTGGCGGGCAGCGCGCATACGGCGGTGTTCGCGGTGATCGCGCTGGCGGTGGCGCTGAACATGGCCCTCACCGGGGTGGATTGGCGGCTGCGCGACAGCTTCCCGACGGGGAAGCGGCGGCATTCCATCGGCACCTTCATCGGCGCGGTCAGCGCGATGATGGGGATCGGCGGCGGCACGGTGGGGGTGCCGATCCTGTCGATGTTCGGCGCGCCGATCCGCAGCGCGGTGGCGACGGCGAGCGCCTTCGGGGTGATCATCTCGATCCCCGCCACCATCGGCTTCGTCTATGGCGGCTGGGGCAACCCGCTGCTGCCGCCGCTGAGCCTGGGTTACGTGAACCTGATCGGCTTCGCGCTGATCGTGCCGGCCAGCCTGCTGGCGGCGCCCTGGGGGGTGAAGCTGGCGCACAGCATCCCGCCGCTGCTGCTGAAGCGGCTGTTCGCGGCCTTCCTCGGCCTGACGGTGCTGCGGATGTTCTGGAGCCTGGCGAGCTGAGAGCGGGCCGGGTCGGCGCACACGAAAAAGCCGCGCTGCGGGGCAGCGCGGCTTCGCGAAAGATCCATCAAGCCGGGCAGCGCCGGGCGCTGCCGGGGCAGGGATCAGGCGGTGGCGAGCGCCGGAAGCTGCGGACGGCGGCGGCTCGCAGCGACCAGCGCGAGGCCGGCGATGCCGAACAGGGCGAGGGTGCCGGGCTCCGGCACCGCCGTCGGGTTCAAGCGCTCCAGGGTGTAGGCCTGGACGTTGAACTCCTCGAAGACAGAATCGCCGTCGAGGGCGACGATGACCTCGACGACCGAGCCGCCGCTGATGGTCCCGATGCTGAAGGCGTTGCCGGCGCAAATAGCCGTGTCGCAGGCGGTGAAGTCCATGGTGAGGCCGTCGGTGCTCACCAAGCCGACCCCACCGGTCGTGCCGTTCAAGACGAGGTCGGTGAAGGTACCGACGAAGCCGAGCGCGGGAAAGGGATTGCCGTTGAAGCTGGCGGATTGGACGGTTGTCACCGACACGACATTGCCGGCGATCGAACCGTCCAGAACGGCGACGAGGTCACCGCTGGACGTGCCGATCGTCAACTGAAACAGCGCGGCATCCGCCTGCTTCGCGGGGGCAACCAGGGCAATCGCTCCTGCGAGGGCGGTCGCCAAGGACAGCTTCCTGAGCATGTTCGGTCCAATCGCTTGCCATGGCCGGAAACGACTCTCCCGGCCGATCAACGTCGGGACGACTTTTTCCTGTCGGACCGATCCGGTCAAGCGCCGAATGCGTTACCTGCCCGTCAGGAAACGTTCGGGCGCGGCAATGCGACAGCTTTACATTCATCCTGCCGTTGCGCCGGATCCGGCCGGCGGCCGACCCGCGTGCCAATCACGGCGACTCCGACGCAGCGGTGTGAGTTCGTGAGACGATAGCAGAAGATTGAGAATCTTTCGCCTGGTGGGCAGGGTGGGCGGCCGACCCATGGCGCGCCCGCCCAGCCCTGGCGCCGAAGGCGGTCAGGCCGGCACCATGAAGTTGGCGGCGGCCGAGGCCCGCCCGATCAACGCGGCCAAGGCGGGATCCTCCTGGCCGCGCTCGGCGGTCAGCGCCTCGATCGGGCAGAAATACTCATGCGGATGCGGCACCTGGCCGCGAGCAACGGACTGGTAGTGGCGGGCCTTGAGCCCGTAGAGCACGCGGACGTCGCGCACCGGCAGCACCAGCGGCTCGTGCGGCTCGTCGCGCAGCATGCGGATCAGGTGCCAGCGGGGCGTCGGGTCGTTCGGCTCGGCCGGCTCGTGCAGCCAGCGCACCGGGCAGACCACCAGCAGCGAGCTGGTCGAGGGCGCGAAGCGCGCGCGCTTGTCCTGCAGGTTCTGCACCGACCCGCAGGCCTCAATGCAGAGGATGTCGGCCCAGCGGTCGTCGGGATCGGGGCCGAAATGCAGCCAGAGCCCGTCGGGGATGGTGCGGAAGGTGCTGGCCCCCGGGAACTTGAGGAACGGTTGCCCGAGCAGGTTGGCCTCGCCGGGGCGGGCGCGCATCCAGGTGCCGGCCTGACGTGAGGTGCGGGGGGCGCCGGGCGGGCGCTGCGGCCATTGGCGCAGCCGGCGACGGACCAGCTCGTCCAGGGGCTTTGCCGTGTGGACCAGGGCCTCTGCGCGCATCGGTTTAGACCTTCCTGTGGATATCAACTTACAGGCGAACACTCTCAGGACTCGGGGCGCGGTTCAAGAGGTTTTTTAACGGTGCATTAAGAATTTACGCGTCCGGGTTGATGAAACCGTCCGGGAATTCGCCCGAGGCCCTGCCATCTTGGACTCGTCGCCGCCGGCGATGCGGACTCGCGGCGTGGGATTCTTGCCCGATGTTCCGCGTTGATTCAGGGGGATGGCCGCATGATTTCACGCGACGGCTGAGGAATCTCGTTGCGCAGACAGCATGAAGGCCCGCCCGCATCGCGCGGGCGGGCCTTCCGGTCAGGCCGAAGTGGCGGTGTCGCCCGCGGGTCAGCCGCGCTTGACGGCCGGGATGTAGTCGCGCTTGCCAGGGCCGGTGTAGATCTGCCGCGGGCGGCCGATCCGCTGGGACGGATCCTCGACCATCTCCTTCCACTGGCTGACCCACCCCACCGTGCGCGCCACCGCGAAGATCACGGTGAACATGCTGGTCGGGATGCCCATCGCCTTCAGGATGATGCCCGAGTAGAAATCGACGTTCGGGTAGAGCTTGCGGGAGACGAAGTAGTCGTCCTCCAGCGCGATCCGCTCAAGCTCCATCGCCAGGTCCAGCAGCGGCTCGTCGGTGATGCCGAGTTCGCCGAGCACCTCGTGGCAGGTCTTCTGCATGATCTTCGCGCGCGGGTCGAAGTTCTTGTAGACCCGGTGGCCGAAGCCCATCAGCTTCACGCCGGAGTTCTTGTCCTTAACCTTCTCGATGAAGGCGGGGATGTTCTTCACGTGCCCGATCTCGCCGAGCATCTTCAGCACCGCCTCGTTGGCGCCGCCATGCGCGGGGCCCCACAGCGCTGCGATGCCGGCGGCGATGCAGGCGAAGGGGTTGGCGCCGGTCGAGCCGGCCAGGCGCACGGTCGAGGTGGAGGCGTTCTGCTCGTGGTCTGCGTGCAGGACCAGGATGCGGTCCATCGCCTTCGCCAGCACCGGGGAGACCTGATACGGCTCCGCCGGTACGGCGTTCAGCATGTAGAGGAAGTTGGCCGCATAATCGAGGTCGTTGCGCGGGTACACGAAGGGCTGGCCGAGCGAGTACTTGTAGGCCATCGCCGCGATGGTCGGCACCTTGGCGATCAGCCGGAAGGCTGCGATGCGCCGCTGCTCCGGATCGTTGATGTCGAGGTTGTCGTGGTAGAAGGCGGCCAGCGCGCCGACCACGCCGCACATCACCGCCATCGGGTGCGCGTCGCGGCGGAAGCCGTCGAAGAAGCGACGGATCTGCTCGTGCACCATCGTGTGGTAGGTGACGCCCTTCTTGAATTCCTTGAACTGCTGGGCGTTCGGCAGCTCGCCGTTCATCAGCAGGTAGCAGACCTCGATGAAGTCGGAATGCTCGGCCAGCTGCTCGATCGGGTAGCCGCGATAGAGCAGCACGCCCTCGTCGCCGTCGATGTAGGTGATCTGGCTCTCGCAGCTCGCCGTCTCGCCGTAGCCCGGGTCGAAGGTGAAGACGCCGAGGTCGGCGTAGAGCTTGCGGATGTCCACGACATCAGGGCCGATCGCGCCCTTCAGCACCGGCAGGCGGGTGCTTCGGTTCGTACCGTCGAGGGTGAAGGTGACGGTCCCGTTGGGGGTCGTGGCCATGCTTTGCTTCCTCGAGCGCCAGAGCCGCCGCTGCTCGCGGCCCCGTTATGGTGCGGCGCAAGATAGGATCGGGCCGGACGCCTTGGCAACTTGGCCCGGCCGGGCCTGCCCGCATATTGTCGTGCTCGCCGCGGTAACCGCCGGGCTGCCCTGGCGGCTTCAGAGCCGCGCCGCAACCGCGTGGCCAAGCCGGATGGCCGGGCGTTCCACCCAGCGATGCAGCAGCGCGGCCAGCCCGAGCGAGAGCAGGGCGGCCGCCATCACGGCCAGCGGCACCGGCACCGCCGGCGGCACCACGCGCAGCACGGCCAGGATGGTCGGCACATGGACGAGGTACAGGGCAAAGGATATCGGGCCCAGCCAGGGCAGGGGCCACACCATCAGCAGCGCCTGCGCCCGTGCCGAGGCGAGTACCAGCAGGATCAGCAGCGCCGCCCCCAGCCCGGCCTTGAGGTCGAACAGGCTCTCCGGCCCGGGCAGGAGCCAGCGGATGTTCAGCAGCAGATAGGCCAGCAGCCAGAGCACGACCCGCCCCGCGCGCGGCAGGCCGTGCACCGCCGGCACCAGCCAGCCGCGCTGCGTGGCGACGACGGCGCCGAACAGGAAGTAGAGCAGGAAGTAGAGCGTCGAGAGATAGCCCCACCCGGTCAGCGTCGCCTCCACCGTCACCACCAGCAGCACGGCCAGCATGACCGGCAGCACGATGCGCAGCCCCGCCGCGGCGAGGGCGAAGACGGCAGGGAACAGCAGCGAGGCGTGCCATTCGTAGTGCAGCGTCCAGAGCACGTTGTTCAGCGGATAGTCCGTGCCGATGAGCAGCATGTGCCGCACCAGCATCCGCCAGTCCGGCATCGCCCCCCAGGAATGCTCGTTGAACCAGATGCTGAGGCCGGGCCGCGGCGCGTTGCCGACGAGTTGCACCACCAGCGCGACCGCCACCACCACCGCGGCGGAGGGCAGCAGCAGCCGGCAGGCGCGCCGGGCGACGAAAGGCAGGTAGCGCGGCCGGCGAGGCCCCTGGAAGGCCAGGCTCAGCACGAAGCCGCTCAGCACGAAAAAGAGAAGCACCGCCTCCCGCCCTGACCAGAGCAGGCTTGGGGGCGTGGCGGTGAACAGCAGCACGTCCAGCCGGCCGGTGGCGAAGACGTTGTTGCCCTCTCCGCCCAGCACCCAGAAGTAGGACGGGTGGACCAGTAGGCCGTGGTAGATGACGACCGAGAGCGCGGCGAGGCCGCGCAGGCTGTCGAGCGCCACGATGCGCTCCGGCGCCTGGATGGCGGCGCGTCCGGATGCGGCGGGGGGCCGAGCTTGCAGGGCGTCGCGCCAGGCCGCGAGGCCGCGCGTCGAAGGCGGAGTGGACATGTCGGGCGTGCACCGGTTGGGGCCCGGCGCGCTGGCGCGCGGGCGTTGCGGTGCCGGACGCAGCGTATCCGCGTGCGGCGAGCCTCGCCGGCCCTGGCCGGCGAGGTCGCGGATGTCACGGCGGGCTGACGGCGGCGCTGGACATGGCGCCCCTGCTATCCGGCCCGGCGCGGCCTGTCGACGCGCATGTTGCGGAGCGGCGGCAACATCCTGGTGAGCGCGGAAGAGGCTTACCCGGCCGGCACCGTGCGACGGGCGGCGAGGCTTGCGCCGTAGCGCATCCGAAGTCGACGCACGCCGTCGGCCGGATGGGCCGGATAGCGACCCGTCTCATACCCAGCTCGTGAAATGCTGACTCGCCTGTGTAGGGTGCGAGACGAGCGGGTGTGATTCGTTGTCCTCCGGCATCTCGGAGGGCATGACGGTGGGAGCGCCGCTGGCGATCCGGACGGACTTGGAGGCGGCGGACCTGCGCCGCCTGGCCCGACGAGAGAGCGACGGTCGGGTGGCGGCGCGGCTGATAGCGCTGGCCAACGCGCTGGACGGCATGAGCCGGGAGGCGGCGGCGCGCGCTGCCGGGATGGACCGCCAGACGCTGCGGGACTGGGTGATCCGCTTCAACGCCGAGGGCATTGATGGCCTGCGCGACGCCCCGCGTCCCGGCCGCCCGGCGCGGATGACCGACGGCCAGCAGGCGGCCTTCAAAGCGCTGATCCTGCGCGGCCCCGATCCGGAGCGCGACGGCGTCTCGGCCTGGCGGGTGGTCGACCTCTGCCGCTTGGCCGAGGAGCGCTTCGGCGTCGTCTACCGCAAGGGCGGCATGCTGCGGCTGGTGAAGTCGCTCGGGCTGTCCTGGCAGAAGACCCGGCCACGACACCCGCTGACCGACACAACGGCGCAGCGGCGCTTCCAAAAGGGGGCCTTGCAGCCGCGCTGAGCGAGATCGCCCGACGTCATCCCGACAAGGAGTTGCAACTCTGGTGCCAGGACGAGGCCCGCGTCGGCCAGAAAGGGCGCGGCACGCGGGTCTGGTTCGAGCGCGGCGTCCGCCCGGTCGGCATCATCGACCGCCGCTATGCCTCGGCCTGGATCTACGCCGCCGTCCGGCCCGGCACAGACAAGGCCTTCGCCCTCGTGCTGACCGAGACCAGCGCCGCCGCCATGGCCGCTTTCCTCCAGCGCTTCGGGGCGAGCCTGCCGGAGGGCGTCCATGTCGCCCTGCTGCTCGACGGAGCAGGCTGGCACACGGCGAAGGACATCGCAGTGCCCGACAACGTCAGCCTCGTCTTCCTGCCGCCCTACAGCCCTGACCTGAACCCAGTCGAGCGCGTCTGGCTCTACCTGCGAGAGCGCTTCATCTCGCATCGCCTCTTCGCCGACCTCGGTGCCGTCATCGACGGCTGCTGCGACGCCTGGAACCGCCTCATCGACGAGCGGGGCCGCGTCGCATCCCTGACCGATTACGCCTGCCTGCGGTCGGTCAGGATTTCATGAGCCGGGTATCAGTTCCGGCGGCGCCATTCCTCGGGGCGGGTGAAGCCGCCGGCCCAGAGGCCGCGCGCGGCGCGGCGGGCTTCCACCTCGGCGGCCAGCAACGTCGCGTCGTCGCCCTGCGACAGCGCCCAGCCGGCCCGGACCAGGCCGGCATTCAGCTCTGCCCCGGCCGCGGTGCATTGGCCCAGGCCGCGGCCGAACCTGTCGCGGCCGGACACCACGCAGACCACGGAGCGGCCATTCACCAGGCGGGAGAGCGCCTCCGCCGCGGCGGCGCCGCAGTCGAACGTCCGCCCCGCCTGATCGCTGCAGGGCTGCCCGCGCTCCGGCGCGTCGATCCCGGCCAGCCGCACCGTGCGGTCGCCAAGCCGCAGCGTGTCGCCATCCACCACGCGGACCTCCGCGGCCAGCGCCGACCAGTCCTGGTAGCGCGGTGCGGAGCCCATCAGGTCGGTGGGCAGGCCATAGCCCGTCACGATCGCCGTCAGCACGACGGCGAACGCCAGCGCCGGCGTGCGCCAGCGGCGTGGGTTGGGCGAGGAACGGAAAATCCGACGTGGTTGCCGCACGGGACCGAAGGTGTCTTGGGAGGCCCTACGCCTACCGCGCGTGCGGGGAGGCTGCAACCCCTTCTTCAACCTATACGTGAACACAAGAGAGCGTGCTTTAGCCCTGATTCCAAAAGATTCCGCCGTCCAGAAGGTCCTTCCACGCCGCACCAGCCCGGCCGCGCGCCCGGCGCGCCCGGGCCAATGCCCAGCCCTCCGCCACGCCGGCCGCCCAGGCCAGTCGCCCGTCGCGCCCGACCAGCGCGCCCATCAGCGCATGGGCCACCACGGCATCGTTCGCCAGGCCGAACGCCTCCTGCACCTCCGCGAGGCGGGAGAGGAAGCGCTTGCCGCGCTTGCGGCCCCAGAGCGGCGAGAAGAGCTCCGCCGCGTAGCGCATGCGCTTGGCCTCGATGCGCAGCGCATGGAAGTCGTCGGTGGGAAGATCGGCGATGTCCTCGCCCGCGTCCTCGATCCGGCGCCAGCGCTTGTCCAGCACCCCGGCCGCGAAGTCCGCGAGCGTGCCGCTGCGGCGTTCGGCCTGCTCGGGTTCGCCCTCCACCCGCCAGGGGCGGGTCTCCGCCAGGGCTACGGCATCCCAGGCGACCCGGCGCAGCTCCGGCCCGGCCAGCACCGGGCGCAGCGCGGCATAGGCGGCCTCCCGCGTCGTCCGGGCGGCACGCAGCAGCGCAGCGATGCGCCGTTCCTCGGGCAGCGCGGCGGCGACCTCCGCGCCCAGCCCGCCGAGCCACACATCCCAGTCGCGCGCCGGGCCCAGCACGCCGGCCAGCCCCTTCAGCCCGGCATCGAAGCGGCGGAGGGAGGGCCCGTCGCAGGCCGGGCGGAATACCCGCAGCAGCGAGCGCATCCGGCGCATCGCGACGCGCATCTGGTGCACGCCCTCGGGCGTGGTGCCCGCCGCGGCGGCCGGCGCGTGCCACAGCAGCACCTCCGTCAGGTGACCGAGCGCCAGCACCAGCGCGGCCTCCACGTCGAGGTCGGGGTCCAGCACCGGCGGGCCC